>NZ_JAYWXI010000006.1:0-144129 GCF_036016955.1 Bergeyella anatis | reverse complement strand
TTGACGTTCAATCGGATAAAGTTTCGCAAGAAAGCCGGAAAGCCATGGGGTGGCCTTCCGGCGGCTAAAAGCACCGATACACTTAACCTTTAACTTATGATCATAAAGAAGTGCTTTTAGCTTGGGGTTTATCGTTAAAAATGAACTTCGCGAAAACGGAAAAAGAATAACGGCCAAAACGACCACAAGGGTAAAAACCAAAAAAGCGTTGTTTTGAGAAAACAGATTCCTCAAAACAACGCTCAAAACCAAAGCTCCAAAAAAATAAAGTGCCGTTGGTTTTTCCGAAAATTTTTTGTAAGATACGCGTGCCTTCGCGCTTTTATAAGGACTTAGGGGACGTAAGTGTGTGTGTGTGTGTTTACACGATTATCCGAAACCACCAAATTTTTCGGTTGTTTTTTTTCGTTTTTTCGGATGTGATTGGATCCCAAAAGCATAACGAGCCAAATGTAGAAAACTATGAGGACATGCGCAAGGGGTTCGGGATAAAAGTATAAATATTCGGATTTTTTTTAAAAATATTTGTTACTTTAGCGGAAGATTAACTTAAGTAAAAGAATGAGGATAAGATCTATACTTTCGATTATGGCTTTTGCCTTTGGGTTGGCATCGGTGAGTGTTTCTTGCGGAAAGGATAAACCTGTTTCCGATGATACGCTTCCGATTGAAGCGGTTTCAGAGGGAGAGCGTTATGTATTGGATACGCTTGGCAGCCGGGTCGAGTGGAAAGGTTTTAAGGTGTTTAAATCGGAGAATACCAGCCATTTTGGAGAATTGAAGTTCGAGAGTGGAGAGGTGTCGGTGAAAGATGGGCATTTGGTTGGTGGTCGTTTTGTGGCTTCAATGGCTTCTTTGGTTTCTGTGGATCTTCAGAGGGAACCGGATAAAAAGGCCAAACTGGAGTCTCATCTTAAAAATGAAGATTTTTTCGAGGTAGAACGTTTTCCTACGGCGTCGTACCAGATTACGAAAGTGCTTCCTAGCGAAGGGGGCGATTATAATACGGTATTGGAAGGTTCCATGACGATTAAGGGGATTACTCTTCCGGTTTCTTTTAATGCGAACGTGAGCGTTTCGGAGGATCAGGTGCGTATCGCAACCGAGCCTAAGAATTTGGATAGAGAGGCGTTTGGGGTTAAATTTCAGGCTCCTTTACAAAACGGAGTGATTACGAAAGAGATGAACGTTCAAATATTGGTGAAGGCTTTTAAAAGAGGATAAAATTTAGTTTTAAGTGTTAATAAATGATGGGGCTGAAGCACGATATTTTTCGTGCTTCAGCCTTTTTTGATGTAGATTGAAAATTGTAAATTTGCGGGGCATACGAAAAATAGAAAATCATGTTAGAAAAGATAGACGAGTTGTTGTCGGAGGTAGAAGGATTTACGGCTGGGAGTAAGGACGAGTTGGAGCAGTTCCGCATTCGGTACAATGGCAAAAAGGGGGTGTTGAACGATTTGTTTGCTGCATTTAAAGAAGTTCCAAATGAACAGAAGAAGGCTTACGGTCAAAAAATTAATACCTTAAAACAAGCTGTGGCTTCGAAGTTGGAGGATCTGTCGGCAGGATTTTCTACGGAAACTTTTGCCGAGAGGGAGGATCTTACCCGCCCTGGGATGCCTTTGGAGTTAGGGGGGCGTCATCCCATCAATTTAGTTAAAAATAAGATTGTCGATATTTTTAAATCCATTGGGTTTACGGTGGCGGACGGTCCGGAAATCGAGGACGACTGGCACAATTTCACGGCGCTTAATTTACCGGAATATCATCCTGCGCGCGATATGCAGGATACGTTTTTCATTGAGCAAAATCCGGATATTTTGCTTCGCACCCATACGTCTTCGGTGCAGGCCCGCTATATGGAGCAAAATGAACCTCCGATACGGATTCTTTCGCCGGGGCGAGTGTTTCGTAACGAAGCGGTATCGGCGCGATCGCATTGCATCTTTCATCAAATTGAAGGGCTTTACATTGACGAAAATGTCAGTTTTGCGGATTTGAAACAGACGATACAGTTTTTTACGACCGAGCTGTTCGGGAAGTCTAAAATCCGTATGCGGCCGTCGTATTTTCCGTTTACGGAACCCAGTGCGGAAGTTGATGTGTATTGGGGGCTGAATACGGAGACGGATTATCGGATTACGAAAGGAACGGGCTGGTTGGAGATCATGGGCTGTGGCATGGTGGATCCTGCGGTTCTGAAAAACGTGGGGATTGATGCCGATAAATATTCGGGGTATGCCTTCGGAATGGGGATTGAGCGTATCGTGATGCTGCTTTATCAAATGGGAGACATCCGAATGTTTTTCGAAAATGATCTTCGAATGTTGAAACAATTCCGAGCTTTGTAGGGAATTGAGGGAATTCAAAAAAATATTGTTTTATAATGAAACAGTATCCTAACGTGAAATTCTCCGGAAAATACACGGATTTGAATTTTTGGGCAGGGCTTATCGTGATGCCTCCCGTTTTTGCCCTTATGTTTTTCATTCTTTTGGGTGGGGATCACGGCGGGCTTAAATGCTTATCTTCAGTTTAATTTTTGGGACTTTAGTCTTCCTCTTTCTATGGGTTTGGTGGACGATGTGCAAGGCGGAAATCAAAAACAATCGTTTGCATCTGAAGAAGTACTTTCGTCCGGAGAAAATTTATGAACTAACGGAGCTCAAGGAGGTGAAAACGATGAGTTTTCACGATGCGAAACATATTCAGATTTCGGAAACGGGGGTTCGGGCCCGAAAGGACACTTACAATTGGGTAACCATGGAAAAACGAGGGGTGCAAGAAAAATTTATGGTGATCGGTTATAATTTTTTTCTTGGGGATGAGCTGGTAGATAGTGAGCAACTTCTCAAGGAAATTCTTGCGGAAAATAGAAAGACCTCTTAACCTTAATTCTCAAAAATAACACTTTAAATTTTTTATACTATTAAAAAGTTATTCTTCGGGCTGTGTTTACTGGTTGCCGGTTTGTTTTCAGTACAGATGCAGGCGAAATTCATTACTTTCGGAAAGGCCGAAAAAATGAAATTGTTGGCAGAGCTTCCCAAGACGGAAGAGTATGCGATTGAAGGCACTAATGATCATTTGAATCTAGGGGTGATTTACGAGCAATTTCAAATTGCGGGCATGCCGTATTGGATTACAAAAGACCCTGTGATAGTAGGGCTTAGCTCGAAGCGGGATGATGTTTACTACGAATTGACTCCGGAAGAGGTGGACGGTATTATTAAAGCCAATAAATTGGCTCCGGCCGAAGAACTTAAAAGTTTAAGTTTTATGGATAAGCACCTCGGAGTTTTGGTAATTTTGGGGATTATTGTGGTTCTTTTTGTTTACAATATAGTAACGGCGAAAAAAGAGGAAGAACAACCGTCTCAAGACGCCTAAATATAGGAATAAGATCTTATTTCTTGGTTTCTAAATCCATTTCCAAGTCAGGAAATGGATTTTTTTCAGTGGGAATAGCTTTTTAGGATGGCTTCCAGTTGTTTTTTTTGTTCGGGGGTGAGTTTTTTCGTTACCAGTCCTTGCTCGATTCGGCTGTCGGAACATTGTGGGAAGATGCCGAGATGATGGTATTGATGAAGCAGATAGGGCGTGATGGCGGGTTGCGGAGTGTCGAAACAAAGCGGGTAATGCTTCACTACGTTGAATTTCAGATTGCCTATCTGATGGGTTTCGTATTGGTTTAGTTGAAAGTGGGAAGGGGTTAGGAATTGGCGCCATTCAAATCCTTGCATGTATTTTCCGAGGTGGAAGCTGGGCAGAGCTTGTTTGAGGATTTGAGGGAAGGCGAGGTTGACGATTAAAACGAAGGTTGCAATACCGGCCGAAGTCAGGGCTTGGGCTTTGGAAATTTTTGCATAGAACAATACGAAGGCCGCCACGAAAAAAACGTCGATGAAGAATCGGTATTGGGCAGAAAACAAGAGAATCAGAACGGCTTTTAGAACCAAGGTCAGGTAGAGAAATAAGAATAGGCGGTTTTTCCAAGGTTTTAGGGCTAATGGCAGTAGGGCTATGGTAACGATCAGGCCGGTGTTGAAAAAGGCTTTCAATCCTTTTAGGGTGAGCCAATGGTATAGAAATTCCCAGGTGGTAAATTGTTTTATTTCGTCGTAGGAGTACTGCATGTCGAAGGTTTTTTCTGCTGCGATAACCGAGGACGAATGGAGAATGGCTTTATCGGGGGTCCAATCCAGCCCGAGACCACCGATTTGAACGGGAAAAATGGGATAGGCGAAGAGCCACAGGTTTTTGAAGACGAAAAGACTGAAGAGGAAAAAACTTCCCGCAAGTGCTTTTTTGGTGAGCGAGCGGTCGTAGATGGCGGCGGTAAACGTGAATAAGGGCAGCCATAAAATGGTGGGTTTGATGGTGAAAGCCAATATGGCCAAGGGGAGAAGATTTTGAGGTTTCGTGGAGTGTAATGTTTCGTCCAGCACAATCAGGGCAAAAACGATCACGGGCAGATCGGGGCTGGGAGATTGGGCGAAAAGAAGAAGAACTGGGACGAAAATAAAATGAATCCATCGTTTTTTTTCGAGGGCATATGTAATATAAATCATTAAAAGCAAGGGGTTTAGGCGCAGATATGGATCTGCCCAATGGGAAAGCCCTGCTTGAAGGATATGCCAAGGGGACATTTGGGCTAGGTTTAACTCGAAATTGGCCAGCCCTTGGGTGAGTCCGAATCGGTTGAGCCATTGGATAGAAGGAACGTAATAACCGAAATGATCCAAAATGTAAGGGTAGAAGGCGCCTACAAAAGCAATGAGGAGCATCGAAGGAATCAGAAGAGTGAGATGCTGGCGTAAGAATTTTGTTAATTGGCGATGACTATTGAAATAGAACAACGACGCCAACCCTAAAAGAATAGAGAGGATTTCCACTTTGTCATTTAGGGGAGCGAAGAAGGCTAAGCAGCTCCAGAGTACGGTTAGGCTTAAAATGCCTGTAATCATGGTGGCGGCGATGCCTTCGAAAAGTTTACCGAAAAGTTTCTCAAACAATTTTCCGTAACCGAAGAAAACCACAGAGATTAAAATGGATGTAAACAGAATGTGGAACATGGGTGCATTTAAAAAAACTAAAAATAAGGAATCTTTTGCAAAGGCCGTAAGGTAAGAAAACAAAAAAGATACTTTCGGTGCTGAAAGTATCTTTTGAGGTTCCAAGCGGATTCGAACCGCTGTACAAGGTTTTGCAGACCTCTGCCTAACCACTCGGCCATGGAACCGTTCTTTTTGTTTTGGATTGCAAAGGTAATAAAAAAAAATGGTATGTAGGAATAAAGAATTAAATTTTTTTGAAGGGCAATCCTGTATTATATTTGTGGTTTATTAAATAATGCACATGTCTGACATACGATTGAATACCATTCCTGAAGCCATCGAAGATTTAAAACAAGGTAAAATTATCATTGTGGTGGATGATGAAAATAGGGAGAACGAGGGGGATTTCCTTTCTGCGGCGGAATTGACAACGCCGGAAATCATTAATTTTATGACCATTTACGGGCGGGGGCTAATCTGTACGCCGCTTCCCGAGAAACGTTGTGATGAGCTGGGGCTGGAGGTGATGGTTTCCCGAAGTAGCGATCCTAAGGAGACGGCATTTACGGTTTCGATTGATTTGATGGGCGAGGGGGTTTCGACGGGGATTTCGGCGAGCGATCGTTCCAAGACGATTTTGGCCTTGATGGATGAGAAAACCAAACCGACTGATTTTATGAGGCCGGGGCATATTTTTCCGCTGCGAGCCAAAAAGGGAGGCGTTCTTAAAAGAGCCGGGCATACGGAGGCTGCGATTGACCTGACGCGTTTGGCGGGGTTGAAAGAAGGCGGAGTGATTTGTGAAATCATGAACGACGACGGGACGATGGCTCGTTTGCCCGAATTGGTGGCGTTGGCGAAAAAGCACGATCTTAAAATCGTTTCGATAGAAGATTTGATTCATTATCAACTTCAGAAGGGGAATTTGATTGAAAGAATTGAAGAGCGTCGGGTTCAAACGCATTATGGCGAATTTGATTTTTATGCGTTTCGGGAAACCAGCACCGACCAAATTCATTTTGCTTTGACGAAAGGAATATGGAGTGCGGATGAGCCGGTTCTGGTGCGGGTTCAGGCTTCCAATTCTTATTTTGATGTGCTTAGCCGCTTGACGAACGGGGAGAAACCTCTGTTGGAAAAAGTAACCAAGATGATTAATGATGAAGGGAAAGGCGCCGTGATTTTCATTAATAACGTTTCCAATACGGAGAATACGCTTCGCAAGCTGCAGCAGTTTTTGGATTATCAGGACGGGCAGGAGGATCGTCCGACGCTGGCGTCTAATTTTAGGGACTACGGAATAGGCACTCAGATTCTGAAAAATTTGGGGATTAATAAATTCCGGGTTATTACTCAGAATCCTAATATCAGACCTCAGGTAGGCGGTTATGAGGTGGAAGTAACCGAAATGGTAGCCCTTTAGTCGAGTTATTTTTGATATGGAAATAAAAAAGTCAACCTCAATTCGGGGTTGATTTTTTTTGCTTGAATGTTTTTTGGGGATTGTTTTTGGGCGGGGCGGATGGCGGATGGATTTTCTTTGGAGAGTATGGTATTGGATGAGCTTTGTATTAAATTGCTGTATATCAAGCGTTTGGTGTTTTGTTTTTTCCTTGGGATGGGCGATTGTAAAACTGAAATTCAAAATGGCAGACTTATGGTTTTATGAACGTTTTTTATTTTGAATGAAATTGAAAAAATACTTTTTAAGATTGTTTTTGATGTAGAAAGAAGGTTGTTTTTCTGTTTGTGTGTTATCAGAATGAAAAAATGATTGCGGATGCGATAAGTTTTTATATTTGTTTTAACATTAAAAAATCAACACATGAATAAAAGATTTAAAATAGCATCGGTGGTTCTGATGTCTTGTGCGGTTCAGTCTTTTTGGGCTCAGAGCGTCAAGGGGTATGTGAAGGACGGCGATGGCAAACCAGTAGCCGGCGTTAGCGTTTCGGCTGAGGGGACGGATCAAGTGTCGTTTACCGACGGTAGCGGTTCCTATATTCTTTCGGGGCTGAAGCCGGGCAATACGAATGTGGTATTTTCGCAGAAAGACTATAAAACGACCAAAAAAACGGTGGTTTTGCAGGAAGGGCAAGTGTTGGTGTTAGATGTGGTAATGGATGAGGACAAATATGCGAAGGTGCAAGAAGTGGTTATTACAGGGGTTCTTAATCCAAAGTCCAAAATAGCCTCCAGTGTATCGGTAAGTTCTGTGAATTCGGAAATTGTGGAGCAATCGGCTCCCAGAGCCACAGCGGAAGTTTTCCGTTCCATTCCGGGGATAAAATCGGAATCGACGGGAGGCGAAGGGAATGCCAATATTACTGTAAGGGGGATTCCTGTGGCATCTGGAGGAGGGAAGTTTTTGCAACTTCACGAAGATGGTCTTCCCGTGATGCAGTTTGGAGATGTGGCTTTCGGAAATTCGGATATATTTTTAAGGTATGACCAGACGGTTTCCAGGGTGGAGGCGATACGAGGCGGTTCGGCTTCGACGCTGGCCAGTAATTCCCCGGCGGGTATCATCAACTTCATTAGTAAAAACGGCAAAAAACAAGGCGGAAGCCTAATGCATACCGTGGGGTTGGATTATCAGAATAACCGTACGGATTTTGAATACGGCATGCCGATTACCAATACCCTCAGTATGCATGTGGGAGGTTTTTATCGGGTTGGTGAAGGGCCGAGACGGGCAGGGTATGCCGGTAATGACGGCGGCCAGTTTAAAGCGAATATTACCAAGACCTTTAATAAAGGATACGTTCGTCTTTATTTCAAACACCTTAACGATCGTGCAATTGGGTATTTGCCTATGCCTGCACAAGTTACGGGAACCAACTCGGATCCGAAATGGTCTTCTTTGGCCGGATTTAATTTGCTTCGTGATACCCAGCATAGTGCTTTGTTTTTGGATAACTTGCTTTCGGTTGGAGCGGATGGGCGCCCTCGAACGACTTCGCTTCGGGATGGTATGAGACCGGTTAGTACAGCCATTGGAGCGGAGTTGTCGTTTAACCTGGGCAGTGGTTGGAAGTTGGAAGAACGTTTTCGTCAGAACTTTATTTCGGGACGATTTGTTTCTCCGTTTCCGGATAGTGTAGGTTCGGCGGATAGTTATGCCACAATGCTGAACGTTAATCAGTTGACGTATGCCAACGGGCCTAATGCAGGACAAACGTATTCGGGGCCGGCGATGCGGATGGCATTATTTGATGTGGATATCCATAGTTTTAATAATTTCACTAATGATTTTAAAATTACCAAGAAACTGGGCGATTTTAATTTCTCAGGAGGTTATTACCGCGCGGTTCAGAATATTTCCATGTCATGGCTTTGGACCACGTATTTGATGGAGGTGAAAGGCAATAATGCTGCACTTTTGAATGCCGGTAACCTTTCGACCAACGGACTGCTGGCTTACGGGGTTCCTCAGTGGGGGAATTGCTGTACGCGTAATTATGATGCGGTATACGATATTCAGGCGCCTTACGTTGGTGGAGAGTACAAGGCGAGCGATCGTCTGAACTTTGATGCCAGTGCACGATACGACTTTGGTACTGCGAGAGGATCTTATGCGGGAGCGAAGCAGGTGGAGATGGATGTCAATCAAAACGGAATCATCGAGGCTAACGAAGCCAGTGTTTCGGTTATTGATTATGCAAATAAGAAACCGATTAACTATGATTTTAACTATCTTTCGTATTCTTTGGGAGCGAATTATATGTTTAATCCTAACCAGTCTGTTTTTGTTCGCCACAGTAAAGGTGGGCGGGCCAATGCCGATCGTCTTTTATTCACGGGGGCTATATTGGCTTCGGGTAATGCCGTTAAAGGGCTGAGTGCCGATCGGGTGACACAGACGGAAATCGGCTTTAAGCACCGTAGAGGCGATCTATCGTTATTTGCAACAGGTTTTATGGCGAATACAACCGAACAGAACTGGGATTTTGCAGGAGCCTCTCCTCGGGAAATTCAGCGTAAATACCGTGCTATAGGTGCAGAACTAGAGGCCTATTACCGTATTTCCAATTTTGATTTGGGCGGAAGTATGACGTGGACGGATGCTAAAATTGTACGGGATGTGCTTAATCCGGTTTATGAAGGCAATCGTCCTAGAAGACAGGCGGCGCTTATTTACAATGCAAATGCAGGATATAAATTTGGAGGCGATAAGCAGCATGTGCTTGGCTTCAGCGTGATAGGCACCACCAGTTCTTATGCTCAGGACAATAACAGTTTGATTATGCCGGGGTATGCTTACTTTAATCCGTTTGTTAAGGTGGAAGTCGTGAAAAATTTATCGGCGGCACTTAACGTGAATAACGTCTTTAACACGATAGGTATCACCGAGGCGGAAGAAGGTTCGATTACTGCGGGGGCGACCAATTACGTGAGAGCCCGTTCTATCAATGGTAGAACGACTTCGCTTACATTAGCGTATAAATTTTAATTAGAATTTTTTTTAACGGAGTAATTCTCGGGGCAATCCCCGAGAATTATTTTCCTTTTTGAAACCAATTGGTCATGAATAAAATAAGGCTTAATTTTTGGCAGATACTCAATATGAACGTGGGTTTTTTCGGAATCCAGTACAGTTTTGGGCTGCAACAGAGTGCGGTAAATCCCATTTATGATTTTTTGGGTGCTTCGCCGGATGAGATTCCTCTGCTTAATTTAGCGGGGCCGGTTACGGGGCTTATCGTTCAGCCGATTATCGGAGCGATGAGCGATAAGACATGGTATCCTCGTTTCGGCCGAAGAAAGCCCTACTTTTTCTTGGGGGCGCTTTTGTGCAGTCTGTGTTTGCTGGCTTACCCTTTTAGTAGTACGCTTTGGATGGCGGCGGGGCTTTTGTGGATTTTGGATGCAGGGAATAATATGGCCATGGAGCCTTATCGTGCTTTTGTCGCTGATAAATTGGTGGAAGAACAACAGCCTTTAGGGTTTCAAATGCAGAGCTTTTTTACAGGATTCGGGCAAACGCTGGCTAATTTATCCTTATTTATATTTCCGTTAATTTTTATAGGAAAAACCGGTTCTTTGCCTACATGGGTTTATGCGTCTTTCTTCTTAGGGGCCGTTTGCTCGTTGGGGTCTATTCTTTGGACGATGAAGACGACAAAAGAAATTCCTCCCACAGAAGAAGAACTCCAGGCGATGCGTAAGCAGGAAGGTGGGGTCTGGGCTCCTTTGAAGGAAATTTTTTCGGCAGTTTGGGAGATGCCCAGAGTGATGTGGCAGTTGGCTTTGGTGTATGTTTTCCAGTGGTATGCTTTGTTTTGTTATTGGCAAAATTCGTCCAAGAGTATCGCTTTATCGGTATGGGGAGCCACACCAAAAAGTAATGCGGCGGCTTATGAGCAGGCGGTAAGTTGGACGGGACTGGTAAACGGGTGGTATAATATTGTTACTTTTTTAACGGCGTTTATTCTGGTAGGTTTTGCTAAGAAATACAGTCCTAAGATGGTGCATGCGGGTTGTTTATTGTTGGCAGCCATAGGTTTTTTGGCGTTCCCTCACATCGAAAACAAAAACCTTTTGTTTTTTGCCATTACAGGCTTCGGTATTGGCTGGGCGAGCATGATGGGGATTCCCTATTTGATGGTTGTGAGTGATATTCCTAAGGAGCGGTATGGGGTGTATATGGGGATTATCAACATGATGATTGTTTTACCAATGATTTTCCAAAATCTTTCGTTCGGGTTTATTTTAAAACATTTTCTGAATAATGATCCTCGCAATGCCATCACATTTGCAGGCGTTTCGCTTCTAATAGCGGCAGTACTTACCCTGTTTATAAAACCTAAGAATAAAGCTGCGGTATAGAAATTATTAGAAATATCATGCAAGATTATTATAAAAAAGCGATAGAATTATTACATAAGGCTTCCACCGAAAATGGTTTTGTAGCAAGTGTGCAAGACACGGCCAATTATCAGAGAGTATGGGCTAGAGATGGCGTGATCTGTGGGTTGGCTGCATTAGCTTCTCGAGATTTAACTTTGATAGATACCTTTAAAAGTACATTAAATACCTTACACCGCTATTGTCATCAGAACGGTACTGTGCCGTCTAATGTTTACTTAAAAGGAACGGAAAAGGAGGTGAGTTATGGTGGTCTCGCGGGTAGGGTAGATGCTCAGACTTGGTATGTTATTGGAGTCTGTGAGTATGTGCACCATACAAAGGATTTTTCGTTTTTGGAGCAGCACAAAAGTGCCATAGAAAAAGTTTTTTCTCTGTTGGAAATATGGGAATTTAATAATAGACATTTGGTTTATGTTCCATTGTCGGGCAACTGGGCAGACGAGTATATTGTGGACGGCTATGTTCTTTATGACCAATTATTAAGGCTTTGGGCTTTAAGGTCTTACAATAAATTTTATAACGATGTAGCGATTGAAACCAAAATAGAGAAGATTACCAATCAAATTGCTACTAATTTTTTCCCTAACGGAAACGAACAGGAAGCGATTCATCCGTTAGCTTATAAAAAAGCAGAGATAAATCATTTCGCACCGTGTTCATTTTCGCCATCGGGTTACAAAAATGTATTTGATGCCTTTGCTCATTCTCTATTGCTTTTGTTAGACATAGGAGAGTCTTTGTTCCACGAGAAAATATTAGCTCATAGTATTGGCATTTATAAGGAAACAGCATTGGGATTATTACCTGCGTTTTGGCCACCTATTTTTGAAAACGAACCTTATTGGGATTTACTCAAAGATAACTGCAAGTATGAGTTTAGAAATTACCCTTACGAATTTCATAATGCGGGAAGTTGGCCTATGGTGAATGGGTTTTATGGTATGGCATTACTAAGCAAGAACCATAAAAAAGAAGCCTTGGAGATTTTGTGTAATGTTAATAATGCTAACGCCATGGTAAACCATTCTTTTTTTGAGAATTTTAATACCAATACCCAAGCGCCTAATGGCGTAGCGTATTGTACTTGGAGTGCCGCGGGAGCGGTTTTGCTTCATCAGTCGTTGTTTGATAACTTTAAAATCAATTCTTAGTTTTGGAAAAAAAAATAGACATCATTAGTATAGGCGAAATTTTAATAGACTTCATAGGGCATCAGACCGATGCTAATATAGCGGGGACGAGTTCGTATCAACGATTTTTAGGAGGCTCTCCCACCAATGTGGCGGCTAATGCTTCAAAGATGGGGCTTGAAACTTTTTTGGTTGCAAGTTGTGGAGCCGATGGTTTAGGAAATTATATTGAACAAGAGGTTAAAGAAAGAGGGATTTCTACTGATGGCCTTAAAAAATGGAGTGACTTGCCTACCTCTATAATATTGGTGTCTAAATCTACGGGAACGCCCGATTTTATACCTTACCGTTATGCGGATTGCGAAATAAGAGAAGAACAAATCTCCGAGGATAGATTATCTGGTGCCAAAATTTTTCATACCACTTGTTTTGCTCTCAGTAGAAACCCTGCAAGAGAGACTATCCTAAAAAATGCAATAAAGGCTAAAGAGTTGGGGGTAAAAACCAGTATAGATTTAAACTATTCCGAAAAAATCTGGTCGAATAAAGTAGAAGCTATAAATGTAATAGAAGAATATCTTTCTACAAATCCATTGCTTAAACTTAGCGAAGATGATTGTTATAGACTTTTTGGAGAAATGAAAAGTGATGAGGCTATTTTCAATTATTTTCATCAATTAGGAGTCTCTACGGTTTGTCTTACCAAAGGTGAAAAAGGGGTGGTGGTTTCGGATACGGAGAAAGGCGTGTTTTCTAAAAAAGCCCATAAAGTAGCGGAGGTAAAGGATACCACGGGAGCAGGCGATGCCTTTTGGACGGGCTTTTTGTATGCTTATCTCAAAGGCCTTCCTTTGGATAAAGGGATAGAACTGGCTCAGAAATTAGCGGTTATTAAACTTCAAAATATGGGCGGTGGTCTCCCTAATGATTTTGATAAAGATTCGTTTTTAGATGGCTTAGTATGAGATATAGATTAAATAAATTTTAAAAATTTTATCTGTGACAAGAACTCAATTATCACTTTGTTTCCTTTTGGTTGGGAGCTGGTTGTTTGCCCAAGTAGGGAGTGTAAATATCAGTGTATATGATTTTTTCAATAAAAAAGGTTTACTGGCTAAGGTAACGGTACTTAAAACTCAACAGTCTTTTAATGGCGAGGGTAAAGTACAGATACAAGATTTACCCGCAGGAAGTTATAGTTTCTTAGTGGAGTCAGAAGGGTATCAATCGGTTTATCTTAACGATATAGATGTAGTGCCTAACCAAAACATTAGTTTAAGTGCCACTCTTGAGAAAAAGGCAAAGAACATTCAGGAGGTGGTGATTTCTAAAAGTGCCTATAAAAAAACAGCAGAAAGCCCATTGTCTTTAAGGACACTTTCTGCGGAGGAAGTGCAAAAAAATCCAGGGTCTAATCGGGATATATCCAAAGCCTTACTTAGTTTGCCAGGAGTGGGGAGTACCGCTACTTTTCGGAACGATTTGTTTATCCGAGGAGGAGCTTCACAAGAAAACAAATTTTATATTGATGGAATAGAAGTTCCTGTCATCAATCACTTTCAGACTCAGGGAGCTAGTGGCGGACCTAGAGGAATTATAACGGTAGATTTTATAAAAGATGTGGATTTTTATAGCGGAGCTTTCCCTGCGAATAGAAACGGCGTGCTTTCTTCCTTATTTGAATTTAATTTAAAATCTGCTAGAAGAGATAAGATAGGCTACAAAGCGGTGATAGGACTTGATGATATGCAGCTAATGGCAGACGGCCCACTATCTAAAGACCAATCTTGGACAGGACTTTTTAGCGTTAGGAAATCTAATCTTCAGCTTTTATTTAAAGCGGTGGGCTTGCCTTTTTTACCTTCATACTATGATACCAATTTTAAAGTTTCTAAAAAGTTTAAATCTGGAGATGAGTTTTATGTGCTTGGTATTGGAGCGTTGGATAATTTTAAATTTAACGAAAACGCCAAACCAACTTTAGCTAATCTTACGTTGATTGAGCAGTTGCCTATCAACAACCAATGGAGTTACACTTTGGGAGCGGGATATCGCCATTTAAGAGAGAATGGCTATTGGCTTTTTACAATGAGTAGAAGTGAGTTGGATAATTCGGCCTACAAATATTTTAGAAATATAGAAAAACCAGAAAATAAGTTATTGGATTATCATTCCAAAGAGCAGGAAAATAAAATTCGCATAGATCGTAATTTCCGATTGGGCGATATAAGATTTACTGCGGGGGGAAATTACAGTTTGTCGAGGTATTACAATCAGTCTTTTGTACAGCAGATTACTCAAGTAGGGAAAGTATCAGACCAATATAGCACGGATTTTAACTTGTCTCAATATGGTCTTTATGTACAAGGTAATTATAGAGTAAACCAGTGGAACATTTCCGCAGGGCTTAGAGCGGACGGTTCAGATTATTCCGCAGGAACGAGTAATCCTTTGGAGCAATGGTCGCCTCGTTTGGCGGTGAGTTATGCTATTAATAACGCTTGGTCGCTTAATTTTAATACAGGAATTTATTATCAATTGCCTTCTTACACGGCTTTAGGGTATCAGGAAAATCAAACTTTGGTTAATCGCCCTTATCTCAGATATATCCGAAATGCTCAATTGGTGGGAGGCTTAGAGTATAAAGCTCCTAATAACCTGCGTGTAACTTTAGAATCCTATTACAAAAAATACAATCATATTCCTTTTTCGCTTAGAAACGGAGTTTCTTTGGCTAATCTGGGGGGAGGTTTTGGTGTAATAGGTACAGAGCCTTTAGACGCTAGAGGAATAGGCGAAACCTATGGTATTGAGTTTCTTGCTCAAAAACGAACACTTAACGATTTCTATGGGATATTAGCCTACACTTATGGGTATTCCAGATTTAGCAATGTAGAGGGTAAGCTACTGCCTTCTAGTTGGGATTCTAGACACATTTTGAGTCTTACGGCAGGTAAAAATTTTCAGAAAAATTGGAATTTAGGTGTAAGGTTTAGATTTCAGTCTGCTTTGCCAGAAACGCCTTACAATCTAGCTTTGAGCCAAATGGTAGCGGTATGGGATATTTCTAATGCTCCTGTAAGGGATTTTGCACAGATTAACGCTTTCAGAGGGAATAATACCAGTCAAATGGATATTAGGCTGGAGAAAAAATGGTTGTTTAAAAAATGGCAACTCAGTGGGTATTTGGACCTTGCCAATGCTTTTACTTCGGTGAACCCAAGCAATCTTCCGGTGGTGAATCTTAAACGAAACGAACAAGGTGAAGCTGTGATTGTTAATCCGACGGAACCTTATTTACAACAGCACTATCAGTTGGTAACGGGCAAGCAAGACAAGCTGAGATCGTTGCCCTACTTTGGGGTTATCGTGGAATTTTGATGGGAGGGGAAAAATCTGAAAGCGGGATAAAAAAGCGGAGTTTTAACAAAACTCCGCTTTTTGGTTTTTAGATAGAGGTAACGGTTTCTTCCGTTTTTCGTCGGGATTTGGGGTTTACGGAAGGGTGGTTGGCATCGTCGGAGCTTCGGTAGCCTAAGGCTACGGCAAATAGGGTTTTGTAGCCTTCGGTGTTTGATACGGTCGTACTCGGCGGTTTGGATGCCTTCCATTGCGGTACTGTCAATTTGCAGGCCTGCACAAGCCGAGAGGAAAAATCCGAGCGACAAATAAACCTGATGAGTGAGCCAGTTTTTTATTTCCGCTTCGGGACGGGGCTTGATGAAATTAGTGTAGTAAAAAACAGCCCCTTCGGGGAGATTTTTTAAGATTTGCGCCTCAAATTTTTCAAGATCGTCCACCACGCTGAAAACCACCAAATGGCTGGCATCTTTTATTTTTTGTTCATTGAAAAAGGAAAAGGAGGCCAATTCGCTTTTGATTTTTTCGTCCGATACGAAGGTGAAATGCCAGGGCTGGCTGTTAATGGACGAAGGGCTGAGCCGTAGAATTTCCTTTAGTTGTAATATTTTTTCTTCCTCGATGATTTGACCAGGGGTGTATTTTTTGGTAGTGTATCGGGTTTGGGCAAGTTCTAGATTCATGTGATTTTTTGATTTATTATTAAACTATACTTTTTATAGTTTGCAAAGCTAAGTATAGTCTTTTACCTTTGCAATAACGGTCAAAAAGGATAGTACAATGTATAAAATAGGCGATAAGAAATACCCTTGCAGTACGAGTTTAACGATGAGTTATATCGGAGGAAAGTGGAAAGCGGTAATATTGATGCACCTCATGGAGCGGAAACGCTATAGCGAATTACGCAAGGCTTGTCCATTCATTACGGAGCGAACGCTTAGTTTACAGCTTAAGGAATTGGAGGCTAACGGCTTGGTGTCCCGAACGGTTTACGATTCCAAACCTCCGTTGAAGGTGGAGTATGCTCTTACGGATTTGGGCGAGAGCCTTATTCCGTTACTGCGTGCGATTGCCCAATGGGGGCACGAAGCGGCAAAAAGAAGTGCAAATTCCGAAGACCTTTAGAAAAACGGATAGGGCTTTTACAGAAGAAAAAAGCGTCTCGTCGTACGACGAGACGCTGGAGGGTTAAAGATTATTTTTGAAGTTTTTTCAGAAGTGCTTTGATTTCGGAAAGCTCTTCTTTCATTGCTTTTATTTCGGCGTCTTTTGCTTTCAAAGCTTTGTCTTGTTCAATGGAATGAAGATAGAGTTCCTCTATCTTCTCTACATTGGTAAGTTGAGTTGCCATAAGGTCTATATAACCTTGCTTTTTAATTTCTGCGGCGGATTTGTATCCTGGCAAATGCCCATTAACTTTTACAAAGTTTTCCACTTGGCTTAGCGTTTTAAAGTTATAGTCAGCCTTTAAACTAGAAGTACCCGTATAATACTTTTGGAATACATAGTCCGGGAAGATGGTAGCCCCGCTAGCGCCTCTGAATGAAGATCCCGACACTACTCCTTCGTCACTAATTGACACAGGATACTGTGTACGCTCTGCTCCCGCTGAGTTTACAGCCAGTTTTATAGCGTTATTTGTTGTGTCCTCTACCCACTTCAAGCTCGCTAGTGCATTAGTAGCATCTCCGATAATCAACTTTCCATCTGCATCCGCATAAACCGGACGGTTGCCCTGCCCCACTAAAGAAGTTGTTTTAATATTACCATTTACTTCTAGTCTTTCGGTTGGATCCGGAGTGCCTATACCCAAAAAACCTGTATCATTTAATCTCATAGCAATGTAAGATTGAGAAGCATTTTTAGAACGTGTTGCAAACTCCATGGTTGTTGAAAAATGCTCTTCATCCACTACTTCCCTTGCCCTTACATTTATATAAGCCCCATCAATTTCTACTGGTTCCTTACCTGTAAGGTCTGCTGCTACATACTCTGGTGAAAACCTTATTCTACCTAAATTATCTCCTGACTGTATAAATTCTTTAGATTCATAATTATTACCTCTGCCCTTTTGAAGTAATAACATCGCTCCATTAACGCTATTTTGTAATCTAGAAAATGCCATCTGATAAGCTCCTATGGAAAACCTTGTACTGGTGTCATTATCAAAATTATGTACTCTCAACTTAGGCGTCCCAGAAAAGTCCTCAAGAGCACCAATAGAGACTTTACCCTCATCATTAATGAAAATGCTATTTTCATCTTTTCTTTCGGTTATACCATCCGATAGGTTTTTGATTTTTGCTACTTTGTTTGTAGAATCGTTAACCCAAATCATCGCTCCACTTCCCGTACTCTTCACCCACTCTGTCCCATTGTAGTAGTAATACCCCTTTTCTGTGATTTTAGCTACTTTGGCATTATCTCCTGCATAAGCCGAAATTTTGCTAGCGTCCTCGTCCGTAGCGTAAACCAAGGTTCCTTCTATAGGGTTGGCAATCGCTGCAATACGCGTCTTAGACAACTTCGGAGCAATAATCCCCTCGTTGGTTGTCGCGGTATCGCCTAAATTTACTGCACTAGGCTGTACCTCCAAGGTGGCTTTCGGCGAAGAAGTGTTTATCCCCATTTTGCCGTAACGATCGTCTGTTTGACCATAGGCTACTAATCCCAAGCCTAAGAAGGCTAATACTCCCAATTTAGTTGTTTTTGTTTTCATAAAATATAATTTAAGGTTTGTATTTCTTCATTTGTGTTTTTTAAAATTTCTCAGACGATACATATCTCTCACCCGCCTCTTGTCCTGAAAAACCCAAAAGCCTTTATTGATGGTTGAGAGCTATTCGCAAGAAAGCCGGAAAGCCATGGGGTGGCCTTCCGGCGGCTAAAAGCACCGATACACTTAACCTTTAACTTATGATCATAAAGAAGTGCTTTTAGCTTGGGGTTTATCGTTAAAAATGAACTTCGCGAAAACGGAAAAAGAATAACGGTCAAAACGACCACGAGGGTAAAAACCAAAAAGGCGTTGTTTTGAGAAAACAGACTCCTCAAAACAACGCCCAAAACCAAAGCCGCAAAAAAATAAAGTGCCGTTGGTTTTTCCGAAAAATTTTTGTAAGATACGCGTACCTGCGCGCTTTTATAAAGCCTTAGGGGACGTATGTGTGTGTGTGTGTGTGTGTGTGTGTGTGTGTGTTTACACAATTATCCGAAACAACCAAATTTCTAAGGTTGTTTTTTACACTTTTTTCTATGGCAGGGATGAAGCGTCGCATAATTTTACCCCACAAACTTAGAAAGTTTTTACCAAATACCCAAATTTATTGAAAAATATCATCCTCTATACACCACATCCTTTATTTCTTCCGAAAAAAGGCAAGGTTTGTTTTATGAGGAAAGAGTAAACGGTTATAGAGCTGAGGCTATTCGGGGATCCATACACTCACATTACCGGCAGGGCAGGCAAATAATCCCCAGCCGTTTTCATCGATTTCCACCTTGTGCGTGCAATGGCCTAAGCGGTCGTAAAAGTATTTTCCAGCGTAAGATTTCCCTACTTCCATGGGTTTTTCGTAGGCGTCTTTGTTGCTTAGCAGCACGGCGCATCCTTTATGAAATCCGTCCCCTTCGCGGGTCCAACCAAGGCAGTTGGCATCCTCAAAATAATCGCGCTGAATACCGTAGGCGTTTTCTTTTCTTGCTTTTAGGAGTTCTTCGATGCCTTCAATTTTAGGCAGAAATATTTCATGTTCGTTGCCGTCTTTGCCGTTATCTTTGTAATGGGCGCCAAAAAGATCGGGATAAAAAACGCAAGGATAGCCGTCTTGTCTTAGAAGGATTAGGGCGTAAGCGAGAGGCTTGAACCAAGACTCTACGGGAGCTTCCAAAGCTTGCAAAGGTTGGGTGTCGTGATTATCGACGACGGTAACGGCCAAATCGGGGCGTACGGAAACGAGCGTTTGGTCGAAAATGGTTCTCAGGTCGTAGTGTTCGCCTTGGAGGGAAGCGGTATGAAAATTGTGATGGAGTGATGCATCGAAAAGGGACATGCACCCTTCGGTGGCCTCGATATATTCCAATAGTAAGGGGAGCTGCCCGGGAGCCCAGTATTCACCCACGGCAAAGATGTTTTTTTTCGTATTGGCACGTAACATCAAAAGCCATTCTTTGTAAAATGCCGGAGATTGGTGTTTCACCGCATCCAATCGAACGCCATCGAAATAAATTTGTTCGTGATACCATTGCCCCCAGTAGTTTAGTTCTTCACGCACGTAGGGGTTGCGGTGTTCGATGTCGTTGTACATCAGGTAATCGTAGTTGCCTTTTTCGTGGCCCACGACGTCTTCCCAGCCTTCGCCGTGTTCGTGTAGGATGCGGAAAATGCCGCCGTTGTGGCCTTCGGCGTAATCCACTCCGCTGAAGCAGGTGAAGTTCCAACGGAAATCGGAATAGCAATCCCCTCGTCCCGGAAAGGTGAATTTGGTGTAGGATTCAATTTCGATAGGTTCGGAGGTTGTATTTTCTCGATTTTCGGATTCCACTTTTACGGCATGGAAAACTTCTTTTTCGTCTCCTCCGGCTTTATGGTTCAAAACGATGTCTGCCATGACGCCGATGCCTTTGCTCTGTAAGGTTTTACAAGCCTCTTGGTACTGTGTCTTGGTGCCGTATTTGGTTGGGACGGTTCCTTTTTGGTCGAATTCGCCTAAATCGAAAAGATCGTAAGGATCGTATCCTACGGAAAATCCACCGCCGGCACTTTTGTAAGCGGGAGGAAACCATACGGTGGTAATCCCCAGTTCGGATAACCAGTCCGAGGTTTTTTTAATGTGATCGTAATGCGTGGCATCGCCTTCGGAATACCAGTGGAAGCTTTGCAAAAGGGTGGCGTTCATCTTTGTTTTATTAAAAGATCAAAAATAGGGCATTGGGAGGGAAAATCCTTATATAATTTGGGGGATAATCTTTCGTTTTTCAAAGCTCGAGATCCGGGAAAGGTAGTTTTAACTGGACGGAAACTTGTTTTTTCTCTTGGGTGTTCAGGTGGCTTAATGAAAGCCCTAGCAAGCGTACGGGACGGTCGTATGGCCTCAGGCTCCAAAGGTCTTTGGCGATTTTAAGGATTTGATCGGCGTCCGAGAAATAGGTGTTTTGAGTTTTGCTTCGGGTGTAGGTTTCGAAGTTTTTGTATTTTATTTTCAGGGTAAGGGAACGGCCTTGGACTTCTTTTCGGCGGAGGCGGTTTTGGAGTTCTTGAGCTATGGCTGTGAGTTGGTCGAAAACCGTTTCTTCGTCCATGAGGTTCTCCCAGAAGGTTTCTTCTACACCGACGCTTTTGGCGATGCGGTGGGGGCGGACTTCGCTGTGATGAATGCCTCGGGCGACGTGATAGTAGTAGGCACCGGATTTTCCGAAAAGGGACGTTAGTTCTTCGTAGGAGCGGGCTTTGAGGTCTTTTCCCGTGAAGATGTGCTGTTCGTGCATTTTGTTGGCGGTTACCTTTCCGATGCCGTAAAATTTTTCGATGGGCAGACGATCCATGAAACTTTCGATTTCATTGGGATGGATGGTTTTTTGGCCGTTGGGTTTTCGGTAATCGGAGGCGACTTTGGCGAGAAATTTATTGATGGAAATTCCGGCAGAGGCGGTAAGCCCTGTGGTTTCGTATATTTTTTTTCGGATTTCTCTTGCGATTTGGTTGGCAGAGGAGCTATTTTTTTTATTTTGGGTTACGTCCAGATAGGCTTCGTCTAGGGACAGCGGTTCTACCAAATCGGTGTACTCCTGAAAAATAGCTCGGATTTGGTTTGAAATTTCCTTGTACCGTTGGAATCTTGGTTTGACGACAATCAGGTGCGGGCATTTTTGGAGGGCCATTTTTCCGGGCATGGCCGATCGGATACCGTATTTTCGGGCTTCATAGCTTGCGGCGGCGACTACGCCGTATTCTCCACCGCCTACGCAGACGGGTTTGCCTTTCAATTCGGGGTGATCTTTTTGTTCTACGGAGGCGAAGAAGGCGTCCATGTCGATATGAATGATTTTCCTTTCGGCCATGGGGCAAATTTAGGAAATTCGTGTTAGGGGAAAAGTGGCTATTCTTCTGGATTTATCGGGAATAGGTTAAGGGCGGCGGCTTCCGATAAAATGAAGCGGTGGGCGGCTTCTTTTTCGTTGGGAATATCGCCTTCCAAGATGGCTTCCTTTACTTTTTCCTTTAGGATGCCGATTTCTCGTCCGGGTTTTAATCCGAATAACTGCATGATTTCTTCACCGGTAATGGGGGGTTGGAAGTTTCGGATGTGGTCTTTTTCTTCAACTTCTTTTATTTTTTTTGCAACGTATTCAAAGTTTTTAGTGAATTTGGCTTGCTTTTTTGCATTCTTGGTGGTGATGTCGGCTTTGCAGAGGGTGAACAAATCCTCCAAATCATCGCCGGCATCAAAAAGCAGACGGCGTAAGGCTGCATCCGAGGCATCATCGGTAATGAGGGCGATGGGGCGGGAGGAGAGGCGTACCATTTTTTGAACGTATTTCAGGTCGGCTCCCAAAGGTAATTTCAGTCTGTGGAAGAGGGGTTTGGTCATTTTCGAGCCTAAGAATTCGTGGCCGTGAAAAGTCCATCCGGTGCCTTCCACAAATTTTTTGGTTGGGGCTTTGCCGATGTCGTGAAGAAGAGCCGCCCAGCGGAGCCATAAGTTATCGGTGTTCAGGGCAATGTTGTCCACAACCTCCAAGGTGTGGTAAAAATTATCTTTATGGGTTTGGCCTTCGATTTCCTCGATGCCTTTCAGGGCAGTGAGTTCGGGGAGGATTTTGTCCAATAGACCGCTGTCGTCCAGGAGCTTTAGTCCGACGCTGGGCTTTTCGGCCATCATGATTTTGTTGAATTCTACCATGATGCGTTCCATGGAAACGATACGGATGCGTTCGGCTTCCGCCTGGATGGCGGAAAACGACTGGGCCTCAATGTTAAAGCCTAAGGTGGTGGCAAAGCGGATGGCACGCATCATGCGCAGAGGGTCGTCGCTGTAGGTTTGGTGTGGTTCCAACGGCGTGCGGAGGCGTTTTTCGCTGAGGTCTTTTTTTCCCTGAAACGGGTCGATGAGTTCGCCGAAATTTTCTTTGTTCAGGGCAATTGCCATGGTATTGATGGTGAAATCTCTCCTTTTTTGGTCGTCTTCCAATGTTCCGTTTTCGACTGAGGGTTTTCGGGAATTCTCGGCATAGCTTTCTTTTCGCGCGCCTACAAATTCCAAATCCAGCCCGCCGTATTTGAACATGGCGGTACCGTAGGTTTTGAAAACGGAAACCTTCAGTGTGGGATGAAGTTCTTGGGCTACGGCTTGAGCCAGTTTGATGCCGTTTTGCTCGGTAACGAAGTCGATGTCGGTGGGGGCTTGGCGTTTCATGAGCAAATCCCGAACGTATCCGCCGACGATGTAAACGGTTTGCCCGTTGCGGTGGGCGACTTCGGCGATGGTCTTGAAAAGTTTGAAATGTTTATTCTGAACAAGGTTAATCTTCATAGCATTCGGATTGCGGATGCCCTGATCCGCATCCTTTTGGTGCAAAGATAGAGTTTAAAAGACGGAAAAGCAAAGCTGTGCGCGAGGGCAGAGGCATTATTCTCTTAACACCTTTATGCGGCCGTCAGCCCATACCCGGATGATGGAAGATCCCGAATATTGGGCGATTTTGTCTTGATGGGCTTCCACAACGGCATCAACGGCATCAACGAGTTCGGAAGGAATGTCGGAGAATTTCAGAGGGCTTTTTTGGCCGCTGAAATTGGCGGATGTGGAAACCAGGGGGGCATTGAGCAGACGGATGATTTTTTGACACAAAGGGTCTTTAACTAGTCGAATGCCGATGCTGCCGTCTTCGGCCAAAAGGGATTTCGGGAGGCCTCTGGGGTGATCATAGACAATGGTGACGGGTTTTTCGGAAAGGTCGATAATTTCCCAAGCCATGGCGGGAACGTCTACCAGTTCCTGAAGGCGTTTTTCATTTTCGACCAAAAGGATGACGGATTTCCGAGGTTCTCTTTTTTTAATTTCGAAGACTCTCTGCACGGCATCGGGATTAGTGGCATCGCATCCGATGCCCCAAATGGTATCGGTGGGATAAAGAATAGTGCCGCCGGATTTTAATGTGTCGATGATTTTGTTTAGCATGGCTTAATGGTATCGAGAGAGCTAAAGTAGCAAATTTAGGACGAAAGCCGAAAACGGGTGAGGAATTATTTTTTTATATTTGCTTTGTTAGTAAATTTCGATCATGACATTAGAAGAAAAAATAAAACAGGCGGAAACCCGAATTTTCAAAGCGGTATTTCCCAATACGACCAACCATTATGATACTCTTTTTGGCGGAACGGCCATGCAAATGATGGATGAGGTGGCTTTTATTACGGCTACCCGATTTACTCGTCAGATGGTGGTTACCGTTAGTAGTGATAAAATAGACTTCAAAAAACCGATTCCTGCGGGAACCATCGTGGAACTGATCGGGAAAATCATTCACATCGGGAATAAAAGTCTGAAGGTAAGTGTGGAGATTTTTATGGAACAGATGTACTCCGACCACCGTGAAAAGGCGGTGGAAGGGGAGTTTACTTTCGTGGCGATAGGGAAGGATAAAAAACCGGTGGAAGTCAATAAAGTGTAATAGGGGAGCTTAATTAAGAATGGAGTTAGAAAAGGAAATCGAGTTCATTCTCTTTTTGGATGCACTGAAAAATGTTGAGCGAAGAAATTATAATCTTGACGACAGACGTAGGGAAAATACGGCGGAGCACAGTTGGCAGGTAATGGTATTGGCTCAGGTGCTTTATCCTTATGCGAAGAATCGGGAGGCGGTCGATTTGTTGCGGGTTCTTAAGATGCTTTCGATTCATGACGTGGTAGAAATTAAGGCCGGGGATACCTTTATTTTTGATGAAGAAAAGATGAAAGGCAAGCACGAGAGAGAGCTTCGGGCGGCTCGGGAAACCTTTGGGCTTTTGGAAGAACCTCTTCGGGCAGAGTTTATGGCTTTGTGGCTGGAATTTGAAGCTGAAGAAACTCCGGATTCGGTTTTTGCCAATGCGGTGGATCGGCTGATGCCTTTTATCCTTAATACCCATAATGCCGGAACGAGTTGGACGGAGGCGGGGGTAACAGTTTCCCAAGTCAGAAAAACCATTGCCGGTGTGGTGGAAAAAGCTTCCGACGAAATGAAAGCCGTTTTTGAGCGGCTGCTTGACAAAGCGGTTGCCGAAGGGAAGCTGAGGAAATAAGCTGTCAAAAAAAGGAATAAGGGAGAGGTTTATCATACAAATATACCGATGAAATTGAAGTTTTTAGGCACGGGAACGTCTCAGGGCGTGCCTGTTATTGGTTGCGATTGTGAGGTGTGCCGTTCTGAGGACGTTCGGGATCAGAGGATGCGGGCTTCGGTGATGTTCACTACGGATGAAGGGAAGAAAATTTTGGTGGATTGCGGGCCGGATTTTCGCCGTCAGATGCTGGATTTTGGAGAATCTCATGTGGATGCTCTTCTATTGACTCATGAGCATAACGATCATGTGATTGGGCTGGACGATTTGCGTCCCATTATTTTTAAAACCGGGCAGAACATTGCGGTTTATGGGAAGGCTCGTGTTTGTGAGGAGGTTCGGCGGCGTTTTCCTTATGCTTTTGCCGAGGAACGTTATCCGGGGGCGCCGGCGTTCGATCTTTTTGCATTGGAAAATCAGGCGGTTGAAATTGCGGGAACCATGGTGCTTCCTATCGAGGTGAGGCATTATCAAATGGAAATCTATGGGTATCGTTTTGGGGCAGCGGCTTACGTAACCGATGCGAGTTTTATTTCTCAGGAGGAAAAAGAAAAATTGAAAAACCTCGATATTCTTGTTTTAAACTGCATCCGAAAGGAGAAACCCCATCCGGCTCATTTTATTCTTCCCGAAGTTTTGGCTCTGAATGACGAATTGAAGCCGAAAAAAATGTATTTGACGCATATTAGCCATCATTTCGGACGCTATTTAGAAGAGGAAAATCGTCTTCCTTCTAATGTTCATCAGGCTTACGACGGATTGGAATTATTTTTTTGAAAAAAAAGATAAAAATGTTTTGGAACGTTTAGAAAAAGTTTTATATTTGCAAACTCAATGACGAGCCCAGGTGGCGGAATTGGTAGACGCGCTGGTCTCAAACACCAGTTCCTTTGGAGTACCGGTTCGATCCCGGTCCTGGGTACAAAACCGATAATCATTACGATTATCGGTTTTTTTATTGAGAGCGGCCTTGTTTCTTTTTGATTGGGAAGAAATTGGCGTTCGGTGATGGTGTAAGTGAAATTTTGTACTTTTGTGGTTTGAAAAAATAAAGAAAATCATGTTGGAAATAGGAGAAAGACCTTGGGGGAAATATTATGTATTGCAGGACGAGGAGCACTTTAAACTGAAAAAAATTGAGGTTAATCCCGGGCAGCGTCTATCTTACCAGTACCATCATAAGAGGCAAGAGCATTGGACGGTGGTTCAGGGGGAAGCCGTCGTGATTTTGGACGGTGAGGAACATCCTTTAAAATACGGGCAAAGCATCTTTATCCCTTTAGGCGCCAAACACCGTATCGAAAATCGGGCGAAAGAACTTCTTGTCTTTGTGGAGGTTCAGACGGGGACTTACTTCGGAGAGGATGATATTGTAAGATTACAAGATGACTACGCTAGATAAGGACTGACTTCCATTATTCTATCTTCTTTTTCATTTTTTCTAATATCCATTTAGCACAAACATCCTATAACAAAAAAACAAATTTGTCCATGTGCTACTCTGTCTTTTTTTGATTATAGGCTATAATAGTTTTTTGGGATTAAATATTCTGTAAAAGATATACCTATACCATACAGAATAATATTTGCGTTTATACTTATCACTTTCAACTTTATTGTTAAACAATACATCAATCCCTAGTCCATTTTTCTCGTAAAGTTGGTAGTGTTTGCAATAAATTTTCTTTTTATTATAAGACAAGATATACCTATCTTTCAACGCATTATCGGTAACTGATGTCTCATTTTCTCTCTTTCTGTAATAGAATAGAACTTCAGGAATTCGGCACACTGTTTTCCCTCTCTCAATGAGAGATAAAAAGATGTCCCAATCTTCATAAAATGTTAAACTCGAATCAAACCCTCCTATTTCTTGAAAATCTTCTTTCCTAATCAGAGAGGTTATAAATATACTATTTTGTATCAAGAAATCAGCTAACACATATTCTGGGAGTTCCCATTCTCCATCCATTTTATCAAAAAAATGAGCTTTACAAGTTACTATTCCCACTTCTGGATTTTTATCTAGAATTTCTACAGCTTTCTGTATGTAGGAATGATGTATTTTATCATCTGAATCTAAAAACAATAGATATTTACCTTTTGATTTTTCTACACCTAACTGCCTTGCCATTGATTGCCCCTTATTACTCTGTCTAAAAAATGAGACCCTAGAATCTTTTTGCATCTCTTTTTCCATAATATCTGGCAGATTATCCAAAGAGCCATCATCCACAACGATGATTTCAACATTAGAGTAAGATTGTTCTCTTACAGATGTTAGGGTCTCCTGAATGTAGTTTGCACTATTATAGCACGGTATGATTACAGAAACAAGATTTAAGTTATCCATTATTTATCATTATTAAAACCAGCTATTCTAAAACTCTTTTTATCCAGTTGGAAAAGGCGTATTTTTCTTTTATTTTTTCATCGATGATATAATCTGTTTTCAAAAACGCCTCCAAGCCTTCTAAATTCTCATTTTCAATTACGAAGATGTTATTGGGGTTATAAAAATCGTACTCTTTTATCGTTGTGTTATTGGTGATGAGTTTTTTATCGTTCCCTAGGGCTTCGAACACTCTAAAAGAAAGCCCCTTATGTACTGTGTTAACTATATCTACCAGTATTTCCGATTCTAAGACACGCTTGATATTTTCCTCAAAAGAGATTTCCCCCTTGACATAATTAACATAGGATGAGCTTCCTTCCTTGTCGTAATTAGGAGGAGATAATAAAACTGTTATGCGACTATTCATCCCCTGTTTGCTAACCTTTTCTCCTATTTTTTCAAGTATTGATTTTCTATTTTCAAAATAATTACCTACAAAATAAACGGAGTTTGGGATTATTTCTATCCTTTCCTTTAGTATAGGGTAATCAAAATAAAAGTTGGTCAGAAGACTATACTTACCCCCATCTAAATCCTCTTTATCAAATACAAAAAAGCGGTCAAAATACTTGACATATAGCTTTACCATTGGAAATCTTTTTAGCCCGTCCCACTGGTATCCAACCATGAAATGGGTTTTCCTTTTTATAGCCTTTATCGTACTTCTAGGATAAATGTCTGGTCTTATGATCAGGGCGTAATCGGCTTTATCAATTAGTTTTTCCAGCGTGGGGAGGATATACTTCCCGACTTTATTTTGTTTTAATTTTTTCTTATAGTCTTTATCATCCAAAAAAACTTTCCTCAAAAAATTATATATTTTGTATCCTATATTGGGGTATTTAAAATCCCTGTCGGCATCCATGCTTATATCGACTACTTCATAATCCAAATGTCTGAGATTTTTTATGATATGCTCGTATATGCCAAAACTCTGCGGCATAGCTAATATTATCGTCTTTTTACACCTCATTTTCTATTGAAATTATAGTTTTAAACCATTCTTCAAAGGAATATTTAGACTTAACACACTCAGGTATCTCAGTATATGGCTTTTCTAAAAACGATGCCAACTGTTCTTTTGTCAACTTAAACCAGTCTTCTACCATAAGAATATTATTAGGATGATAAAAGTCGTAGTTCTTAACCGTAGGATTATCGGTTATTATTTTTTGGGAAAAATGCAGTGCCTCGAAGAAACGAAAGGATAAGCCATCGTGAGCATGAAACTTAATGTCCAAAATACAACGACTTTGAGAAGAAATACGTTCAACTTCTTGATAGGATAATAATTTATTGTTTATTATGACAGGGAATTCTTGATTAAAATTACGTCGCTCTGTATAAATTCTAAAATAACTTACAAAATCTGTAGCATTTATGAGCGAACTTATATAATTTATAATTTGTACTCTATTATTCAGCTCCGCACCTATATAACATAAATCAATCGTTTTGGCTTGAGGTACAGAGACAAAGTCAAAGTAAAAGTTATGGGTTAAAAATAAATTTTTATGTTTTCTAGAGTACACTTCAAAATCATTATTATCAAAAACACCAAAAACATCAAACGAGTCAATTAATGCCTCTGAATGCTGAAACCGTTTCATCCCATCCCACTGATAAGCGATAGTTTTTTTTGATATTTTATTGATATGCACCATCATCTTGGGGGTATAAGTGTCTGGTCGTATAACCAATGTATAATCAAAATAATTTTCAGGACAATCTAATAAAGTCACTAAAGATTTTTCTAAATGAGATTCTTTGAGTTGTTTTTTGTAGTTTTTATCGTTTAAGAATGTTTTTCTTATAAAATTAGTAAGCTTTTGAAACCAATTCTTATACTTAAATCCTGTGTAAACAGATTCAAAATAAAGAACTTCGTACCCCATCAGCTCTAAATTTTTGATTATATTCTGATAAATAGAGTAATGCGGAGTCATTAACAATAATACGCGTCCTTTCATTTTTTTATTCCGTTTTTTGCCCAAAAAGAAGCATCCGACAAGGCTCTTTCCATTAGTTTATGATTAGCCTCCAAATTTTCTTTAGAGTGTTCTTTGTGATACAAATGAAATTGTATTAAAGCCAATTTTATTTTTTTTCTGTAACACCCTTTTTTTATTAAACGAAATACGACATCAGTATCTTCTCTTCCCCAACCTACAAAACTTTCATCATAACCATTTATATCTAGTAAATCTTGTTTCCAAAAGCTCATATTACACCCTCTTATACGATAACCCATTTTCTCAATAGGAGAGTTTTGTGGCTTAAAAAAGGTATTAAACAAAGGAAATCGTAAAGCATTAAAACGGTTTCTTACACCTTTTGTAAAAAATCCGAAATTAATTTTTCTGTCTTCAAACACTCTCAGAGTTGTTTTTTCCATAAGTAATACACGAGAGCCTGTAATAAAACAATTTTTCTCTGCAAATTTTTTATGGTCTTTCACGAAATCCTTGTGAAGAATAACATCCCCGTCAATTTGGATGATGTACTCGTATTGGGCTTTGGCGATGGCTTTGTTTCGAACCTCTGATAGGCGGAAGCCTAAGTCTTCCTGCCAAAGATACACCAGCGGAACGCGTGATTTTTTCTGCCAACGGTGCACTAACGTTTGGGTTTCTTCTTTAGAGCCGTCATCGGCAATAATCACCTCGTCGGGAAGCACGGATTGCTTTTGAATGCTTTGCAAGACTAAGTCCAATGCTTCAGGCCAATTGTACGTGGAGATAATCAGGGATGTTTTCAAAATGATTTTTACACAAATTTATAAATTTGTCGTATCTTTTTCAAAAATTAGTCGAAATAAAATGCAGAAACAAGAGACGCCGAGAAAAGATAAAATCGTTTTTTTATTGTAGACTATTCTTTTGGAGGCGGAGTGGAGCGGGTGACGGCGGATTTAATTCGTCTTTTTAATGCAAGTGGTCAAAAGGTGTCTTCTTTAGTGTCGTTGTATGGCGTGGGAAGCCCGGTGGTCGATTATCCTGAGGGATTGAAAATAGAGGTTTTGAATCCTCGTTCTAAAAGGAAGTTTAAATCTGTTTTTGTTGATTTTTTCAAGCGAGAACGTCCTGATTATTTTATTTTTCAAGGAGATAATATGACGGTGTCCATTGCTGTTTTGGAAGCAGCAAAGGAAACGGGTGTGATTGCCATACCACAATATCACGGCTCCCCCTATGCTTATCTTAGAAAATATGAAGATGCTCAAAACAAACACAGACTTAGGCGGTTGTGGTCAAAAGTTTTCTATCCTTTTAAGAGGGCGAAACTCAGTAAGTTTATTACGGCTTCATGTCATGGGTTGGTATGCGTGAGTGAGGGGGTAAGGAGAGAATTGATTGATCTTTTTGGGGATGAGAAAACGAATAATTTGGTTACGATATATAATCCCATGCGGTTTTCGAAAGAATTAGTGGCGCAAAAAGAAAAAACGGTGAGTTTTATTTCGCGTTTGGAGAGCAAGCATAAAAATGCATTTTTGATTGCCAAAACCTGGGCTTTGATTTCGGCAAAACACCCAGATTGGCATTTGAATATCTATGGCGAAGGGCGTCTTCGAAAAGCAATAGAGGAGTATTTTTGCGGTAAGGGGATTAACAATTACGAAATGAAGGGGTTTGTAGAATCGATTGGAGGAGAGTTGGCTAAATCGAGTATATGTCTTTCCACCTCTAATTGCGAGGGGTTTTCTATGGCTGTTGCGGAAGCTATTTTGTGTGGAAATGCGGTGGTAGCCACCGATAGCGATGGAGGGATCAAAGATATGTTGCTTCATAATGAGACGGCTTTGCTTTCGGCTAAGAATGAGGCGAAAGGGCTTGCTAACCATACAATAGCATTGATAGAGGATTCGGCTTTGGCTTTAAAACTTAGGGAAGGGGCGCAGGCCCGTTTATTGAAAATTCAAAATGAATCTCCGATGGTGCAATGGGAAAAGCTTCTGAATCAAAAAAGACCGGAATAAATTTTCCGGTCTTTTGGTCCATGAAACGCTAAGAAATTATTTCTTAAATTCCAGTACGGTTTTTTCAATGATGGCTACACATTCCATCAATTGTTCTTCGGTGATGACCAAAGGCGGAGCCAAACGGATGATATTACCGTGGGTCGGCTTTGCTAGAAGGCCATTTTTAGCTAAATCTAAACAAAGATTCCATGCGGTAGGGCTGTCTTGACTATCGTTGATTAGGATGGCATTCAGAAGGCCTTTTCCTCGTACTTGGTAGATGAGGTCGGTTTTGGCAATGATTTTTTCGATTTCGGCACGGAATATTTTACCTAGTTTTTCGGCTCTTTCGGAGAGTTTTTCTTCTTGCACTACATCCAAAGCGGCAATAGCTACGGCGCAGGCCAATGGGTTTCCTCCAAATGTGGAACCGTGTTGTCCCGGGTGAATGACTTTCATGATGTTATCATTGGCCAAAACAGCAGATACAGGGTACATACCGCCGGAAAGGGCTTTTCCTAATACAAGGATGTCGGGTTGTACGTTTTCGTGCTGGCAGGCGATGAGTTTTCCTGTCCGTGCAATACCGGTTTGCACTTCATCGGCGATGAATAGAACGTTGTGTTTTTTACAAAGTTCTTGGGCTTTTTTAAGGAAGCCTTCGGTTGGGACGTAAACGCCGGCTTCACCTTGGATGGGCTCCACTAGGAATGCTGCAATGTTTTCGGCTTCTTCTTCCAATACTTTTTGCAGTGCATCAGTATCATCGTAAGGAATTCTTACGAATCCGGGCGTGAAAGGCCCGTAGTTGTGGTGAGCATCGGGATCGTTGGAGAAGGAAACGATGGTGGTGGTTCTTCCGTGGAAGTTGTTTTCGCACACGATGATCTTAGCGTTGTTTCCTTTTACGCCTTTAACCTCGTAAGCCCATTTTCTGGCCAGTTTGATGGCTGTTTCCACCGCTTCTGCTCCGGAATTCATTGGGAGCACTTTGTCGAAGCCTAAAAGCTTGGTGATTTTTTCTTCGTAGATACCGAGTTTGGAGTTGTAGAAGGCGCGGGAAGTCAGCGCTAGGGTCTGGGCTTGTTCAACCAACGCATTAACGATTTTGGGGTGCGAATGCCCTTGGTTAACGGCAGAATAAGCCGATAAAAAATCGTAATATCTTTTTCCTTCGACATCCCAAACGTAAACGCCTTCGCCTTTGTCCAAGACGACAGGAAGCGGATGGTAATTGTGGGCGCCGTGGCGGTTTTCCAGTTCGATGTAGAAGTCGGGTGTTTTTTGTGGTGTTGCTGTCTTCATTTTGATTAACTTTTCCACAAAAATACGAAAATAGCCGCCGGTAAACCAAATAAAAAACCGCTTGTTTAAGCGGTTCTTGTGGTCTGAATTTAATTATTCTCGTAACGTTTGTCCATTTTAAAGGACTCCATGAATTTGGTAGTGTAATTCCCCTCAATAAAGGCGGGATCTTCCATGAGTTGCCTATGGAACGGAATGGTTGTTTTCACCCCTTCGATGTAGAATTCTTCCAAAGCACGTTTCATCTTGGCAATGGCTTCGGTTCTGGTTTGCGCCGTGGTAATAAGCTTAGCAATCATCGAATCGTAGTTGGATGGTATTGTATAACCGGAGTAGACGTGGGTGTCCACACGGATACCGTGCCCGCCGGGGATGTTGAGTTGGGTGATTTTCCCCGGGCTTGGGCGAAAATCGTTATAGGGATCTTCGGCGTTAATCCGACACTCTATCGAATGAAGCTTAGGGTAATGATTGATTCCGGAAATCGGGGTGCCCGCTGCCAAGAGAATTTGCTCTCGGATCAAGTCGTAGTCGATTACTTGTTCGGTGATAGGGTGCTCTACTTGGATACGGGTGTTCATTTCCATAAAGTAGAAATTGCGGTGTTTGTCCACTAGAAACTCGATGGTACCGACGCCTTCATAGCCGATATATTCGGCGGCTTTCACAGCGGCTTCGCCCATTTTTTCTCGGAGTTCTTCCGTCATGAAAGGCGAAGGCGTTTCTTCCACCAGTTTTTGGTTTCTTCTTTGGACGGAGCAGTCTCTTTCCGAAAGGTGGCAAGCTTTACCGAACTGATCCCCTGCAATTTGAATTTCGATATGGCGAGGTTCTTCAATAAGTTTTTCCATATACATTCCTCCGTTTCCGAAGGCTGCAACGGCTTCCTGAATGGCAGAATCCCAGTGTTCTTTCAGGTCTTCGGCTTTCCATACGGCCCTCATCCCTTTACCTCCACCTCCCGCGGTGGCTTTAATCATAACGGGATAGCCGATTTCTTCAGCGGTTTTGGCGGCTTCTTCGTAGGATTCAATCAGTCCGTCAGAGCCGGGTACGCAGGGAACACCTGCCGCTTTCATTGTGGCTTTGGCGTTCGATTTGTCTCCCATTTTTTCGATTTGTTCGGGAGTGGCTCCAATGAATTTGATGCCGTTTTTTTGGCAGATGCGCGAAAAATTGGCGTTTTCCGACAGAAAACCATACCCCGGATGGATGGCATCGGCATTGGTAATCTCTGCCGCAGCTAAAATATTGGGGATGCTGAGGTAAGAATCTTTGCTTGTTGGCGGGCCGATGCATACGGCTTCGTCGGCAAATCTTACGTGGAGACTGTCTTTATCGGCGGTGGAGTAGACGGCAACCGTCTTTATCCCCATTTCCTTGCAGGTGCGCAAGATACGCATGGCAATCTCGCCACGATTGGCGATTAGTATTTTTTTGAACATCTTTTTCCGAAATTTTAAATTTTAGGGGCATTCCTCCCCGTTCATCGAGTTTGTTGCTTTGGTTTCAGCTTACAAGGTCTTAGGAGGGATCCACGAGGAATAGAGGCTGGTCGTACTCTACAGGAGTGGCATCGTCCACAAGAATTTTCACGATTTTTCCGGAAACTTCGGATTCGATTTGGTTGAAGAGCTTCATGGCTTCGATAACGCAGACTACCTTACCCGGAGTGACGGCGTCGCCTACACTTACAAAAGCGTCTTTATCCGGAGCCGGCTTTCTATAGAATGTCCCGATCATAGGGGATTTGATTGTCAGGTATTTGCTTTCGTCCGATGCAGCCTCTGTTTTTTCTGCCGGAGCAGCAGGAGCGGTCGTTTGTGGCGTAGCTACTGCAGGCATTTGCGGTGCTGTTGGGTACATGGCAGGCTGAGGAATGAAGCCTACGGACTCGTTACCAGCCAAAGGCGTTTTGATAGTGATTTCGAAGTCTTTGGTTTTGTATTTTACTTCGGAAACCTCAGCTTTAGATACAAACTTGATGAGGTTTTGTATGTCTCTAATGTCCATAATTTGAAATTTGAATATTGGCCAAATGTACAAAAAAACAACAAAAAACCACTCTATATTATGCATAAAATACGAGTGGTTTCTTGTATGAAAATGAAATTTCCTGAAAGAAAATTAGTTTTCTTCGGATCCTTCGGTTTCTTTCTCCATTACTACTTTACCTCTGTAGTATAGTTTTCCTTCATGCCAGTGCGCTCTGTGGTAAAGGTGAAGCTCACCGGTTGTTGCGTCTTTTGCTAACTGAGGAACCACAGCTTTGTAGTGGGTTCTTCTTTTGTCTCTTCTTGTGCTAGACTGTCTTCTTTTTGGATGTGCCATTTTTAATAATTTTTTTAAATGATGCCTGCTTTTGCAGGGATGAGTGATGAGAGACTTTCATCATCTCATCTATTTAAACAATTTATTTAGTTCTTTTCTTTTAATTTTTTCAAGGCTTCCCATCGGGGGTCGCCTTCGCTTTCTTCGTCTTCTTGCCCATCGGGTTCGCTGGGGTTGTATTGCTCCAAAATTGCCCAATCTTCCTCGCTAACCTCGGGGGAGATTTTCTTCATGGGAATCGATAACATAACATCTTCATAAACGAGTTGCGCGATGTTGAAGGCGTGGTCGCTATGGGGAATGGTAATGACTTCTTCATTGGTGTCGTCATACGTTTCGCCATACTTCACCAAAACCTTTAGTGTATTATCTATCGGATAATCGAAAGGGCTTCCGGTGAGGTCGCAAACCAAATTCACGGTTCCGCTCGTTCGGATGGTTAATTCGAGAAATGTCGAATGTTTTTCCAATAAGGCTTCTGCAACGATGCGCGGGTTTGTGAATTCTTGCTCCGTGTCAAAAAGTTCAAAGAACGCTTTTCCTATCTCAAATTGGAACTCGTGTTTGCCGTTTTTTAGTCCGACGAACGCTATATCATAGTTTCTATACTTGTCCATAAAATGAGGTTGCAAAAATAGATATTTTTTTTGAATTTGCAAATATATATACCGTTGATTTTTTTGCGACTACAAAAATAGATAAAAAGAATTATATTTGGATAAGTGTAGACTTTTAAATCAGGAGAAATATGGTATATTTTCAGATTATATCATTGGCTAAAGCTTATGGTAATATAGGAGAGGAGGGCTTAGGTCTTATAAGAGCGTATTTTAAACTAAAAAAAGTAAAAAAGGGAGATATTTTGATGGATGATGATGGAAATGGGATGCTCTATTTTGTGAATAGTGGGATAATAAGAGCGTATTATAGGAATGATGATGGTGAGCAAGTAACAAGAATGATCGCTTGGGAGAATAGATTGCTGACCAATATTATTAATTTTGAAAATTTTTCTGGAGAGAGTGAAATTATAGAATGTATAGAGGAAGCTGAAATTTTATGCATTACCAAAAGTGATTTTCAACAACTCGCAAAACAATCTATTGAGATAATGAATTTTTTCTTTAAAATATTAGAAAATAGTATTCTACTATATGTGGATAAAGCCCATTGTATGGGGAAAAGCACGAGAGAGAAAATAGAATATCTAAAAAGGAATTATCGTCCTATTATAGGTCGTGTTACGGATTCTGTTATGGCATCTTTTCTTTCTATTTCTAGAGAACATTTTGTTAGGAATAAGAAATTTTTATAGATTTCTTAAAATTGTGATGCATATCACAGGTGAGTTCTATTTTTTCTTTCCATCTTTGGTATGTTAAATAGAATCATCCGAATGAAGCTTTAATAAGATTCCTTTTAATTAAAATGTCGACAGGGAAGATGGATTATGCTTCTGAGGATAATTTTGAAATTGGAAATCCTATCAATATTGTGTATAATTCCGATATTGATGGTTATGTTGCCACTTCATCTTTCTGGTGTAAGGCAGCTTGCACTGCTGCAGCTTTAGCGATGATTGCTGCTGATGGTCCTTCGCCAGTTATGGATGCTATTGCTGTTGCTTATCAAATCGCTTGTGTTGCGAATTGTGATAGTAAATAAAATATAATTTAAATATATAATTATGGTTGATAATGTTTTGTTACTTTTAATTTTGTTGGCATTAATATTAAAATGGAATAAAAAGTTGGAATTTCTTAAAACTAGAAATTGGCAGTTGGGTATTCTCTCTATATTGAGTGTGTTTTTCCTGTATCATTTAGGGGTTTTAGCTTGGGACTATCTTCATAGTCAATCTCTCAATCTAAATATTTCCCAAATGCTACTTATCTTATTGGCTGTACTTTTAGTAAGCATTAAGCATTTTAGAAAAAAGTATCAAATTAAGTGAGTTAAAATGAAAAAAGCGGTCATTGGAAGATGACCGCTTTTTCTTTATCCTTCCGAATTCTCGGGGAGGTCTTCGTCTACGCCGTTGTCGGATGCGCGTTTTCTGGGTTGAAGTCGGTTTTGCATCAATTCTTTCCTTTCTTTTCGGTTTTTGAATATTTTGATGGCGCTAAAGATGGCTTCCGAAAAACTGGAGGCATCGGCAATGCCTTGTCCGGCAATGTCGTAGGCGGTACCGTGGTCTGGCGAAGTGCGTACGAAGGGCAAGCCCGCGGTGTAGTTTACGCCTTCTTCGTAAGCCAGGGTTTTGAACGGGGCGAGGCCTTGGTCGTGGTACATGGCTAGCACGGCATCGTAGTGTTTGTATTTGGAGGGCTGAAAGAAACTGTCTGCGGGGAAGGGCCCGAAGGCTAATAGGCCTTGGTCAAAGAGTTCTTTGATGGCCGGTTCGATGATTTCTGTTTCCTCCTTGCCGATGGCTCCGCCGTCGCCGGCGTGAGGGTTTAATCCCAGTACGGCGATTTTGGGACGTTCGATTATAAAATCTTCAATCAGGCATTGATTGAGTAGTTTGACTTGTTTTTTTATTTTTTCTTTGGTGATGTTTTCGGCGACTTTGGCGATGGGGATGTGGTGGGTAGAAACGGCAACTTTTAAGGTGTCTGTAACCAAGAACATTAGTCCTTTTTTGCCGAATTTTTCCTCCAAATAACCGGTGTGTCCGGCGTGTTTGAATCCCTGTTTTAGCATTTCGTCCTTATTGATGGGAGCGGTAACCAAAACGTCAATGTCTCCGTTAATGAGCGCCTCGGTGGCGGCTTCCAGAGAGTCGATGGCCATGCGTGTGGATTCTTCGGTAGGGGTTCCCAAGTCTACATTGACATTGTCCTTCCAAAGGTTGACCATGTTTAGTTTTCCATTTTGGGCTTGGGAGGCTTCGGTGATGTAGTTGAAGCTCATCTGCAGCTTAAAAATGTTTTTTTGATAAGTGAATAGTTTTCCCGAAGCAAAAATGACAGGCGTGAAAAAATCCGTAATGTTTTTATCGCTCAGAGCCTTCATGATGATTTCCGGTCCGATGCCGTTAAAATCACCGACCGAGAGACCTACCCTTACTTTGTGATGTTTAGAACTCATAATTATTAGTTATCTTTGGGAAATAATTGCTAAAGTTACAAATTTAACACAAAATTACGATATGTTTACGGGAATTGTCGAAGCATTGGGGAAAGTGGAAAAAATCGAACGGGAAGGGACAAACAGGAATGTGATTCTGAGTGCGCCTTTTACGCAGGAATTAAAGATCGATCAGAGTTTGGCGCATAACGGATGCTGCCTTACGGTGGTGGGGATTGATGGCGACCGTTATACCGTTACGGCCATTGATGAAACTTTGGAAAAAACCAATCTTTCGGAATGGAAGGAAGGTACCCTTGTGAATTTGGAACGTTGTGTGTCGCTCAATGGCCGTCTGGACGGGCATGTAGTTCAGGGGCATGTGGATACCACGGGGCGGGTAACGGCGATGGAAGACCGGGACGGAAGCCACTACATTACGATCGCTTACGATGCCGGGACTGGGTTTGTGACGGTGCCTCAGGGGTCGGTTACGGTGAACGGCATCAGCCTTACGGTGGCTCATAGTGGGGACGGGGAATTTTCGGTAGCGATTATTCCGTACACTTGGAGGTTTACCAATATGCATGCTTTGTCGGTGGGCGATCGTGTTAATTTGGAGTTTGACATCATTGGGAAATATGTTGCGAAACTAATGGCTTCTGGTTATGTCGGGAAGTAGGTATAGGGGGTATAGCTTGAGGAGTCGAATTTTTTGGGGATTCTTTTTTGTTTGTCTTCTCAGTATTCTTAGTTCTGCGTTGGTTTCTTTTTTTATTTTGCGGAACAATGCCATTGAGCAGAGCCGTACGGATCAGCAGAAAAAGTCCGATGCGTTAATGGCTTCGCTGGATTATGCCGTGAGTCATACCCAGGTGGAAACCGACGATCTTAAAGGGATTTTGGGGAATAAAATTTATGAGATTTCGGACATCAGTAAGGCGGATGTGGTTCTTTATGATCTTGATGGGCGTTACCTTTTATCCAATAAGGATTCGGTTCAGGTGGAGCAGGTTCGTTTGCCTATGGCGTTGGTGAAAGAAGTTTTGGGGAGCGATAAAAGGGTGGATGTAACGACGTACGATGAAGCGTTGGAGGCTAATGTTATGTCGTCGTACATGGTTTTGAAAAACAATATGTTAGAGCCGATAGGGATTGTTTATTTTCCGTATTACCATAGCGATTCTGTTTATATGGCGGTGTTTAAGAAATACGGGATTTATTTGGTGGTGATTAATATTTTCATTGTTTTGGTGGGGGTTCGTTATAGTTGGTTGATTTCCAAGAATTTAACTAAGGCTTTAACGAAGTTTTCTAATTTGATTAGTAAAATAGCCTTGTTCGACCATGAGCTTAATTTGATTAAATACTATGAAAATGACGAGCTTAAACCTTTGATTAACAGTTATAACCGTATGATTGTTCAAATTCAGGAGCAGAAAGCCAGGTTGGAAATCATTCAGAGGGAGCAGGCTTGGCGCGAAATGGCTAAGCAGGTGGCGCACGAGGTGAAAAATCCTTTGACGCCGATGAAGTTGACGATTCAGAATTTCCGTCGGAAATTTAATCCTGAAGACCCGAATATTGTGGAAAAGTTCAATCAAATGAGCGATTCTGTGGTGGAGCAGATTGATTTGATTGCCAGGGTGGCTTCGGCTTTTTCCCAGTTTGCCCAGTTGCCTGAAAAGCATAATGAAGTTTTCGACCTCAATAAGGAGGTCAGCAATATTATTCGGGTGTTTGATGATGGGGGGATTTTTGTGCATTTCAATCGTGAGGGAATTCGGATTAACATGGATAAGATTTACCTTAACCGGATTTTGACTAATTTGGTTACGAATGCCCAGCAGGCGGCGGATGAAAACCGTCAGCTTATGATTAACGTGGATGTGGAGCAAATTCAGAAACGGATTACGATTTCGGTGGAGGACAATGGTGTGGGGATTCCGGAGGAAATGCTCGAGCGTATTTTTGAACCTAATTTTACTTCAAAAAATTCGGGAATGGGCTTGGGGCTTACCATGGTTAAGAAGATGGTGGAGGATTGTGGGGGCGAAATCTCGGTGAAGTCCGAAGTGGGGAAGGGCACACGTTTTACAATTGCATTGCCTTCAAATTTATGATGAAACCTTTTCGATTTCAGAAGTTTACGATTCAGCAGTCTCCGTTGGTTTTTCGTGTGGGGACGGATGGGGTTTTGCTGGGAGCTTTGTGCGAAGTCTCGGCTGCGAATCGGATATTGGAGGTAGGGACGGGAACGGGATTGATTGCTTTGATGTGTGCCCAGCGCAGAGAGACGGCTTATGTTTCGGCTTTGGATATTGATGAGGCGGCAGCAGCATTGGCTTCGCTTAATTTTTCGGCTTCGCCCTTTTCTTCCCGAATGGAGGTGTGGTGTGGGGATTTTCGGGCGTATTATCCTCAGGATCGTTTTGATTTGGTGGTTTGTAATCCGCCTTATTTTGAAGCGAATCCTTCGGTTAAGGACCGAATTGCTCGTCAGCGGGTGATGTTGGATTTTGAAGATCTCGTGCGGGGAGCTGTTAGGGTGCTTTCGGCGGAAGGTTTGTTATCGGTGATTATTCCCTCGTCCATGGCGGAGGGTTTTGTTTCGGCTGCTTTACGGGAAGGTTTTTTTTTGATTCGTAAAGTGAATATTTACGGAAACGATTCTTCGGAAATTCGGCGGGTGGTATTGGAGTTTTCTTTTGTGTCGAAAGCTTGCGAAGAGTTGGATTTAATCATCGAAAAAGGTCCGAGGGTTTACTCGGACCAGTATCTTGAACTTACCCGTGATTTTCACGTTTTTGGTAAGTGAATTTAGAGAAGAATTTACTCGAAAAGTTCGGCGGTGGCCAAAACAGAGACTTTTCCGTCTTCGCATTTAATGGCTTCTCCCGGGAAATTTTGAATCATGTGGTAATCGTGGGTGGCCATAACCACGGCAGAATTTCCTTCTAATGCGACGCGCTTTAGTAGCGTCATGATTTCGTTGCTGGTTTCGGGGTCCAGGTTTCCTGTTGGCTCGTCGGCTAAGATGAGTTCGGGGGAGTTTAGTAAGGCTCGGGCAATGGCTACGCGCTGCTGTTCGCCTCCGGAGAGTTCGTGCGGCATTTTGTGTTTTTTACTTTTCATGCCGACGCTACCCAAAACTTCGTTGATTCGGTCTTCGATGTCGGTTTTATTTTTCCAGCCGGTGGCTTCCAAGACGAAGCGTAGGTTTTTTTCTACGGTTCGGTCGGACAGAAGTTGGAAATCCTGAAAGACGATGCCTAACTTTCGGCGCAAGTCCGGGATATTGGAGTCTCTTAGCTTAGCCAAATCGAATCCGGCAACACTGCCTTGTCCTCCTGCCAACGGGATATGGCCGTATAGGGTCTTCAGAAGGGAGCTTTTTCCTGAGCCTGTTTTGCCGATAAGGTAGCAGAATTTACCTTTTTGGATGTTCAGATCAACGTTGCTGAGAACGGTAAAACTCTTTTGGGCAATTTTGGCATTGGTTAGGCTGACGATGCATTCTCCCGTATTATTTCTATGCGGCATGGTACAATTATTTTTTTCGCTGTTTTTATCCGATGATGGATGGTTTGGTCAGCGTGTTTTAAGGCTCAAAAATAAAGAAAATACTTTTGATACGCCTTGTTTTTATTAAATTTTAACAACAAAAAATGCTTGAAAAATTTACTTTTCAAGCATGACTTGTATAGGATGGCTTACAGATTATCTTTTAGCGCGTGAAGCACTTACGGTTAATCTTTTTCTGCCTTTTGCTCTTCTCGCAGCCAATACTCTTCTACCGTTTGGCGTAGACATTCTTTCTCTGAAACCGTGTTTGTTTCTTTTCTTTCTTTCTGATGGTTGGAATGTTCTTTTCATTACTTCAATTTATAACGTGTCCGTAATTATTCTTTTTTGAGGTTGCAAAGATATTGATTTTTTTATACCCTGCAAATTTATTTCAAAAAAGTTTTAATGAATCGGGGTGGTTTTTTCGCGTGCTCTTAGGAAAGCTTTTCGTGCTTCGCTGGCAAATGCTTATCTTTGGCGTCCTTCAAAATAAAGATACAATGTTTACACCGACGGAACTTTTGGAAATCAAACGCTTATTGGCCTCGTCCGAGAAAGTGGTTATCGTTACGCATTACAATCCGGATGGCGATGCCATTGGAAGTGCTTTGGGGCTTAAGCATTTCTTGAATGCTCGTGGGGTGGAGGCCGAGGTGGTGGTTCCCAACGATTTTCCGAAATTTCTCAAATGGATGCCGGAGGCGAAAAAAATCACGATAGCCGATTATAAACGGAAGAAGGCGGCCGAGCTGATTGCTGAGGCTCAGGCTATTTTTATTTTGGATTTTAATGCCTCTCATCGGGCAGGGGCTATGGTGGGGCCGTGGCTTGATAGGGCGAAAGGTACTAAGATTTTGATTGACCACCATCAGCAGCCCGACGCTTTTGATTATGTCTATTCCGATACGTCTATTCCGGCGACTTGCCAAATGGTTTACCACTTTATTGAAGCCTTGGGGGAGGAACATTTGGTTGATGAAGCGGTGGCTCGCTGTCTTTATACGGGGATTATGACCGATACGGGCGGGTTTCGTTTTCGTTCGACATCGGCAACTACGCACCGCATTATTGCTTACTTAATCGAAAAAGGGGCGGATCCGGCCCGCATTACTTCCGATACGTGGGATACCAATACGCTTTCTCGTTTGCATCTTTTGTCGCTTATTTTGGGTCGTATCGAACTGGTAAAGGACGGTCAAGTGGCAGTACTTTGGTTAAAACGCGAAGAACTCAAAGCCTACGGTTTTGAGAAGGGCGACACGGAAGGTTTTGTGAATTACGGGCTTAGCTTGGCGGGAACCAAAATGTCCGCTTTCTTTATGGAGGATTTGCATGAAGATTTCATCAAAATTTCATTTCGCTCGAAAGACGATGTGGACGTGAACCGTTTTGCCCGAAGCTATTTTAATGGAGGTGGGCATATTAATGCAGCCGGTGGAAAATACTTTAAACCGATCGAAGAGACTATTGCCGATTTTAAACAGAAAATAGCTTCCGAAGACCTCTAGGAATCTGGCGTTTGGAGGAGTTCGGTGTTGATGATGGCGGCGCAGATTTCGGGTTTTTCCCAGTGGCCGTTGTGTCCACAATCGAGAAGATAGGATTTGAGGTTCTCTTTTTCGGGCAGTTGGCTGAGCATCGGTAGGGATTTTACGGCGTTATCATGCTTTCCTGCCAAAATGAGGATTTTTTGGTCGAATGTTTCCAAAACAGATTTACGGTCAGGGCGCTCAATCATGCCTTTGATGGCGGCGGTGATGCCTTTTGTTGGGGTGGATAGCGCAATGGATTGGGCTAATTCGATTTTGGATTCCAAAAGTTTTTTTTCGTAAGGGTTAAATAAATTGGGGACGCCTGCGGCCACAAAAGTTTTTAGGCTGTCCTCTACGATTCTTAGGCTTCTTCTTCTTGTTTCTTTTTTCTCTTCATCGTCGGCAGCGAAGGTGGAAAAAAACAGCGTCAAACTCTGGAGTCGGTTTCCAAAAGCTTCGGCAAAGGCTAAAGCGGTGTAGCCGCCCATAGAATGTCCTAAAAGGTGAAACTTTTCCATTTGGAGTTTGTCGGTTACTTCTTTGACTTTTTCCGCCATGAAATCCATGGTGTGAATTTCTTTTTCGCAGGGGCTTTGGCCGTGTCCGGGCAGGTCTATTTTTACCAGTTTGAATTTTTTGGATAAAAAAGGCTGCAGGTCTTCCCAAATGAATGAATTTTCCATGAAGCCGTGAAGCAGGACGAGGTATTCTTTTCCGGTACCGGTGATTTCGTAATGAAGCATACGTGTATTTCGGTTTGATTTTAAGGGGTTTTATAAGAGAAGCGGAGGCCTGAGGCCTCCGCCTTCCGAAAAAACGGGTTTAGTTTTGTTTTTTGTAGTAGTTTACGCCGCATTCCAAGAATTTTTTAAATTCTTCTTTAGGCATATAGCCCGAAACAGGGCGGTTAATCACTTTGCCTTCCGGCGTGACCAAGACATAGTGCGGTTGGGAATTGTTGTTAAAATTCACCTGCTGGAACAAACTCCAACGATCGCCTATGGTTTTTATTTTTTTCATTTGCCCTCCGCCCATGTCGATTCTTACTTGTTCGCTTTCGGGGAGCTCTTCTTTGTCGTCCACGTAGAGCGAAGCTAAAACCACGTCGTTTTGGAGGATGGGAAGAATGTCGGGTTCGCTCCAGACGAATTCTTCCATTTTTCGGCAATTTTCGCAACCGTAGCCGGTAAAGTCAATCAAGATGGGCTTATTTTCTTTGCGGGCTTTTTCCACGGCTTTGAAATAATCGTGCTCGGGATGCATTCCCAATATACCGTCGGCCTCTTTGTGCAAATAGCTGACGTTGATGGGAGGAAGAATCCCGGAAAGTGCCTGAAGTTTGGGGCGTTCGGATGGAAACAAACCTTGGAAAAGGTAGAGGATAAATCCGATTCCCAACACACCGAATAGTTTTCGTCCGAGAGCTATTTTTTGTTTTTTATCGTCGTGAGGGAAGCGAATCAGCCCGAAGAGGTAAAGGACCAGTCCGATGGTGATAAGAATCCAAAGGGCGACGAACAGTTCTCGCTTGAGCAGAAAGGTTTTGGAAACCAAATCGGCTTTGGATAGGAATTTTAGAGCCAAAGCCAGTTCGATGAATCCCAGCACGACTTTCACGGTGTTCATCCAGCCGCCTGATTTCGGTAAGCTGGCCAAGGCTTGAGGGAATAGTGCCAAAAGTCCGAAGACGATGGCCCAGGAAAGCCCGAATCCGCCCAGTGCGAAAGTTAGTAGCATAGGAACATTGGCCGATCCGGTTACGGCACTTCCCAAAAGACTACCCAGAATAGGCCCTGTGCAAGAGAAAGAAACGATAACCAAAGTAAGGGCCATAAAGAAAATCCCAATTAGCCCACCGGCTTCTTCTGCTTTGGCAGATTTGTTGGCGATAGAGCTTGGCAAAGTGATTTCGTAGTAGCCGAAAAAGCTTCCAGCAAAAAAGAGGAAGATGGCAAAGAAAAATAAATTCAGTCCTACCGAGGTGGAGATTTCATTGAAAATATTTCCTGCGATACCGTCAATCAAATGAAACGGCACGGAGAGAAGAACAAAAATGAAAAGAATGAAAAAACCATAAATAAGCGCGTCTCTTCGTCCCTTGGCTTGGTTTTTACTTCCTTTGGTGAAGAACGATACCGTTAGGGGAATCATCGGGAAGACGCAGGGGGTCAATAGGGCGATGAGTCCTCCTACGAAGCCTAGAAAAAGATACGTCCAGTAATTTTCGGCATGATTTTCCGGTTTTGTTCCGCAGTCGGTCAGCGGATTTTTATAATCTAAAGAGTTGATTTTTAAATTTTTATTGTCTTGTGCTTGAGGAGCCGGTGACGTGGTGTTTTGAGGGGGACCAGCTTCCGTAGTTCCTCCGATGCTCGCCGTGTCGGAATTTGAGACAAGGGGGGCTTCGGTGGTATTGGTTTGCGGAGTTTGGGCTTCGATGCGGTGCTCGAATTCCAAGGTGTTGGGCGCGAGGCATATTCGGTCGTCGCAGACTTGGTAGGTGAACTCGACTACTGCCAAAGCCGGTTTTTCGGGGTTTTTCAGTCGGAATTTTTGTTTGAAAACTGCACGGTTAGCGAAGTAAACCATATCGCCGCCGAAGGCGTCGCTGTATTCTTTTATTTTCTTTCCGCTTTCGGTGTTTTGTCCGATTTTTTCGATGTTGTCCCCCGATAGCAGTACTTCGGTGGGAATGGCGGTGTCGGGAGGAAGGTTGATGGAATTAATGTGCCACCCGGCGTCCAGTGTAGCCGTAATGACGGCTTCGTACTGGTGATTGTCCAAGGTTTTGACCTCGAATTTGATTTTGGCGGGATCCTTGATTTGCGCTGAAAGCGAAACGGACAAAAAGGCAATGATAAGAAAAAGCCAATTTTTGAATTTCATCTTTGATAATGCTTTTGTTGGGGGTTCCGAACCCTTAATGGCGGGTCGGAAACACCGGTTTTTAATGGATTTCGATTGTCAGTTGCTTTTGAGTATGCGAATCGGAGGCGAATCTTCGGTCTTGTCTTAGAGGCAAAACTCCGAGGATTTCGTCGTTGCCGTCGCACAGCAACCAGACTTTACACTTTGCGAAAATAGGTAATTTTTCGTCTTTAAAAAATTTTGATACTTTCTTTTTGCCTTTCATGCCTTTGGGATGAAAGACGTCGCCTTCTTTTTTTCTTCGGAGTATCAACGGTAATTTTATTTTTTCGATGTCGATGTGCCAGGGAAGGGTGTTTTTAGAATAGGTCGCCCAAAGGTCATCCAAGTATGGGTTTAAAACAATCTTCTGATTGGCGGGGGAAGATTCCGAGGGGAGAAGAGGGAGTAGGAGGGTTTGGTTTTCCTTAGAAGATTCGTCTTCAGTGGGTTTTAAGATGAGAAGACCTCGGTTGACCCATAGTTCGTGGGATTCGGAAAAGATTTTTTTTCCGGTTGAAGCCGTGGTTATTTTTCGGATTTCTTCGGAGCTTCGGAAACCAAAGGGTTTTAGCATTTCGTATTTTATAAAATCCGATTCTTCGGCGAATGCGTTTTGGTCCAAGCACCAAAGGGTTGGGGTTTGGGATACGGTAAGGGCTTTGCGTTTTTCCTCCAAGAGTTGATCCAAGGCTTGTCGGGATTGTTTTAGCAGAGTGATGCTTTTTTGGAATCGGTCTAAGAAATTTTCGGAAAGGGAATTGAGTTCGGGGACGATTTTATGGCGAATTTGGTTGCGAAGATAGTCGGATTTGGCGTTGCTTTCGTCTTCCCGATAAGGAATTTGGTTGCGCTGGGCATAGTCTAACAAGGCTTCTTTACTGAAGGAAAGAAGGGGGCGGATCAGGCTATTCTCGTTCTCTGGAATACCGAGCAGTCCTGTGAGGCCAGAGCCTCTGGAAAGATTGATGAAGAAGGTTTCCAGTTGGTCGTTCAGGTGGTGGGCGGTCATGATGCCGTCCAAATTTTCCTTTTGAAGGATTTGGCGGAAGAAGCGGTAACGCAACTCTCTCGCCCAAAGTTGGATGGAGCCTTCGGGGCGACGGTCTTCTTCGCAAACTTCGTATAGGTGGAAGGGGATTTTATGCTTTTGGCAAAAGGCTTCGACCAGTGCTTGGTCTTTATCGGAGGCTTCTGCCCGGAGTTTGTAGTTGACGTGAGCCACGTGCAGGTTGTTTCCCAATGCCAATAAAACCGAGGCGAGGACCATGGAGTCTACGCCGCCGCTCACGGCGACTAAATAATTTCTTTTTTTGAAATCGGGTTGCAGTCGTTCTAAGGTTAGTTGAACGTCGGATAGCGTTAAAGTATTCACAAAATCTTATAAATTGCACAAATATAAGCGTTCTTTTAAAAATGATTTTTGTACTTTTGGAAAGTTTAAAAGAGAATAGAAACTTAACAGTAAAATTTTGTATCTATGAGAATAAGAAAAATGGTGGCGGTTTTCGGGGCAGCGCTTTTGTTGGCAAGTTGTGTTAGCAGGAAGCAGTACGATGCTCTGAATCTGAACTACAAACAGAGCTTGGAAAATCTTTCCGAGAGGCAACGGGAGATTCAGGATTTGAAATCCCAAAATTCGGCTTTGGCCAGTGAGAATAATCTTCTGAAGGGGCAGCACGATGCGTTGAAATCGTCTTTGGACGCTTGTCTTTCCAATCAGGGGAAAAGCTCGGTTAATATCGATAAATTGGTGGGAGAGATTAATGCTTCCAACAAATACATTAAGCAGTTGATTTCCACAAACGCTCGCAATGACAGTTTAAATTTGGCTTTATCCAACAAGCTGAAACGTTCGTTGGATAATGTGGCGGATCAGGATGTTCAGGTTAAGGTTCTTAAGGGCGTGGTGATGATTTCCTTGTCCGACAATATGCTTTATAAGACTGGCGAGTTTGCTGTTCAGCCTAAGGCGAGAGAGGTTTTAGGTAAAGTGGCTTCGGTGATTAACGATTACGATACTTATTCGGTGCTAATCGAAGGGAATACCGACAATGTTCCTCTTAATTCGGCTTCGGTGCCACGGGATAATTGGGATTTGTCCGCGCTTCGGGGGACGTCTATTGCTAAAATTCTTCAGAATGAATTTGGGGTGAATCCTAACCGTATAACAGCGGGAGGTCGGGGCGAATACAATCCTAAAACGACAAACGCTTCTGTTTCGGGAAGAGCTGAAAACCGTAGAACGGAGATCATCATTATGCCGAAATTGGACGAATTCATGAAGTTGATGGATATTGCACCGGTAAAATAAAATACAAGCATTGCTTGGTTATCGTAAGCCTTCCCTGATTTTTAGGAAGGCTTTTTTATGGAAAATGTTTTTGGTTCTGTTTTCTTTTTTATACTTTCGTGTCAAAGACTAGGGAATATGAGCTTTTTTGAAGAAATTCATTCGGAGATGGACCGTTATTTGGAAAGTCATGCGTCATCGGAGCCGGAGCTTTTGAGAAAACTGCGTCGGGAGACGTACCAAAAGACGACACAGCCGCATATGATTTCGGGGTATCAACAGGGGCGGTTATTGGCGATAGTTTCGCAATTGGTTCGTCCGAAAAAAATATTGGAGATAGGGACGTTTACGGGGTATGCGGCGCTTTGCTTGGCGGAAGGTTTAAGGGAAGACGGGCGGTTGGTTACCTTGGATGTGAATGAAGATTTGGCCTATCTTCCGCGGAAGTATTTTGCTCAAAGTCCTTATGCGGAGCGAATTGAATTTCGATTGGAGGAGGCTAAGCGTTTTTTGGAAACTTGTGAGGAGACGTTTGATTTGGTTTTTGTCGATGCGGATAAGGAGAACTACGTGACGTATTTTCAATTAATCAAACCGAGGTTGAAATCGGGGTCGGTTGTGCTGTTTGATAATGTACTTTGGTACGGGAAGGTGTTGGAGGAAGAACCGAAGTCTCTTTCCACCCGAAAAATTAAAGAACTGAATGATTTGGTGGCAAAAGATGAGGATTTTGAAAATCTTATTTTACCTTTGCGGGACGGGATCAACCTGCTCCGCAGGAAATAATCTGAAATTTTAACAAAAAGCGAATGAGTAAAGCGGTATGTAACGTGATGTATGCGCCGGTTCGTGCCCAGAAGCAGGAACAGGCGGAGATGGTCACTCAACTTTTGTTTGGGGAGTCGATGGACGTTTTGGAATCGGGGAAATATTGGAGCCTTATCAAAATGCATTTCGACGGTTACGAAGGTTGGGTGGACAGCCGCATGATTCGTGAGGTTTCGGAGTCTGAACTTGCAGAACGGAAAACCACAACGGTAACGGAAAACTTTCAGTCGGTGATGACCAAGCAAGGGCGGATGCTCTTGTCGATGGGATCGGAGGTGGAGTTTCCGACGGTGGCGTCCCGCCGGAGCCACGATTTGAGGGAGAGTATTGCCCTTACGGCTCAGGAGCTGCTTAATATTCCTTATTTGTGGGGAGGGCGTTCTTTTTTTGGAGTGGATTGTTCGGGGTTGGTTCATTTGGTTTATAAGATTAACGGTATTGCGATGCCTCGGGATTCTTACCAACAGGCGGAGAAAGGGCTGCCTTTGACTTTTGTGGAGGAGAGCCAGCCGGGGGATTTGGCTTTTTTTGAAAACAAAGAAGGACGCATTATTCATGTTGGGATAATGTTGGATAATCAAAGGATTATCCATGCTTCGGGAAAAGTTCGGATTGATACGTTGGACTCTACGGGGATTTTTAATGAGGAAATAAACGAACATACCCATAAGCTTCGTTTTGTGAAGAATATAATTGACGCCTGACGGGGTATATTTCATGGCTTTTCTTTACCGAATATTTGTTTTTTTGATGCGTTTGGGGATGCGGATCGGCTCTGTTTTTAACCTCAAACTCCGAAAGGGGGTTCAGGGAAGGGAATGGAACGAAGCGGTTCTTCGAAAGGTTTTTTCGTCGGAAGACCGTGTGATATGGATGCATGCGGCAAGTCTTGGCGAATACGAGCAGGGGCTTCCCGTTTTGGAAAAACTGAAGGCGGGGTATCCGACGTATAAAATTCTTGTAACTTTCTTTTCGCCGTCGGGATATGATCCTGTGATTAAAAAAAACACGATAGCGGATGCGGTTTGTTACCTCCCTTTTGATGATAAGAAATCGGTAGGACGTTTTTTGGCTTGTTTTAAGCCGGTTATTTTTTTTACGGTAAAATACGATTATTGGTATCGGCTTTTTGAAGAGTTGAAGAAACGGGAGGTTAAAATTTACGTGGTTTCGGCTTTATTTTATGAAAAACAGATGTTTTTTAAGCCTTACGGGCATTGGTTTGTTCAGCGTTTGATGCGCGATGTGGATTGGTTTTTTCATCAGACCTCGCAATCTTTGTCGCTTGCCCGAACGTTGGGGCTTTCTCTTGGTTCGATTTCGGGGGATACCCGCTACGATAGGGTTCGGCAGATTGCCTCAAAGGCGGAAGCTATTGAAGGGATTGACGACTATCGCCGAGAGTGTAAATTGGTGGTTTTTGGTAGTTCTTGGCAAGCGGAGGAAGAGGTGGCTTTGGCGGTTGCAAAAAAACACGGGGTGAAAATCATTTTGGCTCCCCACGATCTGAAGAGGGTTGAACACTTGCGGCGGATGTTCCCGGAGGCATTATGCTATTCTCAAATGTCTCGGTGGACTGCGTTGCAGAAGAAAGAGGCAAAGGTGCTTATCATTGATTCCATCGGTTTGCTTTCTCGTTTGTATCGGTATGCGGATTTGGCGGTGGTGGGTGGAGGGTTTCATTCGGCGGGGCTTCATAATATCTTGGAAGCGGCTGCTTTCGGTGTGCCGGTTTTGTTTGGGAGTCATTACCGTAAAAATCCGGAGGCTGATGCTTTAATCGAAAGTGGAGGCGCAAAGGCTTTTTCCGAAACGGATGAACTTTCTGCTTTTGCTTCGGTTTTGCTTGGGGATACTGCTCGTTTGGAGGCGATGGCAAAGGCTTCGTTCGATTTTGTGGAGGGGCAGCCTGTTTCGTCCGATCGGATTTTTGAAAAAATAAGACTACAAAACAATGATTGAATTTATGTAGAAATGTGTCAAAAGAAACGGGAAAAGAATTGTGGGAGTTTTTTCAATGCTTTTAACCAAAAGTTACTCGCATTTTTTTGTTTTACAAACGCAATTAACAACTAAAAAGATATAAATTTCCATAGCTTAATTTATTCAAAAGATTATGAAAATATATTTCTCATTTATATTATTTTTATTTGTCATTCATTTTTCATTAGGGCAAAATAAAATTGGTGGAAAAGTTCTAAATGAAGCGGGATATCCTCTATCAGGGGTAACAATCTTATTTAATAATCATGGCAGTGTAATAAGTAATGATGAAGGGAGATTTGAAATCATTGATAATGATCCAATCGAGCATTTAAAGTTTTCAAAAATGGGTTATTAAAATTTAGAACTAAACAAAATCAATTCAAATTTATCTATTACTTTAATAAAACAACCCACTCTGATAGAAGAAGTTACTATTACTTCAGTCGATGCATCAAAAATAATAAAGCAAGCTATTGCTAATATTCCAAAAAATTATTCACAAAACTATTTCTTTTCTAAGGAGTTCAGAAGATCGGTTTTAACAGAAAGCGATAGTATTCTGTATATACAAGAAATGGCTTTGAATGTAGAAAGATCCTACAATCCGAAATTAGATACTAAGTATTACCTATCCAAAAATAGAAGTTTTAGATTTACTAATAATAGTATTTCTCTTAAAAACATAGGAGGTATAGATTTAATCAAAAATTTAGGGAATTTTTTTAATCAAAATTTTTATAAAAATTATCAAATAAAAAAACTAACTTCTGATATTATTAATAATGAGGAAGTATTTGTAATTGACTTCTACAAGAATAAAAAATTCAAGAAATTTGATTTTAAGGGAAAGATATATATAAATAAAAAAGACTTTGCTATTCTAAAAGTAGATATTACTTGGGGAGATGGTGATATAATAGTAGGGGAATATAAAAAAATCAATGGTCTTTATTACATGATGAATGGGAAGGGTATTCGTACAAAAAAACATTTTGGGACGACGCGTATTTCAACAACTGAAATGATTAATACCGAAATTATTGAAGGCCTTCCAAATAAAATAGAAGGGAAACTAATATCATCGACAGATATTATTAGCAATTACGAAACTCAAGAAAATGATACTACCTTTTGGAAAAACTACAATACCATTATTCCCAATGAAAAAGTTGCACAAAAAATTTCACAATACGACTTTAGAAAAATAAAATAAAAACTTTATATCTATACCGTTTTTTTATCACTAAAATACTTATAATTAGGGTTTTATTCTGTTTTGCTAATTGTAGATAAAATCCCTGTTTTATAAATAAAATCAGCGATGCGGATTAATTGAAAAGCTTAGAATATTTCAGAAAGCCGTTAAAAGCCCAATTTACGGTATAATAAAGTGACCGCAAGGTAGAAAATCCCATGTGTTCTTTATAGACCAAGTATTGGTCTTTTATGATGTTTTTTTTGTTTCTTGATATGCTTGCCGAATGCATACGGTATTTGGCCATGGTTTTGGGCAGGGGTTTTCCTACGGGGATTTTTTTCAGGAGGTTAAGCCACATGACGTGGTCTTCCCGTTTACTGCCTTCGGGGAAGTATATTTTGCCCACTCTGGCCGAGTCGTACATGGAAGAGAGTAGGGAGAGGCGGCAGGTTTTTAAGAGATTGTGGAAGGTAACGTCTTTGTTGGCTTTGAAGTCTTCGATTTTTGGCGTCATGTTTTCGTCGCATCGGGCGTAGTTGGAATAGGCTAATTCCGCTTGGTTTTGTTTCATGAAGCGGATCATTTCCTCAAGGAAAACAGGTTCCCAATAGTCATCGGCATCAAGAAAGGTGATGAAACGTCCTTTGGCTTGGGCTAGGGCGAGGTTTCGGGCGTGCCCTGCGCCCTTATTGGTGGGGGAGGTGAGAACGGTGATTCGAGGGTCTTTATAGGAGGTTAGAAGCTCCACCGAATGATCGCTGGAGGCGTCGTCGGCAATAATCCACTCCCAGTCTTGGAAGGTTTGGTTTTGTACGCAGGCTACAGTCTCTTTTAGGAATGCCGCGGCGTTGTGGCAAGGGGTGATTATGGAAACTTCTGCCATCCGATGTTTTTTTGCAAAAATACGGTTTTATTAATAAGGGTCAAGGCTAAGTTTTCTGTCTGCATTTCATTTCAAAATCATAAATTTGTCGTAGTTTAAAAAAATAATACCACAATAGAATGTTTTACGATCATCAACAGATAGAGCAGAAATGGCAGAAATACTGGCAGGATAACCAAACGTACAAAACGTCCGAAGATCAGGCTAAGCCGAAATTTTATGTTTTGGATATGTTTCCTTATCCTTCGGGAGCGGGGCTGCATGTCGGTCATCCGCTGGGGTATATTGCTTCGGATATTTATGCGCGTTATAAGAGGCATCAGGGCTATAACGTGCTTCATCCGATTGGATACGATTCGTTTGGTCTTCCGGCGGAACAGTATGCGATACAGACGGGGCAGCACCCTGCGGTAACCACGGAGCGGAACATTGCCCGTTACGAGGAGCAGTTGCGCAAGATTGGGTTTTCTTTTGATTGGAATCGTGAGATTAGGACTTCCGATGCGTCTTATTACCGTTGGACACAATGGATTTTTATCCAGTTGTTTGGGTCTTGGTATAACAAGGCTACGGATCGAGCGGAGCCGATAGAGACTTTGGTGAGTCATTTTGAAACGCAAGGCACCCGAGGGCTTTGCGCGGCGGAGACCGAACGGTTGGATTTTACGGCGGAAGAATGGAATTCGGCTTCCGAGGTGGAACGTCAGGATCTTTTGCTTAATTACCGCTTGGCTTTTCGGGCGGAGACCACGGTGAACTGGTGTCCTGCTTTAGGGACGGTGCTGGCCAATGATGAGGTGAAAGACGGGAAGTCCGAGCGGGGTGGTTATCCGGTGTATCAGAAGAAAATGATGCAATGGAGTATGAGAATTACGGCTTATTCCGAGCGGTTGCTGAACGGTTTGCAGTCGTTGGATTGGCCTCAACCTTTAAAAGACGCCCAAGAATACTGGATTGGGAAATCCACGGGAGCTTCTGTTAAATTTTTCACGGAAAATGGCGAGGAATCGATAGAGGTGTTTACCACTCGGCCGGATACGATTTTTGGGGCGACTTTCATGGTTTTGGCTCCGGAGCATCCGTTGGTGGAAACCCTTACCACTCAAGGTCAAAAGGAGGCTGTGGCGCAATATGTGGCGCAGACTTCCAAAAAAACGGAGCGGGACCGAATGGCGGACGTTAAGAACGTTAGCGGAGTCTTTACGGGAGCTTATGCGGTTAATCCTTTTACGGGGCGTAAAATGCCGGTATATCTTTCGGATTATGTGTTGATGGGGTACGGCACGGGGGCTGTGATGGCGGTTCCTGCTCATGACGAGAGGGATCATCGGTTTGCCTTGAAGTTCGGTTTGCCCATTGTGGGGGTTATCGAAACGGACTTGGATGTTCAGAAGGAGGCTTACGATTCTAAGGATAGCGTGTGCGTGAATTCCGATTTTTTGGATGGACTTTCGTACGCGGAAGCCAAAAAGCGTATTATTGAAGAAATTGAGAAAAAGGGGATAGGTCATGGTACCACCAATTACCGCCAGCGGGATGCAATATTTTCTAGGCAGCGTTATTGGGGGGAGCCGGTGCCGGTCTATTATAAAGAAGAGATGCCATACCCTTTGCCGGTGGACGCTTTGCCTTTGCAGCTTCCGGAGGTGGAGAAATATTTGCCGACCGAGGATGGAGATCCTCCGTTGGGTAACGCCAAGTGTTTTGCTTGGGATGAAGCGCGTGGCGAGGTGGTTTCGGTCGATAAGATTGACCATCAGACGGTTTTCCCGATGGAGCTTTCCACAATGCCTGGTTGGGCGGGAAGTTCGTGGTATTTCTTGCGTTATATGGATCCTTCCAATGCGGAGGCTTTCTGTGCCAAGTCAAAATCCGATTATTGGGGGCAGGTGGATCTTTACATCGGGGGGAGCGAACATGCTACGGGGCATTTGCTTTATGCTCGTTTTTGGAATCTTTTTTTGAAGGATAGAGGACTGGTTGCTCACGATGAACCGTTTAAAAAACTGATTAACCAGGGGATGATTTTGGGGATGAGTGCTTTTGTTTTCCGTGTGGACGGGACTAATACTTTTGTTTCCAAGAATCTTGCTGGGGAATATGCTACTCAGAAGATTCATGTGGACGTTTCTCTTTTGAAGGGCGGTTCGGACGAGTTGGATACCGAGGTGTTTAAGGCCTGGCGTCCGGAGTTTGCCGAGGCTCAGTTTATTTTGGAAGACGGCCGCTACGTAACGGAGCGTGAGGTGGAAAAAATGTCTAAATCCAAGTATAATGTGGTGAATCCCGATGATATTTGTGAGGAGTACGGAGCCGACTGTCTTCGTCTTTACGAGATGTTTTTGGGGCCTTTGGAGCAGAGTAAACCTTGGAACACTCAGGGATTGAGTGGGGTTTATGGCTTTTTGAAGAAGTTTTATAATCTTTATTTTGATGGCGATCAGGTTTCGGTTTCCGACCAGGAGCCGTCCAAGGAGGAGTATAAGGTGCTTCATACGTTAATTAAAAAGGTATTGTACGATTTGGATCATTTTTCGTTTAATACGTCGGTGTCGTCATTTATGATAGCTGTGAACGATTTACAGAAATTGAAATGCAATAAAAGGGCAATTTTGGAACCTTTGGCGGTTATCGTTTCGCCTTATGCGCCTCATATTTGCGAGGAGCTTTGGCAGTGCCTTGGGCACGGTTCTTCCATTGAGACGGTGGCGTTTCCTGAGTTGGACGAACGTTATTTGGTGGAATCGGAGATCGAGTATCCGGTGAGTTTCAATGGGAAGATGCGGTTTAAAATAACGCTTCCTGCGGATTTGGATGCCAAAACCATCGAAGAAAAAGCGATGAGTGACGAGCGTACGGTGGCTTATTTGGAGGGGAAAACACCGAAAAAAGTCATCGTGGTTCCAAAAAAAATCATTAATATTGTATCCTAAGCCGAAAAAAACGCATGAAAAACCGATGTGAAATTAATAAAAAATAGCTTTATTAATTTTTATTTTTCAAAATATTATCGGTATACGGAAAATAAAGATAATTTTTAAAGTAATTTTTGATTAATGTGTAATATTAATAATTCTTAACATTTGGAAATATGTGTAAGAATCAGGCTTAAACTCTTGCATTATAAAAAAAATTGCCTTTATTTTACGGCTCGTTAAAAATCAAAAAATAACAATTATAATTTTAGTTTAATATGGAAATGAATGTTTCAAACACAGAGGAGCAAGTAGTTGCTAGAAAAAAAGGAGGATTGAACCCTGCGATCGTTTTACCTATTTTGTATTTGGTGGCATTGGGTATTTATTTATTCATCTTTGGTAATCCGGGGAACTTTAGAGAGGATCCGAGATTGTCGGGATTGTCGGTTGCTTTTGCCGATATCGAGTCTAAGGAGCTTCACCCTGAGTCTTTCATGGGGATCATTTACATGGGAGGACCTGTAGTACACATTTTGGTGTTGTTCATGATTACGGTAATCGTATTCTCTATTGAGCGTTTCATCGTTCTTAACAGAGCTCAAGGTAGAGGGAACTTGGATAACTTCGTAGTTAAAGTAAGAACTTTGCTTAACCAAAACAAAATCGACGAGGCTATTGAAGAGTGCGACAGACAACAAGGAACTGTAGGAAACGTAGTGAAAGAAGGTCTTACGACTTATAAGGCTTTGGCTAAAGATACGACCTTGAACAAAGAGCAAAAAATGGTTGCGCTTAACAAGGCGATTGAAGAAGCTACTACGCTTGAAATGCCAATGCTAGAAAAAAACATGATGATTCTTTCGACTTTGGGTACGGTAGCGACGCTTGTGGCTCTACTAGGTACGGTAATCGGGATGATCAAGGCGTTCTTCGCGTTAGGTTCAGGAGGAGGTACTCCGGATGCTGCAGCGCTTTCAATCGGTATTTCCGAGGCACTTATCAACACGGCTTTGGGTATTGGTACGTCAGCGATTGCGATCATTCTTTACAACTTCTTTACTTCTAAAATCGACGGAATGACTTACAAGATTGATGAGATTTCCATGTCCATCCAGCAGTCTTTCGCGGAATTTAATTAAGAAACGGCAAAATTTTTGCAGGACTCTTAATGATATAATCTTATTTAGTAGTAAAAAAATAATTCATAATGGCGATAGTAAAACCAAAAAGACACGGGGTAGTAACGGATATGACCGCTATGTGCGACGTTGCGTTCTTGCTACTTACGTTCTTTATCCTCACCACAGAGTTTAAGAAACCTGATGTTGAGATGATTAAACCGCCATCTTCAATCTCAGAAAAACTCCTGCCGGATGCCAGCCTTATGACGGTTAATGCAACGGCTGACGGTAAGTTTGTATTTCAACCGGTGTCCAACCAGTCCGAGCGGCTTCAGTTGTTGGATAACATGGGGAAAAAGTATAATATGCAGTTTACGGATGCAGAGAAGGTGTCTTTTACCAAAGTACAGGCGGTAGGAGTTCCGATGAGCAAGCTTAAAAGCTTTCTCGCTCTGAGTGAAGATGAACAAAAAAGGTACAATGATCCGGTAGGCGTGCCTATGGATAGTACGAAAAAAGAGTTGATTGATTGGGTACAGCAAAGCCTTGCCGTGAATCCGGATTACAAATTGGCGGTTAAGGGGGATGTTGATACAGAATATCCAAAAGTGAAGAATCTGTTTGAAGGACTTAGAGATATAGACTTTCTTAAGTTTTGGCTTATCACAACGCAAGAAGTCGGACCATCAAAATAATAATCGATAGAAATGGCAGAAGTACAAGTACAAGAAAAAGGCGGCAAGGACGGCAAAGTCCGGTCGAAAAAACAGAGTACGAGGGTGGATATGACCCCGATGGTGGATTTGGGATTTCTTTTGATTACCTTCTTCATGTTTACCACGACGTTTAGTAAACCTAACGTGATGGATTTGGGGCTTCCTGCGAAGCCGAAGGACGGGCAGAAGAGTCCAGATACAGAGATTAAACTTTCTAATTCGATTTCTATCCTGTTAGGGAAGGATAATAGAGTGTTTTGGCACCAACAGGACAATACTTCTCTTACGGAAGAAAATCTGAACGAGACAACCTTGGATCGGGACGGAATCAGAAAGGTGATTCAGGAGGCTAAATCCAGAGCGGAAAACCAATCCTTTTTTACGGTGATTATCAAGCCGACGGATGACGCAGTGTATAAGAACTTTGTAGACATTTTGGACGAAATGGCTATTACCAAGAGTGAGCAGTACGGGGTAACCGACATCAAGGCTTGGGAAAAGGCCATCTACGAGAAAAAAGTAGGAACTCCAGCGTCTACAAATTAATTAACGAAATAAATAGATTAAACATGGCAGACGAAACAACATACGAGAACCATCTGACTTTGGATGAAATCGTATTTGAAAATAGGAATAAGGAGTACGGGGCCTACGATTTGAGACGCTCTTATCCGAAGATCCTCACGAAGTCCATGATGATTGGCACGATGCTTTTCTTACTGTTGGTGGTAACTCCGTTTATTGTGATGACAATCAAGAAAATGAATGCGGAGGCAAAAACCGAAGTGGATGCTAATTTAGTGGAAATCATTCAGGACGATGTGATTGTAGAGCAGCCTGAGGAAGAGTTGCCTCCGCCTCCACCGCCTCCGAAAGAGGAGCCTGTACAGCAGGAAGTGATTCAAAACGTCGTTCCTGAGCCCAAAAAAGCTCCGCAAGTAGAAACGCCAACGCCGCCAATTACGGAACAGTTGAAAACAACTACGGGATTGGTATCTCAGGAAGGGGTGAAAACACCGAGTTATACGCCACCACCACCACCACCGAGTACAGGAACAAAGGCTTCTACTGTAGAGGTTGCTAAGCCTGCGGTGAGTACTACGGAGGTTTATAATGAAGTGGAGCAGTTGGCAGAATTCCCTGGAGGGATTGATTCTTTCCGTAACCGAGTGGCTCAGAATTTTGACTCTTCAGTAATGGACGGTGGAGAAGGGACTTTGAAGACCGAGATTACCTTTGTAGTTGAGCGGGACGGAAGCATCACGCAGGTGAAGGCGACAGGATCTAATTCTGATTTTAACAGAGAGGCGGAAAGAACGGTGAAGTCCATCAAAAATAAATGGACTCCGGCCAAGATCAATGGACAGCCGGTTCGTTACCGTTACAGACTTCCTTTGACGATGAATTTCGAGTAAAATTTATTGTTAATATATTCATAAAAGAGAAGCCTGGCTTCTCTTTTTTTTTTATTTTTGTGCTTATGATGTTTAATTGGTTGTCTCTCATAACGGGATTTTTTTACATTGTTATGGGGGTGTTTGTAATGATTTACAAATTCTTTGTCATCGCCTTGGAGCCTTTCGTGGCTTATGCTTTGGGCGCACTTTTGGTTTCTTACGGGGTGTTCAGAATCGTAAGAGCAGTCTATCGAATCAGAAATTTTCGGCATGAGAAATAGGTGGTGGATGATTCTCTGCGCAATGGTCTTTTTGTGGGGGTGCTCAGAGAAAAAAACGTTTGGGAAATCGGCAGAAACGGATTATCATAAAGGGCAGCTTACAATTACCACGGATGAATCTTTTAAAGGAGTGGCAGAGGCTTTGGCCGGGGCTTACATGATCAGTTATCCGGAGACGGAGGTCAAAGTTGAAGTCAAGAAAGAGGATTTCGGTTTTTTGGATTTGTTGAATGATAAAACCAAACTGGTTGTCATGTCCAGAAAGTTAAATGAAGCCGAAAGACAAGCCTACGATAAGCAAGTTAAATTAAAGTTTCAGCCGGCTTATTTTGCGGCCGATGCGGTGGTTTTCATCGTTCCAAAAACTTCGGATAAGACGAAAATTTCGATGGCGGAATTAGAAAAAGAACTTGCCTCGGATCATCGGAAGATTATTTTTGATGGTACCAATTCGGGGAATCTTAATTTTGTGGCTCAAAAATTTGGAAAGAAACCTTCGGAGCTTAAATTTTCGGTCATTAACGGAAATGAAAATGTTATTGAGGAATTGGACAAATTTCCAGGGCGTATCGGTGTGGTTAGTCTTAATACTTTTAGCCGGATGTACTCCCAAAAGGCTCAGAAACTCAAGGATAAGGTAAGGGTTCTTTCCGTTGTGGACGGTGGGGGAGTGGCCTACGATCCGATTCAGCCTAATTTGCAAAACATGACGTACCCTTTCACTCGGGAGCTTTATTTTCTGACGAACGAGGGGTTCTTTGGCATTGCGAACGGATTTATGCGTTACTCGTGCACCCAATTGGGGCAGATGGTGGTGGAAAAAGAAGGACTTCAGCCTTATTACCTCTTTAAAAGAGAGGTTGAAATGAGATAAATCATTTTTTGGAACGAAAATTGTGGAATGAAAATGAACTTAAACTCATAAAATCTAAAATAAAAATGAAAAATATGATTCAGGTAACAAGAAAAGTCGCAATGGGAGCAGGAGTGGTAGCGTTTGCCAGTTTTTCTTTTGCTCAGACTTTACAGGATGGAATTTTGAGTGTGGATAGCCATAAATACGCTAAGGCGAAAGATATTTTTGGTAAGATGATTCAGAATGCGCCGAAGGATGCCAGCAATTATTTTTATTTGGGTAATGCTTATCTTTCTCAGTTTGAACCTAACTTTGATGTTGCGGAAGCCGAATTTAAGAAAGGTTTGGCGATGGATAGCAAAAGTTATCTTAACAAGATTGGTTTGGCTTCGATTAAAATAGCGAAGGGGGACAAATCCGGTATTGCTGATATTCAGGCGGTGGTTTCCGATTCCAGAGAAAAGGATGCCGAGGTGTTGTTCCGTGCTGCGGAGGCGCTAACGATGTTTGAGAAGACGAATGCGCCGGATTTGGCGATTGCGTATCTTAACAAAGCGATTGAAAGGTCTCAAAAAGCGGGGGTTCCTGCACATTTTTATTATACTTTGGGGGACGCTTATCGTTTGAAAAAAGATCCGGGAAGCGCAATGTCGGCTTATGATAAAGCGGCGGTAGTGTCCAGCAATAAGGCGTCGGTATTTACGCGGAAGGCAACTTTGTGGATGGCGGCGAAGCAGTGGAAGTTGGCTAAGGAAAATATTGACAGTGCCATTAAGATTGATCCTACGTATGCGCCGGCATATAAGGCTTCGGCGGAATACAACTACAATTTCCAGGAAAAGGAGTTGATGACTCAGGATTTGGTTAAGTACACCCAGCATGCGGATGAGGATCCGTATACGCAATTGGAGATTGCAAAACTTTACTTCATCAACAACGATTATCCTAACGCCAAGGCAACGTTGAATAAGGTTTTCAACAAGGTAGAAGACCCTATCAAGTACAAATTGAGAGCTTACATCGACTACGGTTCGGATAAGAACTATGCTTCGGCTCAGAAGGATTTGGCGACTTTTTTCGATACGGTGAAGGATAAATCAAGAATTCTGCCTGCGGATCGTGGTTTGGAAGGTTTGATTTTAGCGGGGTTGGCTTCGCATGAGGAAGATGAGGCGAAGAAAGCCCAAATGAAAAGCGAGGCGGTTCAGAAAATTGCTATTGCTAAAAATGCGGACGATAAAACGTTGGAATGGGATGCGGAGCTTTCTAGTATCCAAGGGGGAGGCGCGAGCCTTGCTGCAGCTGAAGCAGGTCCTACCAACCCAACGATTGAAGGGTTGAAAGCAAAAGTAAAGGCGAATCCTAACGATGTAGACGCTTTGGTTCAGCTTGGAGCGGCTTACCAGGAAGCGCAGAACTGGCATGGGGCTATTTTGACTTGGGATAAAATGATTAGTATTACTCCGAGTTGGGCTTATTCTTATTATGCGAAAGGAGCTTCTTACCAGCAAATGGGGAATCACGAAATGGCGGAGAATGCTTATCAGCAATACATTGACTTGGTGACGGGGCAGTCGGCAGAAGAGCAGGCTCAGAACAAGGAAACGCTTTCTTATGCTTATTATTTGGTCGCGTTCTACAACCAAGATAAGAATTTGGCTAAGGCTAAGGAGTATGCGGCTAAATCTGTGGCTTTGAATCCCGGATACCAAGATGCCGTTACATTGAATAATCAACTGGCGAACAAATAAACGTTCGGTTTTTAAGACTTTAGTATCCCTTTCTTGCTTTTGGTGAGAAAGGGATTTTTATTTTCATTAAATTTGACTTATGAAAGTAGATGTATTAGCAATCGGTGCGCATCCTGATGACGTGGAATTGGGGTGCGGGGGGACTATCGCCAAATTGGTGTCGGAAGGGAAATCTGTGGCGATTGTGGATTTAACCCGGGGGGAATTGGGAACCCGAGGGACGGACGAAACCCGAAAAAATGAGGCGAGAGAAGCGGCGAAGATTTTAGAGGTGGTTGCGCGTGAAAATTTGGGGATGAGAGACGGCTTTTTGACGAATTCGGAAGAATATCAGCTTAGGGTGGTACGGATGCTTCGCAAGTATCGGCCCGATATTGTTTTAGCTAATGCGGTGGAGGATCGTCATCCGGATCATGCCAAGGCGGCTAAGTTGGTTTCAGATGCTTGTTTTCTTTCGGGGTTGCTTAAGATAGAGACGGATTTAGAAGGTGTGCGTCAGGAGGCTTGGCGGCCGAAGCAGGTGTTTCATTATATTCAGTGGAAGGAGATAGTACCGGATTTTGTTATTGATATAACGGATTTTATGGCGAAAAAGGTGGAGGCTTGTTTGGCTTACCGTACGCAGTTTTATGATCCGACCTCTAAAGAACCGATGACGCCTATTGCAACTAAAGATTTTTTGGAGAGTCTTACTTATCGGGCTCAAAATCTTGGTCGCTTGTCGGGGTGCGGCTTTGCGGAAGGTTTTACAACGGAAAAAACGATTATTTTGAAAAATTTTGACGGAATAATTTTGTAGTAATAATAATTTTACTATATTTGCACCCACAAAATGGTGGCTGTAGCTCAGTTGGTTAGAGCGTTAGATTGTGGTCCTAAAGGTCGCCGGTTCGATCCCGGTCAGCCACCCTGCAAAAGCATCGCGTTAAGCGGTGCTTTTTTTGTTTTTTTAGAATGTACAATTAAGAAAAGCGGGATGGATTTTTAGGTTGGTTTATTTTTTGGAAGGGTTCTCTAAAAAAATGATGAAAATAAAAAAAATAGTTTTTGGAGTGTTGGGGATTGCGGTTTTGGGGGCTTGTGGAAGGCAGAAAAGAGAGGTTTCTCAATCTTTCAACGGAAAGGAAAGAGCGATGGGGAGGTCGGGATGAGCAGGGGTGTTTAGGGGCTGAGGGGCAGACTTGGAGTAAGTTGAAACAGGATTGTGTTCAGGTTTTTAATGTAGGGCAGAATCCTTTGGAGGTGGATTCTGGAGCGGCTGTCGTGATTATTTCAGCGGATGGCTCGATGGCGGAGTTATTTTTGCCGGAGCGTAAAGGGTCGGTAATCTTGGTTGTGCAAAATGAGGAACGAACGCTTTATGTGGGAGAAGGGTATGAATTTGATAACGAAAAGGGAGGTTTGTCCGTTGGAGGTCAAATAAAATACCAGAGAGAATAAATGTAGATAATAAAAAAATCCTCTTTTTTAAGAGGATTTTCCAAATAAATGGTGAACGCGGAAGGAGTCGAACCCTCAACCTTCAGAGCCGTAATCTGACGCTCTATCCAATTGAGCTACGCGTCCATTGATTTTCGGTTTGCAAATATAATACTTTTTTATTTTCTTTGAGCAATGAAATCAACTTTTTTTTCAATATTTTTTCTTTTTTTTCTTTTAGGGTGTAAAAAGCAGGTGAGAGAAGAGGCTCCGGAGGGTGTTAAAGTATCTTCTCAACTTTCTTATTATAAGCATGATAGAGGGATCGAAGTAAAGGCGGGAGGACAAACGTTTCAGGTGACTTCCGATCGGCTTCCTTTTCGTCGGGTGGTGATGCTTAATGCCAGTTTGATTGGTTACCTTGAGGCTTTGGGCGTGGAAAATCGTATTGTGGGGGTGTCCAGTCCGGAATATATTTTTTCCGATCGTTTGAGAAAACGCTTAGCGGAAGGGGCGATTCAAGAGGTTGGTAACGAGCAGAAATACGACGTCGAAAAAATACTGGCGTTGAAGCCGGATGTGGTTTTAACCAATTACATTCCTACTTTTGAGGCCACGTACGATTTACTTAGAAGCAGTGGCGTACCGATTATTTTCCTCAACGAGTACATGGAGCAAAATCCTTTGGAAAAATCCAAATACCTCCTTTTATTTGGAGTGCTTTTCGATAAGAAAGCGGAAGCAGAAAAGCTGTATGCCGAAATTGAAAGCCGTTATAATGCATTGAAGGCAAAGGCAAGACAAGCGAAAACCAAACCGGTCGTTTTGGCCAACGAGATGTATGGAGGACAGTGGTTTATGCCGGGAGGGCGCACGCAGCTGGCTTTGTTTTTATCGGATGCGGGTGCCGATTATATTTTGAAAGACGATCGTTCGGATCGTTCGGTTCCTATGACGTTCGAGGAAGTCTTGATTCAGTCGGCGGGCGCTTCGTTTTGGGTGAATGTAGGGGCGCATCAGAGTCGAAAGAGTCTGCTGGCGGTGAATCCCGTTTACGAGAAGCTGGCTGTTTTTCGCAATGGAAAACTGTATGCGATGTCTGGTCGGCAAAAAGGGAAAGCCAATGATTTTTTTGAGATGGGTAATGTTCGTTCGGACTTGGTTTTAAGGGATTATGTTAAGATTTTTCATCCCGATTTAGTGCCTGCGGACAGTTTGGTTTTCATGAAGCCGATCAATTGATTAAAGGTTGGGCTTTAATTCTTATTTTTGTGGAGTTTAATAAAGGTTCGGCTATGTTCAGATTTATTAAAAGATTATTTTATACGCTGGTTTTACTCAATATATTGGGTATTGCGGCGGGCAAATTCTTTAATCCTCCGATTACGTTGACCCAATTGGGAGGCTTGTTGGAGTACGGGAAGCTGCATCGGGATTATATTTCCTACGATGAAATGGGCGATAATGTGAAAAAGGCGGTGCTGGCTTCGGAAGATCAAAAGTTTTTTGACCATTCAGGGTTTGATTACCAAGCGATTGAGAAGGCTTATAAGGATAACGAAGCGGGAAAGCGGCTGAAAGGAGGAAGTACAATCTCTCAACAGACGGCTAAAAACGTGTTTTTGTGGCAGGGGAGAAGTTGGTTCAGAAAAGGGTTGGAGGCGTTTTATACGTTTGCGATAGAGAATGTTTGGGATAAGACCACTATTTTAGAGCGCTACCTTAACTCGATTGAAATGGGGCAAGGGGTGTTTGGGGTTCAGGCGGCGGCGCAGTATTACTACGGCAAGGACGCCAAAAATCTTACCAAAAGCGAGGCGGCCTGGATTGCGGCGGTGCTTCCCAATCCACGGAAATACGACCCGAAAAATCCATCGTCTTATCTCAGGAAGAGGCACTCGTGGATTATGAGACAAATGAATACAATCACCTTGAAATAAACCGATTGCATGATGAAATGGTTTTCCGGTAACGTCCAAAGTTCGGCCAGCATGCTGAAAAAATACTTCAGTTTTCAGAACGATACCAAATCGCTTGAACCGTTGTATGCGATTTTTAACAGCATGAAAAAGGAACCCTTTGCGGATGTTCTTCTTTTTTTGAGGGAAAATCCTGATGTCGCAGGGCATTTTGGGTCGTACCTTCGCAATTTATTTTTAGGGAAGCCATTTAATCTTTCTTTGACGGAGGCCAATATTCTTTCGGAGAACGGTTTTGTTTCCGAGTTTAGAAAGCGGTTGCTTAATTCGGTTCTTCCTCCCGTAGAAAACGAGAATTCGATATGGTATTTGGTGGATCATATTTCGGTTCGTCCGGGTAAGGATTGGGCTTACCTGAGCGGGATACCGAAGCCTCAGATTGACGAATGTTTTCGCTTGTTAGGGATTGACGGATTTATTACGCGGCCTTCCGTGGTGCGGGAGCTTTTGTTTTCAGCTAATATTTTGGCGTGGCGGGCGGTTGGTAACGCGATGGAGATGGAGGTGATGCATATGGTGCCCGAGTATAAGAATTATGACAATCCGTTTTTGGCTTTGCAGGAGGAAATGGGGCTTTTGCATCAGGCGTTTAGGGAAAATCCCGAGTTCAGGCTCACGTCCAAAGACGAGCATTTTAAGCAGTTGAAAATTTATCTGGAACAATGCCTTACGTTTGTGGATGATGCCTTTCGTAATTCGGCGAAGTATGGGATTTCCAGTAAGACGAACCAGTCGCTTTTAAAAATAAGGCAGCAGATTAATCGGATTTCGGAAATTCTTTTGCTTTTGGTGATTGACGATGAAGAGCGCGATGTAGTGGAAAATTCAAAAGCATTGGTCTTTAATATTTTAAGGTATAAATCGAATAAAAACGATGTAGGCGAACTTTTTAACGATAGTACGAGGTTGCTGTCGCACCTGATAACCAATCACACGGCGGAAACGGGGACGCATTATATTACTTCTTCAAAGAAGGATTATCTCAAGATGTTTTGGAAAGCCAGTGGTGGCGGGGTTGTGGTTGGTGCGCTTTGCGTACTGAAGATGCTCTACGGGTATGCTCCGGGGAGCGAATTTTCCCATGCGTTCATGTATGCCCTTAATTATGCGATGGGGTTTGTGATGATTTATTTGATGGGCTTTACGTTAGCGACCAAACAACCGGCTATGACGGCGGCTACGATGGCGAAGGTTTTGTCGGATCAGAAGAATACCCAAAAAAACTATGTGGAGTTTGCGCATTTGATTTCTAAGCTTTGCAGTACGCAGTTTATTGCTTTTGTGGGGAATGTTTTATGGGCGTTTCCGGTTTCTTTGGCGATTATTTACGGTTTGGATGTTTTGTTCAATCAGAATTTTGCCATGGAGAAATCTTCCACGTTACTCAGGGATCTTGATCCTTTTGAATCCAAGGCTTTACTGCATGCCAGTATTGCGGGATTTTATTTGTTTATATCGGGGATTATTGCGGGAAACATTGGCAATAATTCGGTGTATTACCGTATGCCGGCAAGGATTGCCAAGAATCCGATAATCAACCAAATTCTTGGTCCGAAATCGGCAAAGGCGCTTTCGCGGTATTATTCGCGGAATTGGGCGGGAATTGTCTCCAATGCCTGGTTTGGCGTTTTTCTTGGTGTAACGGGACCGGTAGGGGTGTTTTTGGGATTAGATGTGGATATTAGGCACATTACGTTTGCGGCGGGAAATTTTGCTTTGGGGCTTTACGGAAAGGATTTTTCGGTGGACGTTTATACGTTTGGCGTTTGTTTCGTAACGGTTTTTCTGATAGGTTTTTTCAATTTTGTTGTGAGTTTCGGGCTCTCTATGCTTTTGGCTTTGCGTTCGCGTAAGCTCAGTTCGGCGGAACTTCGGGAGATTTGGCGGGAGATTTTCAGGTATTTCCGAAAATACCCTTTGCGTTTTGTGATGCCGATTCGTTCGGAGGAGTTGGATGTCCGGGCTAAGGAAATGATGCAGAAGGCGTCTACAAAATCCGAAGAGCATTAAATTTTTCTTCCCCGAATTGGTCGTTGAATTTTTTAAGGAAGAACGATTGGCGCATTCGGAAGTCGTTTTTCAGTAAGGGCGATTTTATGGCAATGGTAAGGGTTTTGCCTTGGAGATTTACGCTTTCGATTTCGTTGTAGAGAGCTTGATCCAAGTAATCTTTCAGGAAAGCCTTGACTTCGAAAGCCAATAATTTATCCTCAAAGCCGTGGATTTTGGCGAAGGTTTTGACTAAATCGGAACTTTGGTATTCTCTTTTTTTTCGTCTCATGGGATTTATTCGATTTCAAACAGTCGGCTTTCTTCGTTGATTCTTTTGACGACGGATTCCGTGCGTTCGCGGTGGGTATCGGTAATGAAAATTTGCCCGAAATTTTCACGATTGACCAAGGTGATGAGCTTAGCCACACGATGATCGTCCAGTTTGTCGAAAATGTCGTCTAATAGCAGGATGGGATTTTTACCGGTGAGGTCTTTTATCCGTTGGATTTGAGCCAGTTTCAAAGCGATGAGAAACGATTTTTGTTGGCCTTGGGAGCCAGTTTTCTTGAGTGGTTTTTCGTTCATTTCAAACCCTAAATCGTCTTTGTGGACGCCAGAGGCGGTGTAGGTAAGTTGGCGGTCTTTGTCCAGGTTTTCGTCCAGCAGTTGTTCCATGGGGTGATCGTGCAGGGCGCTGTCGTAGAGAATGGCGACTTTCTCTTTACCGGAAGCGATGGTTTGGTAAAACTCCTGAACGATGGGGTTTAGTTTTTCGATGAATTGTTTTCGTTTTTCGTGGAGGAAGTTTCCGCACCGGGTAAGCGGAGGGTTGTAAATGGCTAAGGCTTCCTTATCGAAAGTGCGATTTTTATGAAAGTATTTTAATAGGGTATTCCTTTGTTTCAGGGTTTTTTGATACTGCATCAGGTGGTGGAGGTACTCGTGATCGGTTTGGGCAATCATGGCATCCAAAAATTTTCTTCGGCTTTCACCGGAATCTGAAATTAAATTCGAATCGTAGGGCGAGATCATCACACAGGGAAGGTACCCGATGTGATCGGCGAGCCGTTCGTAGGTTTTTTCGTTTTTTTTGATGGTTTTTTTACCGTCTTTGGGTAGAAAGAGTTTTAGGGTGTCTGTTTTTTCGTTTGTGGCAATTTCGGCTTGCAGGCTGAAGAATTCTTCTCCGTAGGCAATGGGGCTAAAATCCGAATGACCGAGGAAACTTTTTCCTACCGAGAGGTAATGCAAGGCGTCCAGGATGTTGGTTTTTCCTACGCCGTTGCCGCCTACAAAACAATTGATTTGTGGAGAGAGGTCAAAATGCCGTTCGGGATGGTTTTTGAAGTTGATCAGGGAAAGTTTTTGCACAATCATGCGTCAAAATTACTTCAATAAAACCAAAAACAAAAACGGAAGGGCGCCGCAACTTTCGATACCGAAAGAAAAATAACTGTCTGGGCGGGTGCTTTGGGCGAAATAAATGAGAACTGCAGCTACAACGGAGGCGGAAAAGAAAGCGGTGGCATGGGGGGCGGAAAGTGAAAAGCAGGCGATTAGATTGGCGGCAACCAGAAGAGCGGTGGCGAGTTGTTTGGTGTGGGGGATGCCGATGATTTTGGGAAAGGTAAGGATAAGGTCGCAATGCATATCCCGAATGTCGAAGGGCAGGATCAGGGCGGTAACGTACAGGAAAGTAATACTGAAAACGGTGGCGGAAAAATCGGGTTGGAGGAGCCATCCGTTGACTAAACCCCAAAGGGCGCCGACGTAGAAGATTTTAATTAAGGGGAGATGGCGTACGGTTTTCCTCAGAAAAAACGAATTGTACAGGAGGCCCAAAACCACAAGGGTGAACCAACGACCGAGTGAGCAAAAGGGATGGGACCAAAGCAGGGCGGTGTTGAAGAGAAAAGCTCCCGTACTTAGGGCGATAGCGTAGGCTTGATTGGAGGTGTGTTGAAATTTGGTATAGACGTAGCCTGCGAAATAGTTGGTGAAAATAAAAGCCCATACTTGCCATTGGGGGAGGTATTGCGAGGGCATGAAAAAGGCGGCCAATAACATCCCACACAGAGCCACGTAGATTTGGCTGTGGATAAGGAGGGTTTTTAAGGCTTGAAAAAAAATAGGCATTTTCTGATTTAAAGCCCCTAAGTTACGGATTGGAAAGTCTTCGGGAGATGTAAAGTTAGAATTTGTTTTAAAGATATAGGAATGATTTTTTATTTAATTTGATAGAGCGGAGGTTCTTAAAGGAATGTATTATATAAAAAAAACGGTCTCGAAAGAGACCGTTTTTTTTATAATATTTGTTTTTAGTGAATTCCTTTCATGAATTTATTCAATATTGGCGAAAGCGCAAGTAAAGCTACCCCTGATCCTAACATAAGGTAGGAGATGAAGGGGTATAAATCAAAATTATATACTTCTAAGATTTGCTCTAGTGTCGCTGCAAAATAATTACCTAAAGCAAAGCTGGCCATCCATACGCCCATCATAATGGAGGTGATTTTCACAGGAGAAAGTTTTGTAACCATCGATAAGCCAATAGGTGAAAGCATTAGTTCTCCAACGGTAAGCAAAGTATAGACTACCACCAACCACATAGGTGAAACCAAAGTTCCTCCTTGCGCACTGTTGCTGGCTTGGGTCATTATGAAAAAAGCAAAGGCACCAACGAACATCGCCAAGGCAAATTTAACGGGAGTTCTAGGGTTAAGTTTCTTTGCTGCTAGTTTAACCCATAGAATGGAAAATAGAGGAGCTAAGGTAACGATAGCGATAGGATTGATATTTTGAAACCAAGTAGTAGGGATTTCAAAATTTCCTACCATTCTGTTGGTGTTTTCTTGAGCAAAGAGGTTGAATGTACCGCCTGCTTGTTCAAAACCTGCCCAAAATACAATGTTAAAAAAGGCGAGTATTAGGATTACGAAAACTCTCGTCCACTCTGTAGAGCCAGAAGTTCCCTTGAAAATAGACAAGGCAATGAATCCTCCTCCGAGAATTCCCAAAGTCCACACAATAAGAGAATGAGCTAATTCAGACGTATGCTGCCAAAGTAGCATGACAAGGACAACGAAAACTACGTTGGCAATGGTATATAAAATGATGTCTCTCCAGTCTTTTGGGAGTAATCGGTTGATTCCCTTTTCTTTATATCCTGGAGGTAGGCCTTTGTCTCCGAGGGTGCTTCTACGAGCGTAGAACCAAAGTACTCCAAGTACCATTCCTATCCCTGCGGAAGCATAGCCGTAGGGCCAGCCTACCTTTTCGCCTAAGGTACCTGCAATAAACGGCGACAAAAAAGCTCCGATGTTAATACCCATGTAAAAAATGGTAAAAGCCCCGTCTTTTCTAGGATCGTCATTATCGTATAAGTCGCCAACGATGGTTGAAATGTTAGGTTTGAAAAAGCCGTTCCCCAAGATAAGAACTCCTAATCCCAAGTAAAATAGACTTTTACGGGTTTCTAAATCTTCAAATAATAGAGCCGAAGAACTACCTGCCAGCATAAATTGTCCTATACCCATAACCAGACCTCCGATGAGGATGGATTTCCTCTGCCCAAGAAGCTTGTCGGCAAACCAACCTCCCATGATAGGGGTAAGATACACCAAGGCCGTAAAAATACCGTACACTTTCAGTGATTCTGCTCGGTCTAATCCAAAACCACCGGTAGCCAGTTCTGCAGCCAAAAAAATAGTCAATAAAGCCCGCATTCCGTAGTAGCTGAAACGCTCCCACATTTCGGTAAAAAATAAGGTGTATAAACCTTTAGGGTGCCCTTTTTCAGATTGAATAGTCTCCATTATTTAATGTTAATTTTTGTTAAAGATTAGCAAATATAGTTTTTTTTGAGGGTTGTGCAATTTTTTAGACAAAAAAAATCGCAGCGTAAGCTGCGATTTAAGGGAGAATAAGGCGATGAATTTTTTAATGAACGCCTTTTTCTTTCATGACTTTGTTTAACTTCTTCAAGATGGAAAGCCCCAAAAGGGTAGCCAAAAGCAGCAATCCGAAGTTGACGAGAAAGAAGTTGCCTTTGTCCTCGTAGTTGTACCACATACTGGCGAGCACGCCCGATAATTTGTTTCCGATGGAAGTGGATAGGAAGAATCCTCCCATCATCAGAGCGGTAATTCTCGGAGGAGACAGTTTGGAAACGAGCGATAAGCCCATGGGCGAGAGGCAAAGTTCCCCGATGGTAATCACGCCATAGGCGGCTACGAGCCATAGGGAGGATACTTTTACTTCTCCGTTGCCTCCGGAGTAGACGGCTCCTACCATCACCAGGCAGGAAAGGGCGGAAATGAACAATCCGAGTACTATTTTAGAGGGGGTACTCGGCTCTTTGCCCCGTCGGCGGAGCATCATGAAAAAGCCGACCACTAAAGGCGTCAACAAAATGACCCAAAACGGATTAACCGATTGAAAGAGCTCCGTATTGAAAAGGTAAACGGGTTTATCCGGATTTTTTTCCAAAACGGCTCTTTGTTCGTCGGAGATGTTTCGGAAATAAATGTCTTTGCCGATTTCCTTCACGGTTTCTCCATCCGCTTTTACGGTGGAAAACTGCTGGTCGTACACCGGAACTTCTTTGTCTTTGTAGGCTTTGGTTTCAACCAAATAAATGGACTCCAAAGGTTTTTCCAATGCGGCAGGAGCGGTGCGGTCGGTGTAATAATTCGCCCATCGGGTAAGGGCGGTACCGTTCTGCTTGAATACAGCCCAAAACATTAGGCTGACGGCAAAGATGGCCAGTAGGGCTCCAATGGGCTTTTTATCTTCGGCGTTGGCTCTTAGGTAAAGGCTTACATAGAAAATCACCACAGGGATGCAGGCGAAGATAAAGGCGTCGGTGCTATCGCTGCCGAAAAGGGTTCCCGGGATAATCCATCCGATGATTCCTGCGATGATGGCAGGAAGGAAAACTTTCACCAAAACGGATGAAAGTTTGGTGTCGCCTTCTTGTGCGGGTTTCATGAGGTTGGCAGAACGGATGTGTTTCATTCCTAAAGTGAAGATGAACAAGCCGAAGAGCATACCGAAACCGGCGGTCATGAAAGCTGGCCCCCAACCGTACTTGTTACGCATGTAAGCGGCTACGAAGTTGCATACCAGCGCTCCGATGTTAATCCCCATGTAGAAGATGTTGTAGCCGGCATCTTTGTTTTCTTTATAAGGGTCTTCGCTGTAGAGGTTTCCCAAAAGGGTGGAGATGCTGGGTTTGAAAAACCCATTTCCTAAAATAATGAGTCCTAAAGAGGCATAAAATAAAGGCAATTGCTGGAAAACTCCCACTCCGATATAACCGGCAGCCATTAAAATCCCTCCGATATAAATGGCTTTTACATAGCCCAAAACCCGGTCGGCCAAGAAGCCTCCGAGAAATGGAGTGAGGTAGGTGAGAGCGATGAAAGTCCCAAAAATATCGTCGGCAGTTTTATCCATGAAAGCGAGTCCTCCGGTGTCTTTGGGATCAATCATGTAGAGCACGAAAATACCGAGAATCAGATAGTAGCCAAACCTTTCCCACATTTCGGTGAAGAAAAGAAAGGGCAGGCCTTTGGGGTGTTTGTTATTGGTTTTATTCATGAGAATTTAATTTTTTTTTCAAAAATAATCTTTTTTGCTGTTTTCCCGAGATAAAGTCGGGCATAGCGGTTTTCTAAAGGTTTTCCAAAAGGTAATTGGTCATCAGTTGGTACAGGTGATGACGGGTATTGCCGCCGTAGATGCCGTGATTTTTATCGGGGTACGTCATAAATTGGAATTGTTTTTTGTTTTGAATAAGGGCTTCAGCAAATTCCACGGCGTTTTGGTAATGCACGTTATCGTCTGCTGTTCCGTGGATCATCAGGAATTTGCCTTTCAATTTTTCGGCGTGGGTGGTCGGCGAGTTGTCGTCGTACCCCGAAGGGTTCTCTTGCGGAGTTCGCATAAACCTTTCGGTATAAACGGTGTCGTAATACCTCCAGTTGGTAACGGGAGCCACGGCGATGCCGAGTTTAAAGGTGTCCGCGCCTTTGGTCAAGGCCAAGCTGGCCATGTAACCACCGAAACTCCATCCGAAGATTCCGATGCGAGAGGCGTCAATGTAGGATTGTTTTCCGAGCCAGCGAGCGGCGGCAATTTGGTCTTCGATTTCGTATTTTCCGAGGTTCATGTAAGTGGCTTTTTTGTATTGGGCGCCACGGCCTCCGGTTCCTCTTCCGTCCACGCAGGCGACAATATAGCCTTGTTGCACCAAATGATTAAACCATAATCCGTTGCCACCATCCCAAGCGTTGGTTACTTGCTGAGATCCGGGGCCGGAATACTGGAACATGAACAAAGGGTGTTTTTTGTTGGGATCAAAGTTTTTGGGCTTCATGATCCATGCGTTCATAAGATCGCCGTTTTCGTTGGGGATGCTGAAGTATTCTTTGGCGATCCATTGGTCGGCTTTGAGCTTTTGCAGCATTTCGTTGTTGTTTTGCAGCTCCCGCACCGTTTGCCCCGATTGGTTTTTCAGGGTGTAGGTATGCGGTTTTATGGCGGAAGATGAGGTTTCGATAAAGTAATGGAAATTGCGACTGAAATTAGCCGTGTTATAGCCTTCGGCAGAGGAAATTACGGTTGATTTCCCCGTTACGAGATGAACCTTGGCAACCACTTTATTTAGGCTTCCGTTTTGGGTGGTTTGCAGGTAGACTTCTTTGGTTTTCGGGTTATAACCGTAGTATTCGGTTACTTCCCAAGGGCCTTTGGTAATTTGCTTTATTAGTTTTCCGTCGGCAGCGTACCAGTAGAGGTGGTTGTAGCCGTCTCTCTCGCTTCCCCAAATGAAAGAATTGTCTTCCAAAAATTCCAGGATGACGTGGTCGGTTTCGATCCATTTTTCATCGGTTTCGGTGAAGAGTTTGGTTACGGTGTTTTTTTTCGTGTTAATCTTCAGGATGTCGGAAGCGTTTTGGGTTCTTCCCGAGGTAATCAGGACGATTTCGTCTGCTTTGGCGGTGCGGAAGACGTTCGGGATGTAATAGTTTTTGTAGCCGGAAAGATCAATGGCTGTAGTTTGATGACTATCCAAACGGTAGAGGTGCGCCGAAACTTTGGCGTTGTTTTCGCCGGCTTTGGGGTATTTGAAACGGAAATCCTGCGGATAAAGCTGTTTGTCGTAGATGGGCATATTCATTTCGGGGACGAGGCTTTCGTCGGATTTCACGAACACAATGGCGTCGGAGTTTTGGGTCCATTCGTATTGTCTGGCATGCCCGAATTCTTCTTCGTAGACCCAGTCGGCCAATCCGTTGATGATATGGTTTCTTTTTCCGTCCGAGGTAATGGGTATTAGTTTTCCGTTGCTAAGGTCTTGGTAAAATAAATTGTTGTCGGCCACGAAAGCCACTTTGTGGCCGTCCGGAGAAAAACGGGGTTCCTGAACGGGGTTTCCGTTATTCAGTTGGATGGTTTGCCCGCTTTTCAAATCTTTGACTTCGAAAATTCCCAAAAAAGAATGGCGGTAGATGGGTTGGCTTCCCTTGAGCAAAAGAATTTTGGATTCGTCTTCGGAAAACTCGTACGATTCAAAACTTCCGTTGACGATGTAGCCGTTTTGCTTGGAGGTTTTATAGTCGTATCGGGCGATGCCGTTTTTCTCGATCACGGCATAGTTTTCTCCGTCTTTTAGGGAGGCAATGCCGGCAATGCCTTTGCCACGGTAGTAGCCGGAGTAAATTTTGTCGAGAGTAATTTCTTGGGCATCCAAAGGATTGAAAGCCAATAGGGCTAAAAAAAACGTTCCGATTAATCTTTTTGTCATGGATATAAACTATTTATTCCCCCCAAATATATGAAAAACGCCAAAGTATTTGGCCTAACGAAAGTCATTGTGTGCAACTTAATCGTAATTCGTACCTTTGCGCCCCTCAAAAAAAGATTATGAAAAAAGTGTGGTTTTGTTTTTTTGTTTGGGCGGGATTGTCCTGCGCAATGGCACAAGAAACGAAAAAGGAGAACGAAAAAAAGGAAGCACAATCCAAAACGACCGATTCGCTCGGAACTAAGACGACCAAGTATGAAGAGTTGACCAAAGGTGCCGTGCTCAAAAGTGGCCTTTTTAATGTTTACCAAAAAAAAGGCGATGTTTTTTTTGAGATTACGCCCGCTATCGAAGGGAAAGATTTATTGATTGTGAATAAACTTTCCACGGTCAATACTCAGATTAATGAAGCGGGAGTTAATAAGGGCATCAACTACGAAAACCAAATCATCCGTTTTTATATTGATAAGAAAAATAACAAGGTTTGGGCAAAGACGTTTGATCCCAAGGTATCGGTTCCCGAAGGAGACCGTATCGCCCAATCCGTAAGGGATAACTATGCGGAAGCCATCATAGAAGGTTTTGATATCAAGGCGTATGCTAAGGATTCGGCTCGGGTGGTGTTTCAGGTGAATAAGGTGTTTAACGGAAGCTCAAAGAGTTTTAATAACCTGTTTGATAACATAGGGATAGGCAGCGCGGTGAAAAGCGACCGTTCCTATATTGACGAAGTCAAGGTTTTTCCCGAGAATATTGTGGTGAAATCCGTTTTGAGCAGCAGTGTGACGGAGAATAAAGAAACAGCAAACCTTACGATTCTTACCACAACTAACCTCATTCTTTTGCCGGAGCCTATGGTGGGGCGTTTTTCCGATCATCGGGTGGGGTATTTTACAACCAAGAAAAGTTATTATTCGGATGAACAGCAGGCGGTGCAAAATAAGGAATTGATTACCCGCTGGCGGCTGGAGCCTAAGCCTGAGGATGTGGATCGTTATCTGAAAGGCGAATTGGTAGAACCTCGAAAAAAAATTGTTTACTATTTAGATCCCGCTACGCCTAAACAATGGCAGCAGGCAATTTTGGACGGGGTTAAAGATTGGGGACGAACGTTTGAAAAGGCGGGGTTTAAAAATGCCATAGAAGCAAGAATGCCGTTACCCGAGGATAAAGATTTCGATCCGGATGACGTCCGCTATTCGGTGATTACGTATGCGGCTTCGGAGAAGGCTAATGCGATGGGGCCTTCGGTGGTAGATCCCCGAAGCGGGGAAATTCTTGAAGCCGATATTGTGTGGTGGCATAATGTCATGTCGTTGCTTCAGACGTGGATGCGTGTTCAGACGGGGATTATTGATCCTCAGGCGAGGGGAAACAAGCTTCCCGTGGAACGTATGGCTAATGCGGTTCGTTTTGCTTCGTCGCACGAAGTGGGGCATACCCTTGGGCTGAAACACAATATGGGAGCTTCGTTTGCTTTTGATGTGGAAAAACTCAGAGATCCTTCTTTTACGTCCGAAATGGGGGGGACGGCTCCTTCGATTATGGATTATGCGAGGTTTAATTATATTGCTCAGGAAGGCGACGGAGTTACACAGATTACGCCTCAGATTGGGGTTTACGATGAGTTTGCCATTCATTGGGGGTACCGGTGGACGGGGGCAAAATCGCCTTTTGACGAAGTAAAACAAACCCGCGCGTGGATTGAGCGCCATGCTAAGGATCCTCTTTATTTTTATGGTGCGCAGCAGGAAGAGGTCATCGATCCCCGCTCCCAAAGTGAAGATTTGGGGAATGATGCGATGAAGGCCGGCGAATACGGTTTGAATAACCTCAAGAAAAGTTTGGCGAATCTTGTGAAATGGACCACAAACGAAGGGGAATCGTATGAAGAAGCGAAGGCATTTTACAATCAGATCATCAATCAATGGCAGGTGTATAATTCCCATGTTTTGGCTAATATCGGGGGCATTTATCTGAATCCTAATGTTTACGGGGACGGGCAGGTGTCTTACCAAAGTGTGCCGTACGAGGTGCAAAAAAGAGCCGTGGATTATTTGGCTCGGCATGTGGTGGTTTTTCCGAAATGGCTTTTTGTAAATCAATGGACTCCTCTTTTGAAACCGGCCAAATCCACTCCTAAAGGAGCGGTGGATCAGTCGCCTTATAATGTTTTTAGAGAAAAGCAGGCTGTTATTTTGTATAATCTTTTGAGGGACGATCGGCTTTTGAGGCTTCAGGAAAACGAATTTAATGGTTCTGCGTCGAAGGAGATGACGGCGTTGGAGCTTTTTGAGGATCTTCGAAAAGTGATTTTTGCCAAGACGATTCGTAAAAAGAATTTGAATATTTATGAGCGCATGACTCAGAAAAATTACATTGATGCGCTAATTATTGATGTGAAGCGGATGTATGAAAAAACGTCTTCCAAGTCGATGGCTTCTACTCGTATGCCGATGATTTGCGATTATGCGGGGCATTTTCATCATTTGGATCGGGCTTATGGCGATTCGGAGGCGGCATTGGAACTTTATTTTACGGGGATGAAACGCCTATCGGACGTAGGTTCGTTAAAGCGAGGCGAGTTGATTCGGGTAAGACGACTGATGAAGATGGCAGCGGGCAGCGGTGATGCGATGACCCGAAGCCATTATGAAGATACCATAATCCGTTTGGACGAAATTTTAGGAAAGTAAATTAATGGACATATGAAAACAGGTGTATTTTTTCTTTTTCTTCCCATGGCATTGGCGGCGCAGACCCGCGTGTCCGATACGTTGGAAAGAAGCAAGGAAATTGAACAAGTGGTGATTACGGGGTACCAAAAGATTGAGAAAAATAAGCTCACATCGGCCGTATCGACCGTAAAGATGGCGGATATCGAGCAGAAAGGAACGGCTTCGGTGGAGCAGATGTTGCAGGGGAAAGTGGCTGGTGTGATGATTAATCCGGCATCGGGGACGCCAGGTCAGATTGCTCCGATTCGGATTCGTGGGACGGCTTCTCTGTCGGGAAGTGTCGATCCTCTATGGGTGTTGGACGGGGTTCCTTTGGAGGGCAACGAAGCACCGAAATACAATGCGGGCGAGGATATAAACTTGCTTAGAAACTATTCGATTGCAGGAGTGAACCCGGAGGATATCGAAGACATCACTATTCTAAAAGACGCTTCGGCTACGGCGATTTATGGCGCTCGAGCGGCAAATGGAGTGATTGTGGTAACCACGAAGAAAGGGAAAAAAGGGAGACTGAATATTAATTTTTCCTCTAATACCTTTGTGAATCTTCGTCCTAATTTTGAAAAACTTAACCTCTTGAACTCGAACCAGAAAGTGGATTTTGAGCTGGCAATGGCTGGCCGTGAGGATTTGGACGGTTACCGCAGCGGTGGAGGGGAAGTGATGAGAATCCTTACGGCTAATGGCGATTTGACGGCTTACCGCCTCGGTGGGTATGAAGCTTTGTCTTCGGCTTCCAAAGCTCAAATTCAGGCGTTGCGTGGGGTGAATACCCGTTGGGGGGATTTGCTTTACCGTGCGGCGGTTAATCAGCAACAGTCCATCAACTTTTCCGGCGGGGTCGATAACTACAATTACTACGCTTCATTGGGATACTACAATGAAGATGCTGCGGTTATCGGTTCGGGGTTTGATCGGTTTAACGTTACGTTGAAGAACAGCTTTAAATTCAACCAAAAACTTAATTTAGGAATTACTTTTTTTGGGGTGCAGACCACGCGTAAATCTTTTCTTTCGGATACGGGAAGCTTTACCACACCGACCTATTATTCCCGAACGGCTAATCCTTATTTGGCGGTAAGGGATGCGGATGGCAATTATATTTACGATCAGGACATCAATTATATCGAGCGTTCTAATGGGACAATCGTTCGTCTGCCGTTTAACTATATTGAGGAAAGGGAGAATACCCGTTACGATATGCAGACCCGTTCGGCGCGATTTATTTTTGATGCCGATTATAAAATCCTCAAGGGCTTGGAATTCCGTACGCAATTGGGGGTGCTTCTTGAAAATACGCATACCGAGCGTTATGCCAAGCAGGACACTTACTTCATGCGTCGTGCTTTAGCGAATTCTTACCAGAGTAATACCGATACGTATATCCTTCCGGAGGGGGATTATCTCAATACCGTAGACGATAAAGGGTTTGAGTACAATTGGAAGAATGTTTTGCAATACCGTGTCAATTTGGGCTCTCATGATTTGGATTTCTTGGTGGGAAATGAATTGCGCAGGGTGAAAACAGAAGGGACTAATTCTCAGATGTACGGGTATAATCCATTTACGCGGACGTCGGTTCCTTTAACGATTCCTTCCAGCCAAATTACCAATGCGAACTATATACCGGTTACCAATTATCTTAATGAGGATGCGTACACTTCTTTTTATGGGACGGCGTCTTATACGTTTGGGAAGAAATACACCTTGTTTGGTAGTTTGCGCTATGACGGAACCAATCTTTTCGGAGCGGAGCTTCGGGATAAATACCTTCCGGTTTGGGCGGTTTCTGGGGCTTGGAATGTGAAGCGGGAAGGTTTTCTTGCGGATAATACTACGATCAGCACCCTGAAATTAAGAGGGTCTTATGGTTTGCAAGGGAATATCGATCGGAATACGTCTAAATTTTTTGTGGGTTCTTACCGGCCTGTTCGTTTGCTGAATACGACGGAAAATATGCTGATTGCGGATACTTATCCGAATGAGCGGCTTCGATGGGAAAAGACGACCAATATTAACCTTGGGTTGGATTTCGGATTATTTAATAACCGTTTGAATTTTGTTTTTGATTTGTATCACCGTAAGGGGACGGATATTGTCGGGGTGACGGAGCTTCCTCAGGAATCAGGAGTGGATTTTGCTACGATTAACTGGGCGGGGATCACCAACCGAGGGTTTGAATTTTCGGTGTCTTCGGTGAATGTGGATACGGGTAATTTTACGTGGTCTACGGCGATTAATATTGCGGCTAACCGGAGTAATATTGATCAAATCATGGCTCGGAATAACCAGTTTACCCCGTCGGGATTGGGTTATCCGGTTAATGCGGTTTTCGGAATCAAAACGGCGGGATTGGACGAGAACGGAATGCCGTTATTCTATGGTAAGGATGGCAGTGTGGTGAATGCGGTGGACTTCCTTAAACTTTCCAATCCGTACGATTTCTTTTGGCCGGATTATGTTCAGAGCAGTTTGTCGGATGTGGAATCCCGAGGCCTTTATTCTTATTTGGGGGATAGGGATCCGAAATTTTACGGGGGGATTAATAACACGTTCCGAATGAAAAATTGGGACTTGAACATTGCAACGACGTTTAATCTTCGGCAGTATGTAAAGGGGCGTCCGACGTATAATTTTACGGCTGTGGATCGTGGATTGAACTATTCTTCGGATGTGCTTCATGCCGGAAACGGGCGTTTGCCACGGATTGTGGGGGCAGAAACGCTTCCCTCGGACCGCTTGACTTACAATTGGTTCTATCCGGGGAATGACTATATGGGGATCTATAACAACCTGGATATTTGGAACAAAGAGATTAGCTTTATTCGGATAAGCAGCATCAGGTTGGGGTATTCGGTTCCTCAGTCGGTACTGAAGTCTACGGGAATTGCTTCCATGCGTTTGTCGCTTGAGGGGCGAAATCTGCTGACTTTCGGAACGAATACTGCCGGTTATTTTGATCCGGAAACCTATGGGAATATTTATGCCACACCGGTACAGAAATCGGTTATTTTAGGGTTTAACATAGGCTTTTAATCATTTTTAAAACGACAACAAAATGAAAAAACATATTATCGCATTATCGCTTTTGTCTTTACTGTCTGTTTCTACGGTGTCTTGCGACCGCTTTTTGGATATTACACCTACGGGAAAGGCTATTCCGAAAACGGTGGAGGACTACAGGGCGGTTTTGACGCGGGCTTATTCGCTGTATCCTGCCCATCGGGCAGTGATTCAGAGCCGTACGGATGAAGTTCAGCTGAACCCCTCATCGGATGAGGTGGTTTCGTATAAGGATCTTTTTCTTTGGAAAGATTCTTCGCGGGATCCGGCAACGGTGGAGGTGCCTTACGGGCAGTTTTATAGTGTTATATTTTATGCCAATCATACGATTTTGCAAGGCGCCAAAGATATGCCTGAGGGGGCCGAAAAGAATCAGATTTTGGGAGAGGCGTATGCGCTGAGGGCATTGTGTAATTTTGAATTGGTAAACTTGTTTGCTCCGATGTACGAAGAAGCGAATGGCTCGGCTTTGGCGGTTCCTCTGGTATTGGAAATTGATTTGGAAAAGACCTATCCTAGGGCGACGGTTCAGCAGGTTTATGCTCAGATTTTGGCGGATGTTCAAAGGGCTGAATCGCTTTTGAGTGTCAATCAGTTTGATGCGGGGCTGAATTATCGCTTTACTAAGGTGGCATTGGATGCTTTCAGTGCTAGGATTTACCAATATATGGGGGATTGGGGCAAGGCTCTTTCTTATGCGCAGAAAGTGTTGGCGGTTAATGGAAGGCTGGAAGATTTTAACCGTTTTTCGGTTTTGCCTTCGAGTTTCCGCTCTGTGGAGTCGATTATGAATCTTGATGCGAATCTGAATTCCAATACAAATTCGGTGTATAGGGCGAGTGAAAATTTAATCGGGCTTTACGACCAAACTAACGATTTGAGATTTGCCAAGTACTTCAGACGTTCGGGAACGTTGTATCAATCGACCAAATTTGCCTCATCGAATGAACTGAAAAGTTCGTTTAGGGTTGGAGAAATTTATCTTTTGAAGGCGGAAGCCGAGTATAAATTGAGAGATGAGCAAAGTTCCAAAAATACATTGCTGGCTTTGGCGGCAACGCGTTACAATGCTCAAGGGTTGGCCGTTTTTAAAGCGAAGGTGGAAGCCCTGTCAGGAGAAGAATATCTCAAGGTACTTTATGGTGAGCGGCAACGGGAGTTGGCGTTCGAGGGATTACGCTGGTATGATCTTCGTCGGACAGGGAAGCCTGAGATGCAACATCAGTACGAGGCAGAGACGGCGGTAATGCAGCAGGGGGATGACCGTTATGTGCTTCCGTTTCCGGCAAGCGCAAGACTGAAGAATCCTAATTTATAAGCAAAAATTTGAGTTTTGAAAATCCCGGGGCGGCTTGCCGCCCCGGGATTTTGTTTTTCCTGTATTTTTTAGAAAAAAATACACTTTTTTGGATGACCGGCTCTGGGTTTAGGCGTCGATAGCCCCATTTATAAAGTCGTTTAAGGGTTTTAGTGTTTTGTAATGGTTGGCGAGATGTTTCGGGGGAAGGGTTTGGAGTTCATAATCGCTCAGGGGGAGGCGGGCGGTAAAACTTTTTAATTTTAAAAATTCTTTCATGGGGTGGTCTTTGTCGAAGCCTTGTGGGACTCTTGAGAGTTGAAGTTCCGTATCGAGCGTTTGGAATGACTCGCGGAAATTGGGATGCGTTATTAAGGCTTTAAAATCGTCACTGAGAGCCACAATGTCTTGGCGTATTTTTTTCAGGAGGGTGCTTTCAGGGCGGTGAAATCCTCCTGCGAGGAAGGATTTTCCGGGTTCGATGTGCAGGTAATAGCCTGCTTTCGGACTGGATTTTCCCATGCCTATGGCGGCTCCGAAATTGGTTTTGTAGGGGGATTTGTCCTTGGAAAAACGAGTGTCGCGATAAATGCGGAAAAGGGTTTTTTCGGCGTTGATTTTTACTATTTCGGGGTCAAAATGGGCTATTTCTTCGAGGAGTTCTTCAATGAGTTGGAGGGTGTCGGCTTTGGCTTCGAGGTAGCGTTCTTTGTTGTCGTTAAACCATTCGCGGTTGTTGTGCGTTTGAAGGTCGGTCAGGAAGAGAAATGTTTTTTCGTTTAGTGGCATGAGAAGGTCTTTAGTTGTTTATGTTACCAAAGGTACTATATTATTTATCAGAATTTATTTTTTTGATGAAATTACGGAGCTTTTGATTATCATTTTTTATGGAGAAATTGAGTCGGTTACCTCTATAGAATTTTAAAAGATCAGGGTATGCTAAAGCTTTTATGAAATCGGGGCTGCCTAAAAGGCAGCCCCGAGATTTTATAAGTTAGTTTAAACTAAAAGCTAAGTTTAAGCGTTGTAGAGGAGGTCGTAATATTCTTTTGCCATACGGTCGCTATTGAAGGTTTCCTTCACGTCGTCCATGGCGGTTTGGGTGATTTTCCTCCATTCGTCAGGTCTTTCGTAGTATGTTGGGATGACTTGGTTTTCCAAAATGTGGTAAAGTTGTTCCAAGTCGTAGTTGTCTTGTTCGTAGACACTCATGTTGAGATAATCGGCTTTCGGAACGACGAAACTATTAACGCCTGGTTGGGCGAATTCGGGGATCCATCCGTCGTCGGTGGAAAGGTTGATGGATCCGTTCATGGCGGCAGTCATTCCTGAGGTTCCTGAGGCTTCTCTCGGAACACGCGGGTTATTCAACCAAACGTCGGAGCCTTGTTTCAGGAGTTTACTCAGAGCGAGTTCGTAGCCGGTTAGTACGGCCATATTGCCGTAATTTTTGCTTTCTTCCACCAAGGTATTGAAGGTGGAGATGGCCGCGTAATCCATTGGGTAGGGTTTTCCGGCCCAGATGATTTGAACGGGGTAGCGGCTATTGTTTAGCATTTTGCTGAAGCGTTCTTTGTCGTGAAGCAGGAAGTCGGCTCGTTTGTATCCGGCGAATCGTCTGGCCCACACGATGGTAAGTACGTTGGGGTCGAAGAGTTTTCCGCATTGATCGGCAACAACTTTGAAGAGTCTTTTTTTGATGTGTTTTTTTCGGAAATCGAATTGGGTGTCATCGCCTTCGTCTTTCGCTTGATAAAGCGGTTTATCTGCCCAATATTTGAATTCTTGGGCATTGGTGATGGAGGTGATTTTGGCGATGCCGGGGTATTTGCCCCACATGATGTTGGAAACTTCGCCGTGCAGTTTGGAAACGCCGTTGGCTATTTTACACATTTTCAACGCACAGAGGGAGTGGTTGAAAAGATTGGGATCGGGGTAGCCTTCGATGTTTTTAACTTCTTCTTTGCTGAATCCGGAGAAATAGCCCATGTCGTAACACATATCGAAGCTGTGTTTTTCGTTACCGGCTTCTTCGGGGGTGTGGGTGGTAAACACGACTTTTTCTTTTACTTTTTCCATGTCTCCGTCGAATTTTCTCAGAAGGTAAAACGCGGCAGGAAGAGCGTGGGCTTCATTGAAGTGGTAGATGTCTCGGCTGAAGTTCATCATGTCCAACAGTTTGGCGCCTCCTTTTCCCAATAGGATGTATTGTGCTATTTTAGTGGATTCGTTGGCGTCGTAGAGTTTATGGCAGATGGTTTTGGAGATGTAATCGTTTTCCGGAACGTCGGTGGAAAGGAAGAACATCGGTGCGGTATGGAATGTTTCGGGATCCAAATAAAGCACTTTCACCCAAACCGGAGCGCTGTGGATATCAATTTGGAATTTAATACCGGTATCTTGCAAAAAGCTGTACCTTTTTTTGGTCCATGTAGGCTGCAGGGTTTGGTCGTTGTTACGGGCTTGGTCGTAGTAGCCGTATTTCCAAAGAATACCGATGCCGATGAGGTCTTGCTTTAGGTTGTAGGCGCTTCGCATATGCGATCCGGCAAGAAATCCTAAGCCTCCGGAGTATATTTTAAGCGCTTGATCTATGGCGAATTCCATAGAGAAATAAGCGGTTTTTTTTGAGTATTCGGGATTGATGCTGTAAGGCATCTGGAAGTTTTTAAAATCCATCGTCATAAAGTTTAAAAGTTCGAGCGACAAAGGTATATAATTTTAGCTTTTTCAGGAATTTTGAAAAGGGGAAAAAGGCAAATCCTAATGTTTATCAGGTCATTTTTAATTTTGTGTTCATATTGGGGGAGGGGATTTTTGGGGAGAAAAAAGTAAACCCTCTTTTTTTTCACGATCGAAAAAAAGAGGGTTTTTTACTGGGGTAATACTAATTACGGTTTTTTCAAAGCATCCGTGTAAGCTTGCCAGCCTGCGATTTTGTAGTCCAATGCGGCTTTTTCGGGCTGATCGGCTTTGTAGATGCCTCGTCCTACAATGATGAAGTCGGTTTGGAGGTTTTTAAATGCATGCTGGGGGGTACTGTATTGTTGGCCTTTGCCGTCTCCGGAGGTTTCCAGATTTATACCGGGAGTAAAAAGCAGGAGTTCTTCGGGAATCGGGTTTTGGGCTACGCCTCCGATGACGTTGGGATGCGAAAGGGCAATTTTTAGCGCTTCTTCGCGGTAGTTTGCATCGGTTAGGGCGCCTTTGGAAGACATGCCGACAATGGCGATGACGCCGGAGTTGTGGAAGAAATCCAAGGAAGGAGAGCCTCCGATGACTTGGGAGGTGATTAGGTCGGCCCATGCCGAAATCCGGTAGATGCCGTAGGAGTATTGGAGTTCCTGAGTGTTTCCGATGTCGGCGAACTTACGGTCTTCCATCAACAGGAAGTTGTGCTTTTGGGCGATATCAATTAGAGGGAGAATGGTTTTGTCGTAATCAAAATCGGTGATGATGTCGATATGGGTTTTCAAGGCAACGATGTGCGGACCTACGTTTTCAGCCAGTTCATGGAGTTCTTTGGTGGTGATGACGTCGGCAGAAGCAATGAGGTTGGATTTTTTATCCAAAGCGATTTCCAGCAGCTTTTTGGCTGCGGAATGGTTTTGGCGTTCCCGTTTTTGCTCGTAGGAGAGGCGGCTGGGCGTGTCAAACTGAATCGGGTTGCCTTCCAGAAAAGCATTGATTCGTTGGACTTGTTTGTCGTCCAATAGATTTTCTTCACGGAGAATGGTGCACACTTCGGAAATGGTAAAGAGGGTGTGGACACGGAATCCTTTGCTTTCGAGTAGGGCGGTACCACCTTGTTGACGGTCAAGGACGATGAGGATGTCGGCGACACTCAGGCCTTCGTTTTCGATTTCGGGAATGGTTTCCAGTAAAGATTTTCCGGAGGTGATGACGTCTTCAACCAAAAGACAGCTTTGTCCTTTTTGGAAAACACCTTCAATTAATTTTTTGGTGCCGTAAGTTTTGGCTTCTTTTCTTTTGATGATTAATGGGATTTGGCTTTCCAAAGAGATGGCGGTGGCCATCGGGAGGGCGGCATAGGGAACGCCGCAAATTAAATCGAAGTTCCGATCGGGCAAAAGGTTCAAAAGGTGATGCGCCAATTGCTTCAGAATTTTGGGATCGGAGGCCAGTGGGCGGAGATCAACATAGAAAGGGCTTTCGATACCGCTTTTGAGGGTGAATTTTCCGAACTTGATGATGCCGTGCTTGTAGCACTCCAGAAAGAACGCTTTTTTATTTTCCATTTTTACTTTTCACTTTGCACAAAGTTAAGGCTATTTGTCGGAAGAAAGAAGCTTGTCGATCGGAAAGTGTTTTTTGGAAAAACCTTAGGAGCGGGGAATAAAAAAAAAACAGCACCGGACTTTTCTTTAGAAAAACGATGCTGTTGGAGGGTAATGTTTTTTACTTCGGTTACATACCGAGGCTTTCGCGAACTTTTTTCAGGGTTTGGGCGGCGATGGCTCTGGTTTTTTTTGCCCCTTCCATCAGCTTGGCGTCTAATTCTTCGAGATGGGTCATATAGTAATCGAAGGTTTCCCTTTGGGGGGCGTATTGTTCTAAAATTAATTGGAGAAGTTCGGTTTTGGCGTGGCCGTAGCCGTAGTTTCCGCCCAAATAGTTCTGCCGCATTTTTTCGGTTTGTTCGGCGGAGGCAATCAGGGCGTAGAGAGCAAAGACTTTGCAGGTTTCCGGGTCTTTGGGGGCTTCCAAGGGGGTGGAATCCGTCTCAATGGCCATGATTTGTTTTTTTAGTTGCTTTTGAGGCAGAAAGATGTTGATGATATTGCCTCTGGATTTGGACATTTTTTCACCGTCGGTACCGGGGACGTATTTGGTTTCTTCCTGTAATTTGGCTTGAGGCAGGGTGAATACTTCGCCCATTTGGTGGTTGAATCTTGCACCCATATCCCTTGCCATTTCTAAATGCTGCAGTTGGTCTTTTCCCACGGGAACGATTTCGGCTCCGTAGAGTAGAATGTCAGCCGCCATTAGGACAGGGTAAGTAAACAAGCCTACGTTGACGTCTTCCAAACGGTCGGCTTTATCCTTGAAGGAGTGCGCCAATTGCATCCGAGAGTAAGGAAAGAAGCAGGATAGATACCAAGCCAGTTCGCAGACTTCGGGAACGTCGCTTTGGCGGTAGAAGTACGTTTTTTCTGTGTCCAATCCGAAAGCCAGCCACGCAGCAGCGATTTGGTAGGTGTTTCGTTTCAGTTCCTCCGCATTTTTGATTTGGGTGAGCGAATGCATATTGGCAATGAACAAGAACGATTCGTTTTCCGGTTTTTTGGATAATTCGATGGCTGGAATGATGGCTCCGAGCAAATTGCCGAGATGAGGGGTTCCGGTGGCTTGTATCCCCGTGAGTATTCTGGACATGGTTTTAATTATGGTTTGAAATCAATTTTTAGATTAACTTTTAGGTTAAGGGAGCCGCGCTCCCATTTTTACAGAGTGCAAAAATAAGGAATCTGAAAGACATGAAAAGGGCCGTTTTCTAAGGGATGGTGATTTTTTCGCCTCCAAATTTCGGAGTTACGCCAAAGAGAAAATCCAAAAAGACTTTGGCTCGGGCGAAATATTCGCGGATTTGGGTTTTGAATCCGGCATAGCGGTTAACGTCTTCCGCATTGTAGCCGTAGGCTTCGATGCCGTGTTTTCGGGCAATGAAAACGGCTCTTTCGTTATGGAATTTTTGAGAAATAATGATAAACGCTTTTTGCCCAAAAATGGTTTGAGCCCTGAGAACGGAGTCTAAGGTACGGAGTCCGGCAAAATCTTGGAAAATATGTTCTCTCGGGATGCCGCGAGCCACGAGTTCGTTGGTCATGTCTTCAGGTTCGTTGTAGTGTTTTAGCGAATGGTCTCCGCTGACGATCAGGTAGCGGACTTTTCCCGATTTGTAAAGACGTTCGGCGGCATCAATGCGGTAGTAGAAGTAATAATTTTTATAGCCGTTGGCCAGTGTTTTGCTTGTGCCCAAGACCAAACCGACTTTTTGGGCGGGAAGCGAGGTTAGGTCTTCGGTGATGCGGTCTTGAGTCTCGGATTGGATGGTATGGTGGCTCCACCAAACGAAAAGAGAAACAAGGGCGACAAGGCCTGCAGGCAATAAAAGGATGGATTTTTTTAAGCGCAACATTTATTTTTTTCTATAACGTGGAAATTAACTCGTTTCTTATCCATTGCAATTTGTAATGGTTTTCCCACTGCTTAGCTTGAATTTCGGTGAGTTTTTCTTTTGTTTCTAAGAGTTTGGTTTCTCTGGCATTAATCAGGAAAACCGAGCCGTCTCCATTGAGGAAACGTAAATGTTCCCCTCGGAGAAGTTGTTCGTAGAGGAGAATGTTTTTTTGAGCCAAACCTTCCTGACGGTGATAGTTTTCTTGTTCGTTTCGGTATTGTTGAAGTTTGGCGTCCAGTTCGTTTTGCTTTAGGGCGAGATCCAATTCGTTTTGGAGGAGTTTTAGCTTTGCGTTTTCATAATGGGCTCTTTCGGTGCGCAAAAAAATGGGAATTTCCAGTTTGATTCCGTATTGGAAGTTCTCTCGGAAAACCGGAAAAAACTGCCATTGGTCTTTTCGGATGAAATGATAGACTAAATCCAGTTTGGGCAGAAGGCTTTGGAATTTTAGTTTTTTTTCCACCTGAAGAAAATCTTGCTTGTTCCGATAGTATAAGAGAGCGTTATGGTTTGCGAGGATTGGAAGGGAGTGTTCGGATTCCGGGCTTGGGGTTTCGGATAAGTCTTCCGGCACTATGTGGGAAGGGAGCATAACCATGCGGGTGTGGTCGTCCCAAAGAAATACCGAAAGTTGGAGTGTGGCATTTTTGAAATGGGTTTCGGCTTCATTGACTTTCAGCTCAAAAAGTTGCATTTGGGCGGCGGCTTCAACGGTGTCAATGGCTGGTCTTTCGCCCAGTTCGTAGGTTTTTTGAATCATTTTAAGCCGTTGTTTGTTGTTTTGATAGCCGTTGCGGTTAATGGTGAGAATTTGATGACTTTTCCACCACTCAATGTAGGCCTGGCTGGCTTTTAGCAAAAGGTCGTTGATGAGAAGATTCTGTTCGTTTTCGGTCATTTGGGCGAAAAGGCGGGCTTGTTGGATGGAGGCTCTTCTTTGGTCGAACAGCAAGCCTTTGGCTAAGGGGATTTCCACGCCGATTTGTTGGAGGGTTCCCTTGGTATCGCTGAGGTCTAACTTTTGCCCTTCGAGGTTTTTTACTTCTCCGATGAGGTTGAGGCCATACCAAGTCGGGAGTTCGATGTTCAGGCTCTGTTGGCGGTAATAGCCTACACCGCCAATGTTTTTTTCTCCGGCTTTGGCAGAAAGTTTAGGGTCGAGTTGGCCTTTGGCGGCTAGGATTTGGTTTTGGGTTATTTGATTTTGCAACCGGCTTTGCCTTACGGTGGGGTGAAAGGTTTTTACGATGGTCATGAATTGATTCAGAGTAAGCGATTCTTGCCCCTGTATTTCAAGACTCACCAATGATAAAACGAGGAGAACGAATTTTTGGATTTTATTTTTTGGCATTCTCTTGATTTTTATCGGGTTGAACGTCGTAATAATTGGGAGGGAAGCCGTTGATATTACGCCAGATTTCGTACCATATCGGTACGTCGTTGAGCAGAGCAATGCCTTGGGTTGCTGTGCCTATTTTAATGGATTTAGGCCAGGGTTTATGGGTTGGTTCTTCCACGACGATGGCTTTGAAAAGACCATTGGCGCTAATGTTGTTTTCAACGGCCAATACTTTTCCTGCGAAAGTTCCGTGGCTGGCGCTGGGCCATCCGGAGAATACGATGGCAGGGTAACCGTCAAAGGTGAAAACTACTTTCTGTCCGGGTTTTACAAGAGGCAGATCCACGGGTTTGATATAGATTTCGGAAACATATTGAGCTTTGTCAGGGACGATGGTGGCAATATTTTCGCCTTCTTTCACGATTTCTCCGAGCCCTGATTTACTGATATTGACGATTTGCCCGTCTTGCGAAGCAATGAGGTGGTACAGCCCTTGTCTGACTTTGTAATTGGCCACTTGGTTTTGAAGTTTGGCAATTTCGCCTTCACTGCCGGCGACAGAGGATAGGCTGGCGAATTTTTCGCCCTCGATTTTGCTTACCTTTTCGGCGTACTCTTGCAGTACTGTATTTTGTTCCAAACGGGTATTCAGAAGGTCTTGTCGTGTGACGGTGATTTTGTTTTCGGCATGGGTCTTTTTGGCATTGGCGTTTTGGTAGGCCACGCTTCTCTGTTGGAGTTGGGTAAGAGAGACCAGCCCTTCTTCATACATTTTGTTTTGCCTGTCGTATTGGTCTTTGGCGAGTTTTAGTTCGTTACTGGCGGCTTCCAGCTCGGATTGTTCGGCCTTGAGTTTACTTTGAAGCTGGGTTAGTTTATTTTCCAGTTGGCTTAGTTTCAGTTTTTTGGCTTCGTTTAAGGCTTGAACTTGGTGGTCGGCTGTGGAAATCTTGGAGGAATAGTATTCTCTCATGTGTTTTTTGGCTTCCACTTGTTGTTCGGTGCGTTCCACGAGCAGGGGATCCATGTAATCCTCTTTGATTTCGGAGATTTGCAGCAGAGTGTCTCCTTTTTTCACTTGATCGCCGTTCTTTACGTACCAGCGCGTTATTTTTCCGGGGATGGGCGAATTGAGGGCTTGGGGACGTTGATCCTGATGCAAGGTGGTGATTTGTCCTTTGGTTTTGATGTTTTGCGTCCAAGGTAAAAATAGGATGAGAAGCAGGGCGCCCAAGGCGAACCAAAACCATCGCTTAATCGAAGATTTTTGGTTGATTTTGTATATTTTTTGGTAGGAGGAATAGTTGCTGTGCATGCTTTTCGTTTTTATAATTGGTGCAATTGGCCTTCTTGGATTCGGTAGGCTTGGTGGGACAGGGCTTGGTAGTCTTCTTCTGCCCCTATGATGATGATGGTTCGGTGTTGTGCGAGTTCTTTTAGGAAGGTTTTCATTTTTGCTTTAATTTCGGGGCTGAAGCCTTCCAATGGATCTTCTAAGAGGAGAAGTCTTTTGGTGCCGACAAAGGACCGAAGCAGGAGGATGAGTTTTTTTGTACTATAAGCTAGTCGCCGGTCGGCGGTTTGAATCTCGGTTAAAAGACCTTCTTTGAAGAGGCCAGCGAAATTTTCAAGGCCTATTCTTTCGGCGATTTCGATGATGTTTTGATTGCTTACGGTGGGATTTCCTAGGTTGATGTTTTCCAGGATGTTGCCTTTAAAGACTTCCAAATCGTTACTGTAAAGACCGATGTGTTTTCTGAGTTGGGAAGATTGGAAATTTTGAATCGGAATTTTATCCAAAAAAACACGGCCGGAAAAAGGTTCGTACAGTCCGGAAATCAGATGGATTAAAAGAGATTTTCCGGAGCCTTGTCTTCCGGTAATCAGGGTGATGGTGTTTTTGGGGAAGGAGAAATTTAGGTTTCGGATTAAAGGGGCGTTTTGGTCGAAGCCAAAGGTTAATTCTTGCGCTTGCACTTCAAAGCCGTCTTGTTTTTCTTCTGGGAGGAAGAGGCCTGAGGTTTCTTCTTTTAGGTCCAGAATTTTGGAGAGTTTGGTGAATGAAGTGACAATGTCGTAATATTTTTCAAGGCTTTTGATGAGTTTTTCGACGGCGGTCATAATGGTAAGCACCACAATTTCCGTAGCGATGAAAGCGCCAATGTTTAGTTTTTGATTCAGGAGCAGGTAGGTTCCCAAGAGCAGCATGGCCAAGGTGATGAGAACTTTGAAAAAAATAATGGTTTTATACTGAAATAATAGTACCTTGAAATGAGAGGTGCGGTAGTCGAGGTATCGGATTAGTTTTTTGTTGGTTTCTTCGGTATGGGCTTGCAGGAAGGCGTTATTTTTGAAAGTTTTTAAATCTCTGGAAACTTCTTCCAGCCACGAGGCAATGTCGTATTTGTGGTGGCTTTCTTCCAGGCTGGTTTCGATGCCTTGATCTTTTGTGAAGTAAAAAATAAGAGCCACCACGATCAGAATGAAGATCGAAAAAAAGATGAAGTAAGGATGATAAAAGGAAAGTAATATTAATCCGAATACGATTTGGATGAGGGCTACGGGCAGGTCCAATAGGAGTTTGGATAGACCTTTCTGAAGGTTTTGCGTGTCAAAAAAACGGTTAACCAGTTCGGGGAGGTAGTACTGGTTGGCGTAGGTCAGATTGATTTTGGGTAATTTTTCGGCAAAGGCCATGGCGTAGTGGACGAAAATTTTTTGTTGGATTTTTTCGATGATTTCCATAACCCGCACCTGGAAATAACCATAGAGAAACGTCCCGAAGGTTACCAAAGCAATCAGGATGTAGATGGAGGTTACCATGGTGGCTCCGAAAGTATAATTAATGATGGCTTGGATGCCCAAAGGTACCGAAAGGCTTACCAGTCCGCTGAGGATGGCATAGAAATAAATGTTGGCGATATCCTTTTTTTCGGAGGAAAGAAAAGACCATAGTTTTTGCGAGTGATTGACCTTGGCCATATAAAAAATTTCCGCAAATATAATTTGCGGAAATGGTTGAGCCAAGAAAAAAAATAATTATTTAGAATTAGTCTAAATATTTTCGGATTTAAAAATCCAATCCGTTAGGGAAGGCTTTCTTCTTAAAAAGAATCAAGAGGGCTGCGCCTATGGTGATGGCGGAATCGGCCACGTTAAAAATGTATTTGAAGAATTCGATGTGTTTTCCTCCGATCAGCGGCCAGCTTTCGGGAACGTGCCAATCCACTAGCGGAAAATGCAGCATGTCGACCACACAGCCTTTCATAAAGTGCGAGTAGCCGTTGCCCCAGCTTACTTCGGAGATGCCTCCGTAATCGATCCACCGTCCGATACTTTCGTCGTACACCGTTCCGCTGTCGAAGATCATGCCGTAGAACATCCCGTCAATCAGGTTGCCGATGGCTCCTGCAAAAATCATGGCCATGGGGATGAGCAGGTAGTTGGTGGTTCGCCCTTGTTTAATCCATTGGCTGAAGAGGTAGACCATTCCTCCGATCAGGGCAATACGCATGAGCACTAGAAAGTACTTGCCAATCAGTCCTCCGAAGTGAAGACCGTAGGCCATGCCCGGGTTTTCGACAAAGGTTAGCCGAAACCAATCCTGTCCCATGACGGGGATGCTTTCACCGAGGTGGAAATGGGTTTTGATGTAAAATTTCGACCATTGGTCGATGAGTAGGATGATCAGGGTAACAATGGCTATTTTCTTCATTGGGATCCACGGGGGTATAATGCAAAACGTAATGCGGCGGACGCATTACATTTTGTAGGGTTGTATTTTCTGATGGGTTTTATCTTTGCATATTTTTGGCTTCGATGCTCAGTGTGGCATGAGGCACGGCTCTTAGACGTTCTTTGGGAATGAGTTTTCCGGTAACCCGGCATACACCGTAGGTTTTGTTTTCGATACGGATGAGGGCGTGTTTTAAATCGCGGATGAATTTCTCCTGACGACCGGCCAAGATGGCATTTTGCTCTTTGCTCAGGGTTTCGGCACCTTCTTCAAAGGCTTTAAAGGTCGGGGAGGTGTCGTCCGTACCATTGTTTTGGTCGTTAATGAAATTTTGGTTAATCAAAGCAAGGTCTTTTTCGGCCTTGTCGATCTTGTCCAGGATGATTTCCTTAAACTCCTGTAAATCCGCATCGCTGTAACGTTGTCTTTCTTCGGTCATCTTATTTTGTGTTTTTTATTGGTTTACTAGGGGCAGGAGAGCCTTTTCTCCTGCCGTTTTTTACTGTTTTTCAATGGCCACTTTAAACGGAATATCGTCTATTTCGATCTCATCGAAGTGGGTTAGTGAATTTACGAATTTTATTTCGTTTGACAAAACTTCGGAGGCGATATAATCGTTGTTTTCCTTAATTTCTTTTTCGAATGGCGAACCGCTTTCCAAGGCGATGACGATACGGTCGGTTAGATCGAAAGCCTTGTCTTTTCTGAGGTTTTGCACCCGATTGATAAATTCTCTGGCCACTCCTTCTGCTTTGAGTTCATCGGTTAGCGTCAAATCTAATGCCACGGTGATTTTTCCTTCGCTTGCGACGGTCCATCCGGGGATGTCTTTGGTTAGGATTTCCACGTCGTCGGTTGTGATGGTGTAGCCTGAAACTTCGATGCTTCCTTCTTTTTCTAGTTGGGCGATTTGTTCACCAGAAAAACTTTGAATTTCGGCAGCCACGCTCTTCATGTCTTTACCTAATTTCGGGCCGAGTGTCTTAAAATTCGGTTTGATTTGTTTGACGATGAGGTGAGCGGCTTGTTCGGCGTCGATGAGCTCCAATTCTTTGACGTTGACCTCTTGTTTAATCAGGGCTGAAACAGCAGCGATTTGCTCCTGCGTTTTTTTATCCAACACGGGAATCATTACTTTTTGGAGAGGCTGTCTTACCTTGATGTTTTCTTTTTTCCTTAAGGAAAAGACCATGGAGGTAATGGTTTGGGCCAAATGGGTTTTCTCCACCAGATCTTGGTCGATTTTGTTTTCCTGGGCCACAGGGAAATCGGTGAGGTGGACGGATTCGGCAGTGTCTTTACCGGTTACGCCATTGAGGTCTCTGTAGAGACGATCCATGAAAAACGGAGCGATGGGAGCCGAAATTTTGGCCACGGTTTCCAAACAAGTGTAGAGGGTTTGGTAGGCGGATATTTTATCCTCGGTGTAATCTCCTTTCCAGAATCGGCGACGGCAGAGACGGACGTACCAATTGCTCAGGTTGTCGTTAACGAAGGTGTTGATGGCTCTGGCGACCTTCGTCGGTTCGTAATCCTGATAATTTTCGGTTACTTCTTTTACCAGTAGATTGAGTTCGGAGAGAATCCAACGGTCAATCTCCGGTCGGTTTTCGATGTCTTTTTCTTCGTATTTAAAGCCGTCTACGTTGGCATACAATGCAAAGAACGAGTACGTATTGTAAAGGGTTCCGAAAAACTTCCGTCGGACTTCGTCGATCCCTTCGACATCGAATTTTAGATTTTCCCAAGGGTTGGCATTGGCTATCATGTACCAGCGGGTGGCATCGGGACCGTAGGTTTTCAGGGTTTCGAAAGGATCCACGGCGTTGCCTAATCGTTTGGACATTTTTTGGCCGTTTTTGTCGAGGACTAAGCCGTTGGATACAACGTTTTTGTAAGCTACGGAGTCAAATACGGTCGTGGCAATGGCATGAAGAGTGTAAAACCAGCCTCGGGTTTGGTCAACGCCTTCCGCGATGAAGTCGGCAGGGAATGCTTTTCCGCTATCGATTAGCTCCTTGTTTTCGAAAGGGTAATGAAGTTGGGCGTAAGGCATGGATCCAGAGTCGAACCAAACATCGATGAGATCGGATTCCCGTTTCATGGCTTTACCACTGTCGGAGACCAAAATGATGCGGTCCACGATGTTTTTGTGAAGGTCGATTTTGGCGTAGTTTTCTTCCGTCATGTTGCCGATTTCAAAATCCTTGAACGGATTTTCCGTCATGACGCCTGCGTTGACGGCTTTTTCGATTTCGTTGAAGAGTTCTTCTACGGAACCGATGCATTTTTCTTCTTTTAAGTCTTCGGATCTCCAGATAGGAAGAGGGATGCCCCAATATCTTGAACGCGAGAGATTCCAGTCGTTGACATTCTCCAGCCAGTTGGCAAATCTTCCTTCGCCGGTCGACTTGGGTTTCCAGTTGATGCCTTCGTTTAGCTCGGTCAAACGGGCTCTTTTTTCGGTCATTTTTACGAACCAAGAATCCAGCGGGTAGTACAAAACCGGTTTGTCTGTTCTCCAGCAGTGAGGATAAGAGTGAACGTATTTTTCAACCTTGAAGGCTTTGTTTTCGGTTTTCAATAGGATGGCCAGTTCCACATCCCATGATTTTTCGGGGGCGCTTCCTTCGTCGTAATAGTCGTTTTTGATGTATTTTCCACCGAAAAGTTCGGGAACGCGGTCGCCTTTTAAGAATTTACCCTGAAGGTCAACCAAAGGCACCAAATTATCGTTTTGATCTCTTACGAGCATTGGAGGAATGCTATTTTCTTTTGCTACGCGGGCGTCGTCTGCACCGAAAGTTGGAGCAATGTGGACGATACCGGTACCGTCTTCCGTGGTAACGAAATCGCCTAAGATGACCCGGAAAGCCTGGTCTGCATTTTCAGCGGGAAGAAACCAAGGGATAAGTTGCTCGTAACGTGTTCCTTCGAGGTCTTTTCCGGAGAATTCAGCTAAGATTTGGTAAGGGATGGTTTTGCTTTCGCTGGTGTAGGCTGCCAACTCTTCCTCGGTAGCCGGAGTGTATTTTTTGCCGAAAGTTTTTTCTAAAAGGACTTTGGCCAATACGACGTGAACCGGTTCAAAAGTGTATTGGTTGAAGGTTTTGACCAGTACGTAATCGATGGCGCTTCCTACGGCCAGTGCGGTATTGGAAGGCAAAGTCCAAGGCGTAGTCGTCCATGCCAAAACCGAAACCTCTCGTCCTTCGAATAGGCTTTTTAGAGCTTCGCTGGGACGGGTGACCTTGAATTGAGCAACGACGGTTGTATCCGAAACATCACGGTAGGTTCCGGGCTGGTTTAGCTCGTGGGATGAGAGCCCTGTGCCCGCTTTGGGCGAGTAGGGCTGGATGGTATAGCCTTTATAAAGTAATTTTTTATCGTACAGTTGTTTCAGCAGCCACCATACGGTTTCCATGTATTTGGGTTCGTAGGTGATGTAAGGGTGATTGAGATCTACCCAGTAGCCGATCTTTTCGGTCAGGTCGTTCCACACGTCGGTGTAGCGCATGACGGCTTCGCGGCAGGCTTTATTGTAATCTTCAACGGAAATTTTGGTGCCGATGTCTTCTTTGGTGATGCCTAATTCTTTTTCCACGCCGAGTTCTATCGGTAGTCCATGGGTGTCCCATCCGGCTTTTCTAAAGACTTTTTTTCCGTTTTGGGTTTGGAAACGGCAGAAAATATCTTTGATGGTTCGGGCCATTACGTGATGGATTCCGGGCATTCCGTTGGCAGAAGGTGGTCCTTCGTAGAAGACGAATTCGTCTTTGCCTTCACGGATTTCGACGGATTTTTTAAAGGTTTCTTGTTCTTTCCAAAGTGCGGCCACCTCTTCTGCCACTGCAGTGAGGTTTAAGTTTTTATATTCGTTAAACTTCTTCATTTTCAATCTATTCAGATAGTGAATTTAAGAATGCGAATATAAGAATTTTTGATGTATTTTTTGGGGTTATGAAGTCTTTTTTACGGGAGGTGTTTTCTTTTGGAATTTTTTCATCAAAAGGTAGGAGCAAACACCGAACAAAACTGCGCCTGAAATGGCCATGAGGGTACTTCCGATAAGGTATTGGAGGAGGTTGTTTTGGAGGCTTTGGAAATCGAAATTCTCTTGGCGGGTTGGAGAAGTGGTGTTTTTCACGAAGGGAGAGCCGATAAGCAGAGCGAGATAAACGAAAAATGGAATTAAAGGAGCGATGGAGAGTTGAGCAAACAAGAACGTGAGCATTTTATTTAGACGGAAGCTAACGGATAACCAGAGGGCTAGCAGGGTGTGCAGGCCCCAAAAGGGAGAGAGTCCGATGAACGTTCCCAAAGCGATGGACTTGGCTTTGGTTTCAATACTGCCTTCGCTTTCCAAAATATTCTCTTTTAAAAAGCGCTTCCAACCTTTTCGGCGAATGTAGCGGTAGACTGTTTTTTGGCTGTTGAGGCTTTTTTGAAAGGCTTTTTTCACAAGGGTATTTTGGGGGCTAAAGGCAAATATTTGGTTTGGGATAAGCCAACGCGGATAAAAGGGGGTTAATCCCGATCATGGCGTGCGAGTTTTTTGTCCACCCAAATCGTTGCGAAAGGAAAGAAGGCGGAAAGCAGGGCAAAGACGAAATCTTCGTCGTCCCAGTGGAAAATCTTTCTGGCGGGAAGGCAGAGTAGGAGGTAAAGCGTAAAAAATAAGCCATGGAGATTGCCGGCTACGATAATGAAAATTAAAGCAAAGTCGGCTTCGGGGTAATAGCGTTTGAGCGGCATGGCGACCAAGTAAAGAAGAAAGCAGGTCCACGCTTCAATGATGCAGGCCTGGCGGAACCATTTGATGAGTGTTTCCTGAGGGTATTTCGAGAAGAATCGGTCGATGAAATTCATAGATAATGCGATCGTTTATTTATAAAAATGACTGCCGTCCAAATAGTCGAAGACTTCCGAAGGAAGCATGGGGCGGGTGTTTTTTCCTTCCTTAATCATGGCGCGTATTTCGGTGGCGGAAAGTTCGATGATGGGGGCTTTTACCAAAGTAACATTGGGATGGTTGCGAAAGCTGTTTTCCGTGGTTTCGGCGGAGGTAAGTCTCGGATAAACAATGATTTGGTGTTGGGCGATCAAGGTTTCTGCATTTTTCCACTTGTGAAGGTTTTTCAGGTTGTCTTCTCCCATAATCAGGGCAAACGCGTGATCGGGGTGTTTTTCGCGAAGGTAGGTCAGCGTGTCGATGGTATAGCTGGGTTTGGGCAGCGAAAACTCGATGTTGGAGGCTCTCATTTTCGGGTAGGGCTTCAGGGCGAGTTCTACCATATCCAAGCGGTTGTGGTCGTTTAGTAGCGTTTTTTTGTCCTTAAAAGGATTCTGAGGGCTGACGACAAACCAAAGTTCGTCCATGTCGGAGTACTCCAAGATGTAGTTGGCCAAGATAAGGTGGCCGATATGGATGGGGTTGAAACTGCCGAAAAACAGCCCTATTTTTTTCATTTTTTTTGAATTTAAAGGTTAGTAAGTTGTTCTTCCGATTCGGAAAACTTTACGTCCCTGATGTTGAGGTAATAAGTGATATTGCCTTTCCAGTGGTTTTCTTCGGCGGTGAAAGCAATGTCGAACGTTTTGTTTCGGAAGTCGTCGAGGTGTTTCCCCAATTTGAATCCCACGCATTCGATGTTTCGGTTGTTGACGGGGTTATGAAGATAGAATTTGATGTGGTTTCCGTCTTTTCCCATTTGTTTGACATGCCCGGAAACTTTTTGGTTTTTCAGTACCAAAATCGGTTTCATGTTGTGGGGACCGAAAGGCGCCAGCTTGCGGTGGAAGTTGAAGAAATCTTTGTTCAGCTCCTCGATTTGGACTTCGGCGTCGATGGTTACCGAAGGTTCCCTTTGGTGTTCTTGGATGCGGGCGGCCACTACTTGTTCAAATTTCTTTTTGAAATCTTCGAAGCGGTCTTTTTTCATGGAAAGACCGGCTGCTGCTGGGTGTCCTCCGAATTTGGTGAAGAATTCCGAGCAGAGTTCCAACGCTTCGTGGACGTCGAAATCGGATACCGATCGGGCGGAGGCAACCAGTTCGTCGTTATTTCCGTTGGTAAAAACGAGAGTGGGTTTGTAGTATGTTTCGGTTAGGCGGGATGCCACGATGCCGATAACGCCTTTGTTCCAATCCGGTCCGTAGACAACGGTGGTGTAATTTTGGGTTTGGTGGGTTTGGACGATTTGCTCCAGGGCTTCTGCGGTGCTGCTTAGGTCCATTTCCCTTCGGGAACCGTTTAGATCGATGATTTCGTTGACGATTTGCGTGGCGTGCTTTAAGTTGTCTGAAACCATGAGTTCTACGGCGGCTTTACCGTGTGAAATTCGTCCGGCAGCATTGATTTTCGGGGCGATTTCGAACACGATATTCGAAATTTCGAAAGTAGCCAGTTTATCTTCGGGGATTAGCAGCCGAAGTCCCAAATTTCTTGTTTTTCTCAATGTTTTGAGCCCCATTTTGGCCAGTACGCGGTTTTCGCCCGTCATGGAGACGATGTCTGCCGCGATGGAGATGGCTAAAAGGTCGGTTAGCTCGTAGAGTTCTCCGTCGGGGATTTTGTAGATGGTGTTTAGCCCTTGGCAGAGTTTGAAGCCTACCCCGCAGCCTGAAAGTTCTTTGAAAGGGTAGCGGCAGTCGCTCCTTTTGGGGTCAAGTACGGCCACTGCTTTGGGAATTTCTTCTCCGGGAAGATGGTGGTCGCAGATGATAAAGTCGATGCCTAATGCTTTGGCGTATTCGATCTTGTCCAAGGCTTTTATTCCGCAGTCCAAAGCGATAATCAGGCGGAAATCGTTTTCTTTGGCGAAATCGATTCCTTCGGTAGAAATGCCGTAGCCTTCGCTGTTGCGATCGGGGATGTAGTAATCGAGGTATTTTTTCTCTACGATTTTACTCAGATAGAGGTACATCAGGGATACAGCGGTGGTGCCGTCAACGTCGTAATCGCCGTAGACCAAAATTTTCTCGCCGTTTTCGATGGCGTTGGCAATGCGTTCGACGGCTTTTTGCATGTCGGCCATCAGGAACGGATTATGGATGTCTTCGAGTTTGGGCTTGAAGAATTCTCTTGCTTTTTGGTAGTTGTCTATATGGCGTAGAACGAGGATTTTGGATTCTAATGTTCCAAAACCGAGTGATGTACTGATACCGTCCACCACTTCTTCATCAGGTTCGGGCTTGTAAATCCATTTTTGATTCATAACGAAGCAAAAATAACGAATTTATTTTAGAGCAGGAGGATAAAGTGGGGAGGGTAGAAGAATGGATAAGGAGAGATTCTGCTTTTATTTCGAGATTCTAAGGCAGAAAACACGGTTGGAGGCGGGTGTTTTTTAGGCTTTTAAACGGTTGGTAAAAAAGAACTTGGTTCTGAACGGTTGTTTTTCGTGGAAGAAATTAGTTATCTTTGGAAAAATCTAAAATTTCGGATGAAACGTATAGTATCTTTAGGGCTTTTGGTGGCTGCCTTTGTTTTGAAAGCCCAAGTGGACGAAAAAAAGTTGGATCAACTGATTGGAGAAACGCTGACGACCTTTGATGTTCCGGGGATGTCCGTAGGGATTGTGAAGGACGGAAAGGTGGTTTATGCTAAGGGGCATGGCGTGGCGTCGTTAACCACGGGGCGGGCGATGACTCCCGAGACGTTGGTGGGGATTGCCTCCAATTCCAAAGGATTTACGGCGGTTGCGCTGGCTTTATTGGCAGATGAGGGGAAGTTGGATTGGGACGATAAGGTGACCAAGTATCTTCCGGAGTTTAGGATGTACGATCCTTACGTTACCCAAGAATTGACCATAAAGGACCTGATTACCCATCGTGCAGGATTGGGGCTTGGTCAGGGCGATTTGATGTTTTTTCCGGAGGGTGGGACGCAAAGCATTAAGGATATTGTTTATAATGTGCGTTTTTTGAAGCCTCATCATTCTTTCCGAAACAAGATGGACTATAATAACATTATGTATATTGTAGCTGGGGAGGTGATTTCCAGAGTTTCGGGAATGAGTTGGGCGGAATTTGTGGAGTCGAAAATCATGAAACCGGTAGGGATGTCGCATAGTTTCGGCAGTTATAACCGCGCCAAACACGTGGCGAATAAAATCGACGCTCATGCTCCGGTTAACGGCAAAGCGGTACCGGTTCCTCACGATTGGAATGAAACGGCAAATGCGGCAGGAGGCATTATGAGTACCATTGACGATATGTTGGTTTGGGCGGACTGTCTTTTGAATGGCTTTACCACCAAAGACGGGAAAAAGCTGGTTTCGGACAAGCAGATACAGCAGTTGTGGCAAATACAGATGCCCTCTACGGTGGCGCTTAAAAATCCTTATGACACGCAGAATTACGGATATGGTTTGGGATGGTTTATCAGTGATGTGAAGGGGTATAAACAAGTGCAGCATACGGGTGGGTTGATAGGTACGGTAACGCAGTTTACCTTGATTCCTGATCTTAAATTGGGTATTGTGGTGCTGACCAACCAGCAGAGTGGGGCGGCGTTTAATACGATTACCAACACGGTGAAGGATGCTTATCTGGGTCTTGAAGACCGACAGTGGCTGAAAACCTATGGCGAGCGTATGAAGAAATATTTTTCGGAGAAGGAAAAGGAGAAAGCGGCGGTTTATGCTAAGGCGGCTGCGTTTGCGAAAAACAAAATGCTTCACCCTAAGGCTTCGGAGGTGGTTGGGACTTATAGTGATGCTTGGTTCGGTGAGGTGGAAGTGGCTTATGATGGGAAACAGTACACGATTTTCTGTAAGACTTCACCTCGGCTGAAAGGGGTGCTGGTGCCGTATTCTTCCAATACGTTTATTGCGAAGTGGGAGGATAGAAGTTACGATGCCGATGCGTTCATGGTGTTTGCTTTTGACGAGAATGGCAAGGCGGTTTCCGCTAAGATGAAACCGATTTCGGATATTACCGATTTCAGCTTTGATTTTGAAGATTTAGACTTGAGGCGAAAGGATTGATTGTACTTTTTTTTAATGCCCCTGCTAAGGGGTATTTTTTATTGGAAATTTTCTGGGGTTAAGAATTGTTTTAATCTTTTTGGGGCGGCGTGCAGTAGGGACCATTCTTCGGTATCTATTTCGATGATGGCTATGCCGCAGGGGGGCAGATGTAAGGGGCTTCCAATGAGAAGGGAGGCGTAGTCTGAAAGGCTTGGGTTGTGGGAAAATAAAGCCACGGAACGCCATTGGTCGTCCAACCGTAGAATGAGGCGGTCAAAGTCTTCCGTAAGAGGTTCGTAGAGGTTTTCCTTTTTTTGTATTTCGGAATGGTTATAGGTTTCGGCGAAATAGCGGCAGGTGGTTAGTGCCCTTTTGGCGGGGCTGGTAATGAATTGCTCAATGGCGGCTTTTTGGTCTAGAAGGTATTTGGCCATGGCTCGGGCTTCTTGATGTCCTTTTTCGCTTAGCGGACGGTCAAAGTCCGTTGTTTTAATAATCGGGAGGCTTTCGGCGTGGCGTGTTAAATAAAGTGTTTTCAAGTGTTTTTTTTTCTTTTTTGGAGCGTGGCGGCTAAGGTATTAATTTTTTTTGGAGTGTTGAAGGTGGGACTATCGAGGGGGAAAAGGGAAAAGGATTTTTCTTGTATGGAAAAAGTCGTAACTTCGCGCCTTTGATTATGGAACAGAAAAACTATACTAAAACCGCTGCTTATCATACACTTGGTTGCAAATTGAATTTTGCGGAAACCTCTACGATTGCCCGTCAGCTTACGGAAGCGGGGTATGGTAAAGTGGGGTTTGATGAGGCGGCGGATGTCTATGTCATTAATACTTGTTCCGTAACCGAAAATGCGGATAGGGAGTGCAAACTTCATGTCAAGCGGGCGATGAAGGCTAATCCGGAAGGATTGGTGGTTGTGGTAGGGTGTTACGCCCAACTCAAACCCGAAGAGATTTCCCAAATCGAGGGAGTGGATTTGGTTTTGGGAGCGAAAGAGAAATTCAATATTCTTAGTTATATCGACGACCTTAAGAAGGCTCAGAGTAGCGGGCAGGTTCATTCTTGCGAGATTGGGGAGGCGGATTTTTTCATAGGCAGTTATTCCATTGGGGATCGGACGAGGGCTTTTTTGAAAGTTCAGGACGGTTGCGACTATAAGTGTACGTATTGTACGATTCCTTTGGCTCGTGGGATTTCTCGTTCTGATACGATTGAAAATATTTTAGAAAACGCCCGTGCAATTTCGGCCAAGGGGATTAAGGAGATTGTTTTGACGGGGGTGAATATTGGGGATTACGGTAAAGGGGAATTTGGCAATAAGAAGCACGAGCATACGTTTCTTGATCTTATTTCGGCTTTGGATCAGGTGGAAGGGATCGAGCGGATTCGGATTTCTTCCATAGAGCCCAATTTGCTGAAAGATGAGAGTATTGAATTGGTTTCCGGCTCCAAGCGTTTTGTTCCTCATTTTCATATTCCGTTGCAGAGTGGTAGCGACGATTTGTTGAAGAAGATGAAACGTCGTTATTTAACGGGGCTGTACAGCGATAGGATTGCTAAGATTCGAGAGGTAATGCCCGATTCGGCGATTGGGGTGGATGTGATTGTGGGTTTTCCGGGGGAAACGCAGGAGCGGTTTATGGAGACGTACCGTTATCTCAGCGAGCTTCCGGTGTCTTATCTTCATGTCTTTACGTATTCCGAGAGGGAAAATACCGAGGCGGTGTCGATGGAGGGAGTGGTAGAGGTTTCGGAGCGTAAAAAACGCAATAAAATGCTTCGGATTCTTTCCGAAAAGAAGAAGATGGAGTTTTATCGGTCGCAGTTGGGCAAAGTGTTGCCTGTGCTTTGGGAGCATGAGAACAAGAACGGGATGATGTATGGTTTTACGGCGAATTACGTTCGGGTTCAGAAGCCTTTTGAGGCGGGTTCGGTTAATGCGGTTGAAGAGGTAAGGTTGGAAAGGATTGAGCCGGATGGAACGGTGTCGGTGAGTCTTTTATTTGAGGATTTTCTTTCGAGGGTTTGATTTTTTTCGGTCTCCCACGTCTGACGGATTATTGAAGTCTTGATGGGGGAATCTCGATCTTCAAATGGAATAAACTAAAAATAGATAAAAAAGCGGCTCGATATCGAGCCGCTTTTTTCGTTTTTATTGTTCTTCAGCACTTCTCGTGGTGGATTTGTACACTTGGAAGTTGAAGACGAAGGTTCGGTTTCTCCAGCTGTAGCCGGCGTAGAGGTAGTGGGAATCTCTTGCGAAGGCCGCTCTTGAAGGAACAATGATGACGCCTTGGAGGTTGTAATTGGTTTGGTCGTCTTGTTCAAAGCTTTTAAAATACTTTAGACCTTCCTGAAAACCTTCGATTTCGTAGTAGCTTCTGCCATAACCGCTGGTGGCCATCACGGTGTTTTTTACGTAATAGAAGGCAGGGTCTACGACGGGGGAACCGGTAGAGGTCATGGTATTGGCGAAAGTAAATTCGGAGGTGTATTTTACGCCGTCGCTGTCGTTTTGGCTAAGGAAGGTGTTGGTGTAATGCATCAGCCTGAGGACGTCGGTGCTTCCGATTTCCTTTCCGGGATTGGGCTGGGCGCCTTCCCTTACGATGACCACTACTCCTGAGGGGAGGGTTTGCGGGTTCAGGTCGGAAAGTTTAGCGTACTGGTCGTCTTCGGTGCTGGTACTGCTGAAAGCACGGATGTTGCCTTGGCTGTCCAAATAATGTTCGTCCATGTATTTTTTAATGGCGAGATCATCGTTTGTGTTTTGGGTGGCCAAATCCCCAACCTCCTGAATGGTGGTGGCAGATGTGGTGTCGTTTCTACAGGCCGAAAGGCTTATTAGGGCTAAAGCGGCACAAAACAGTGCTTTTTTCATTTATTTCATTATTTTTGATACGCAAAAGTATAAAAATATAATGAGAATAGATAAATTTTTGTGGAGTGTCCGGCTTTATAAGACCCGGAGCATTGCGGCGGAAGAGATTAAGAAAAACCGGGTTTTTGTGGGGGCTCAAGCGGTTAAATCCTCCAAGGAAGTTAAGGAGGGCGACGTGTTGAAAATCAGGAAAAATCAAATCGATTATAAGCTGAAGGTTTTGGGGATTCCCAAAAGTAGAGTGGGGGCGAAATTGGTGGCAGATTATGTACTGGATATGACGGATAAGGAGCAGTACGAACTTTTGAAAATGCGGCGAATGCAGCAGGATTACTATCGGGCAAAAGGGGAAGGGCGTCCCACGAAGAAAGACCGTCGGGAGATCGACGGGTATGTGGCGTTGGAGCAGGATTCCGATTGGGAAGAAGAGGATTGGGATGCTTTTTTTAATGGGGGGGGAGAAGACGAATAATTTCTTCGGCAACGGTTTCGGGTGTTTTTCCGTCTGTTGCGATTTTATAGAGGGCTTGATTGTAGTAGGGGGCTCTTTCGAAGAGGTGTTTGGCGATGAATTCGGGCAGGTCTTCGGTAGGGATTTGGGCGATGAGCGGGCGTTTGGCTTTTTGTTTTTCCAGTCTTGAGACTAACGTGGGCACGGAGGCCTGAAGGTAGACGGAAACCGAATGCCTTGTGATTAGTGCCATGTTGTCGTAGTATGCGGGGGTTCCGCCTCCGAGGCTTAGGATGAAATTTTCTTCTTGGTTTAGGAGGTTTTCTAAGGTTTTTCTTTCGATTTTTCTGAAGTAGAGTTCTCCTTTTTGGGCGAAAATTTCGCTGATCGGACGGTTTTGCTGAAAAATAATTTCTTTGTCCAAGTCAACGCATTTGAGGTTGGTTTTTTGGCTTAATATTTTGGCTATGTGGGATTTGCCGCATCCCATGTAGCCGAGAAGAGAAAGGATCATGACGAATATTTTAGACAAATTTCCAAAAAAATTTTGAGATTATAAAAAAAGCCTTATCTTTGCACCACTTTTGAAACGGTTAACCGCCGTGGGAAAGTGGCCGACCTGGTAGCTCAGCTGGTAGAGCAATACACTTTTAATGTATGGGTCCTGGGTTCGAATCCCAGCCAGGTCACAAGACTAAAAAGGCTGTATAAATGCCGCTTTTAGCCTGTGTGGTGAAATTGGTAGACACGCCATCTTGAGGGGGTGGTATCCTTACGGATGTGCTGGTTCGAGTCCAGTCGCAGGCACAGAAAAACAAAAGGATTTTTTTAATCCTATGACTTGGTAGCTCAGCTGGTAGAGCAATACACTTTTAATGTATGGGTCCTGGGTTCGAATCCCAGCCAAGTCACAAATTTGCTGAAAAGTAAATTTTTTTCATATTAATATTTTGTGATTTGGTGTTCAAAAGCCTCTCGTTTTACGAGAGGCTTTTGATGTTTTGGATGGAGCAATGAAGAAAAAGTTAATAAAAAACCGCTTCAATAGGGAAGCGGTTTTTTGTTTTTGTGGTTTCAGGATTTCGATTTGGCTTTCAGTTCTTCTTTGTCTTTGTTGCTGGGGTTCCATACTTTGACTTCGGCGTCTTTGTGAAGGCCTGAAAGGATTTGAACATTAATGCCGTTGCTTGCGCCCAGTTTTACTTTCACTTTTTTAAATTTTCCATCCGGTTGCTTTACTTCGACATAGGGTTGGTCTTTTCCGTTAATTTTTTCGTATTGAATAAGGGATTCGTCCAGTAGAAGGGCATTTTTTTGTGAGCTGAGCACAATTTCTCCGTTGGCGGAAAAACCGGCACGAATGTACTCTCCGGAAGGGTTGTAGACATCGCCTTCCACGGGGAATTTGATGGTTCCGCTTTCGTCTTTGCCTTTGGGGGCAATCATGGTGAGTTTTCCTTCGAAATTCTTGTTTTGGAGGGCGCCGATAATGATGTTCATGGGCATGCCTTCTTTTAGTCTTCCGGCTTGGGCTTCGTCAATTTTACCTTCAAAAATCAAAGCATTGAGGTTGGCTACGGAGGCAATGGTGGTTCCTGCGTTGAACGAGTTGGCCTCAATCACTTGGCTGCCTTCTTTTACGGGGACTTCCAAAACGGTACCATTGGCTTTGGATCGGATTTGGGTGGTGGCCAGGTTTTGAAGTTCGGGGGTGGCTCCGGTTTTGGCGATTTGAAGGTTCTTTTGTGCTGTTTGAAGTTGCAGGTTGGCGTTTCTGAGTTGGATTTGGGCAGACTGCAATTGTTGCTGGGCGGTTAGGAATTCCTGTTTGGAGATGACGCCTTGGGTGTAGAGCTGTTGCTGCATAGCAAATTGCTGCTGCTGGTTGTTTAGATTGAGTTTGGCGTTGCTGATTTGCAGGCTTGCGTTGTTAACTTCCTGCTGGGCATTATTTACGCTTTGCACGCTTGGGACGATGCGCAGGGTGGCGATGAGTTGGCCTACGGTTACTTTATCGCCTTCCTTGACTAGGATTTTTTCGATGATGCCCGGCATATTGGGTTTGATTTCGATTTCTTCTCGAGGGACGATTTTTCCGGTTGCCATGACTTTGTCTTCCATGTTTTGAATGGAGGGTTTTCGAGTGAGAAATTCCTCGCTTTCTGAGGCGTTGGACCGAACGAGATAGCTGATGACAGACGCCAAAATGGCTAAGGCGACTAGTCCTAAAAACAAATAGAGAGCTTTTTTCCAAAAAGGTTTTTTATTCATGATCATTTAAGATTTTTTATTAGAGTTGATTTATTCGCTGCGCAGGGCTTCGATGGGTTTTATCCGGACGGCTCGCTGTGCGGGAATCATTCCGATGAGAAGGCCTAAAACCACCATGATGGCCATGGCGCTGAAGACGTTGGTGTAGTTGACCGTGGGATTGTAAAAAGGGAATTCTTCTTGGTTTTGGGTTATGGCTCCTAACAGCATGAGTAGAAGGATGCCGGCCATGAAGCCCAATAGACCGGACGTCAGGGTGATAACCACGCTTTCGAGTAAGATTTGGTTGCGTACGTCGCTGGGTTTGGCTCCCAGGGCTCGTCGGATGCCGATTTCCTTGGTTCTTTCTTTTACGGTGATGAGAAGGATGTTGGAGATGGCAATGACGCCGGCAAGGATGGTTAGGGAGCCCACGATGATGGTGAGCAATTGCATGCCGTTGAGGAATCCCGTTAGTTTGGCAAATTCTTTTCCAAGGTTGAAACTGCCAAAGGCATTGGTGTCTTCGGGGGATACATTGTAGTGGAGTTTCATATCGGTTTTTACCTTTTCTTCCACGATACTCAGGTCGGCATCGGGTTTGCTGACGATGGAAAAAACATCCACTTTCTCGCCCTCGTTGTAGAGTTTCATGTAGGTGGAAAGCGGGATGAAAGCGGCGCTGTTGCTTTCCATGGGGCTGCCTCTTTTGACGGTGAAAACTCCGATGACGCGAAAAAATAGACCTTTCACGGTAAGGGTTTGCCCGATGGGGTTTTCGTTGTTTTTATGGTCGAAAAAATGTTTGTAAAGGTCTTCTCCGATGACAATGACGTTCTTGTTTCCGCTGACGTCGGCATCGTTGAGGTAGCGCCCGAAAACGAGTTTTTTTTCTGAAATTTTGTTGCCGACGGGGAGGTCGCCGTTAAGAGTGTATTTTTCGGTTTTTCCTCCCCGTGCCATTTGTTCTCCTGAAGTACCGAAACCGCCTCGGGAGCTTTGGGGGGAGATGTAGTCGATTTCGGGGATTCGTTTTTTTAGCCGTTCGATGTCGCTTAGGTTAAGTTGCATTATTCTTCCTTTCGGGAAACCGTCGTAAGGGATGCTGGTGCTTTGCGCCCACATGAAAATCGAATTGGTGGCAAAGCCGGAGAAGAGTTTGTCGAAGCCGTTTTCCATGCCTTTTGCCGCACCGAGGAGGGAAACGTACAGGAACATTCCCCAAGCGACGCCAATCATGGTGAGAAAGGTTCTTAGCTTGTTGTTTTTCAAGGAATGGTAAATTTCCTGCCAAGTATCTCTTTTGAAAATCATCATCATGAGAATTTTTTTTGAGGTTATTCGGCTCGTAAAGCCTCGATGGGTTTTATTCTACTGGCTCGGTAGGCGGGGATGAACCCTGCAATGAGCCCCGAAAGAATCAGACAGCAAAAAGCGGCAAATACGGTGCCCCAGCCAACGCCGGGATCCAAAATAAAATAGGAGGCAAGGCGGTTTCCGATGAGTTTTAAGGTCAGTGCGCCGAAGGCTACGCCTGTAAGTCCCGAAGCTACGGTGATAACGATGCTTTCCTGTAGTATTAAGGCTACGATGCTGGAAGGTTTTGCACCGATGGCTTTTCTTACGCCGATTTCTTTGGTGCGTTCTTTCACGATGTAGACCATGATGTTGCTGATACCGATGATGCCCGCTAGCAAGGTGCCTAGTCCGATGAAGCCTACGATGAGGGTTAGGATGAACAGAAACTGAACCGAATCTTTGGTGTTTTCGGCATTGTTTCGGACAATGATGGCGTTTTCGTCCTCGGGAGACACGCGGTGTTTGGATTTTAGGGCTTCGCCGATTTGTTCGCCAAAGGCAATGGCTTGCTCGGGGGAGAGTTCGGGGTTGTAGGTTAGTTGGATGCTGTTTACGGTATCGGAATTTTTTTTCATTTGTTGCAGCGTGCTGATGGGAATCGAAATGGCGCGTTCTTCCCAATCGCCACCGCCTTCATCGGAAAAAACGCCGATGATTTTGAACAAGGTACCGTTGATGTTCAGTTCTTTTCCGATGGCATTTCCGTCTTTAATCAGGTCGCGTTGAACCATACGTCCGATAACGGCTACAGGTCTTTTTTGTTCTTGGTCGCCTGTATTTAGGTATCTTCCTTCGGTCAGGATTCGGTTTTCCACCTTCAGTTCGTCGGTTTGGGCGCCGGAGATTTGATAAGTGCCGCTTTCCTTGCCGTATTTGACGAGCATGGACGTTTGGTAACGGGGGGTGGCGTACTCCACTTTTTCGGGAGCTAAAAGGATGGTTTGTTCGTAATCCTCGTTTTTCAGGACGATGTCGCGAGAAGCCTGGAGGCCTCCGTAGGCGATGGAGGTTTTGCCGGTAAAGATGGTGATGAGGTTTTGGGCATCTCTGGTGAAGTTTTCGGAGAAAGCGTTGCGAAGGCCGGAGCCAATCCCGAAGAGCACAATGAAGATGTAGAGTCCTAACGCCACGGTAAATCCGGAGAGGATGGTTCTAAGGAGATTGCTTTTAAGGGAGGAGCCGATTTCTCGCCAACGGTCTGCGTCGAACATAAAAAATATTTTTAAATCAGTAAAGTACTTTTTGGGTTATGAATTCATCGCTTTCGATGCGTCCGTCTTTCAATACCACGTTGCGTTTGGTTTGGGTTGCTACATCGGGTTCGTGGGTGACGATAATGATGGTTTTTCCTTCTTCGTTGATTTGTTGAAGGAGTTTCATGATGTCGTGAGTGGTCTTGGAGTCGAGTGCGCCGGTGGGTTCATCGGCCAAGACGATTTTGGGATCGGTAATCAGGGCGCGGGCAATGGCTACCCTTTGTTTTTGCCCTCCCGAAAGCTCATTGGGGAGATGGTTGGCCCAGGGAGCCAAACCTACTTTTTCCAGATAAGCCATGGCTTTTTGGTTTCTCTCGTTTCGGGGGACGTTTTGGTAGTAGAGGGGAAGGGCCACGTTTTCCAGAGCGGTTTTGTAACCGATGAGATTGAACGACTGAAAGATGAATCCCAAGAAACGGGAACGGTACTCGGCGGCTTTGATTTCGGAAAGGTCTTCGATGGGTAGGCCTCCGAGTTCGTAGACGCCGCTGTCTTTTTCGTCGAGAATGCCGATGATGTTCAACAGGGTGGATTTTCCGGAACCCGAACTTCCCATGATGGAAACGAATTCGCCTTTGGCAATTTCCAAGTTGATGCCTTTAAGGACGTGCAGGTGGGACTTTCCTGTGTCGTAGGATTTATGCAGGTCGCGTAGGATTAGCATGTTTTTTTTTATAATAGGTAGACGGGGAGGGGAGAATGTTACAGATTGGCACGGTGGTTTTGGGGACTTATTTTTTTGAAGAGTGTTTGATTTTAATTTTTTGTTAATCAATGTTTTATTTTGTTTTGTTTGATTTTTGTTTTGGTTAAATGGGATTTTGACGGCCAATGTAAGACTGAACCGCCTGATAATGCGAGTTCTGTGTTTTTGTGGAAAACTTTTGCTTCTTAAAACCAGAGATTTAATGAAGCTGACTTTTGATATATGGGGCTATTTTTTATTTTTGTTTTCAGATTGACCGAGCCGAAAATCATTGCTTTTTTACTTTTTTTGATTGGGATTTTATTTGCTCAATCGGATGGTTATGAGGTTTTTAGGTTGCTGTTTTTGATTTTAGTACCAACACAATAAAGAACGATCATGGGAATATTTGACAAGAGAGTTAGCTACAAGCCGTTTGAGTATCCGGAGGTTTTGCAATTTACGGAGGCGATCAATAAAGCCTTTTGGGTTCATTCCGAGGTGGATTTTACTGCCGACGTTCAGGATTTTCACTCTCAGTTGGAGCCGCACGAAAAAAACGCGGTAAAGCATGCGCTGTTGGCGATTGCTCAGATAGAAGTGGCGGTGAAGACGTTTTGGGGGAATCTTTACCAGCATCTTCCTAAGCCCGAGCTTAATGGTTTGGGGGCGACTTTTGCGGAATGCGAGTTTCGTCATTCGGAGGCGTATTCCCGTCTTTTGGAGGTGTTGGGGTATAATGAAGAGTTTTTGCACGTGGTGGAGATTCCGGCCATTAAGAAACGTATTGATTTCCTTACGGAGGCTTTGCGGCATGCGAATTCCACTACGCCTAAGGAGTATGTGTCGTCCTTGCTTTTGTTCAGTATTCTGATTGAGAATGTTTCTTTGTTTTCCCAATTTGCTATTATTCTTTCGTTCACCCGCTTTAAGGGGTATATGAAGAATGTTAGCAACATTATTGCTTGGACTTCGGTGGACGAGCAAATCCATGCCAATGCAGGGATTTATCTTATCAATAAAATCCGGGAGGAGCAGCCGGAACTTCTTACCGAAAGCGATCTTGAAGCCATTTATGAATTGGTGGATTATTCCATCCGTGTGGAGGAGGAGATTTTGGACTGGATTTTTGAGTTGGGCGAGATTGACAGCTTTACCAAGGAAGATTTGCTTAATTTTATGAAATACCGTGTGGACGATTCTTTGAAAAAGATAGGCATGAAACCGCGTTACAATGTTTCGGCGGAGCAGTATCGTCCGATGGTTTGGTTTGAGGAGGAGGTTTTTGCCAACTCGCTGGATGACTTTTTTGCAAAGCGTCCTGTGGATTATACCAAGCATGACAAGTCTATTACCGAAAACGATTTGTTTTAGGAAAACGAAAAGCAGAGAACAGAGAGATAAGCGTTATAAAATACAAAGGATAAGAAAAAATTATGGAAGAAAATAAACTGGACATCTGGTGGTTGAATGAAGAAAGTGAGCAGATGCTCAATCGGGGGTATTTGTTGAAGGGAGAGACGGTGGAGGGTGCGATAGATCGGATCACCACGGCGGCGGCAAAGCGTCTGTATAAGCCCGAATTGCAGCCGGCATTCAAGGAAATGATCGTGAAGGGATGGATCAGTTTTTCTTCACCGGTTTGGGCGAATATGGGGACCCAGCGGGGGCTTCCGATTTCTTGTTTTAATGTGCATGTTCCGGACAATATCGAAGGGATTACGCATAAATTGGGAGAGGTGATTATGCAGACTAAGATTGGTGGCGGGACGTCGGGATATTTTGGCGAGCTTCGCCATAGAGGGACGGCGGTCACCGATAACGGAAAGTCTTCTGGAGCGGTTTCTTTTATGAAGCTTTTTGATACGGCGATGGATGTGGTTTCCCAAGGCGGGGTGCGCCGGGGGGCGTTTGCGGCGTATTTGGATATTGACCATGGCGATATTGAGGAGTTTTTGTCCATCAAAGATATTGGAAGTCCGATTCAGAATCTCTTTATGGGGGTTTGTGTTCCGGATTATTGGATGCAGGACATGATTGACGGCGATATGGAGAAGCGCAAGATATGGGCGCGTATTTTGGAGAGTCGTCAGCAGAAAGGGCTGCCATATATTTTGTTTACGGATAACGTGAATCGTAATAAACCTCAGGTTTATAAGGATTTGGGGCTTTCGATTAATGCGAGTAACCTTTGCTCGGAGATTATGCTGCCTTCTTCGGAGCAGGAGTCTTTCATTTGCTGTCTTTCTTCCATGAATTTGGAGCTTTTTGACGAGTGGAAGGACACTAATGCGGTGAAGTTGGCGATCTATTTTTTGGATGCGGTGCTTTCGGAATTTATCGAAAAAACCGAGGGGAATTATTATCTCAGCGGAGCGCGTAATTTTGCGATGCGTCACCGTGCGCTTGGCTTGGGGGTTTTGGGGTATCATTCTTACCTTCAGAAAAACAGGATTCCTTTTGAGAGTTTTGAGGCCACCCAGTTTAATGCCCGGGCTTTCCGTCACATTAAGGAGCAGGCGGAGGCGGCGTCCCGCGAATTGGCGAATATTTACGGCGAGCCGGAGCTTTTGAAGGGGTACGGTATGCGTAATACGACATTGATGGCGGTAGCACCTACCACGTCCAGTTCGGCTATTTTGGGGCAGACGTCCCCCGGAATCGAACCTTTTGCTTCCAACTATTATAAGGCAGGCTTGGCGAAGGGTAACTTTATGCGTAAGAATAAGTATTTGGCTCAGGTTCTTCAGGAGAAAGATTTGGACAACGAGGATACTTGGCGTAGTATTATGCTGAACCATGGTTCGGTTCAGCATTTGGAAGCTTTGACGGAGGAAGAGAAAGCGGTGTTTAAGACGTTTAAAGAAATTTCGCCTATGGAGATTATTTCTCAGGCGGCGCAGCGTCAGCAGTATATTGATCAGGCGCAATCGCTCAACCTTCAGATTCCTTCGACCATGCCGGTGAAAGATGTGAATTATCTGATGATCGAAGCATGGAAAAAAGGCGTTAAGACCCTTTATTATCAGAGGAGTTCGTCGGTATCGAAGGAGTTGATGGTCAATTTTGTGACGTGTTCCTCTTGCGAGGCCTAGGGTTATTGGATAAATGAAAAAACCACAGAATTCTCTGTGGTTTTTTTGTGGGATTGTGCTATTATTGCAGCGGTTTAAATTTGATTGTGTCTTTATGAAATTTGGAAAAGTGGAGGATCCTAGTTTGGTGGATTTTACCTTACCTTCGGATCATGGCGGGACTTCGTTGGTTTTGGAGAAACAAGGCGGAGCGCTTCAGTCTATAGCGGTAGGATGTGCGAAATGGAATCGGAACGACCTAAAGGGGTTTTACCCTAGGGGGACGAAAGACGAGTTGTCCTATTATGCGACGCAGTTTAATTCGATCGAGCTTAATGCTACGTTTTATGGGATGCCTAGTGCCAAGCAGGTGACCACTTGGAAAAACAAGACGCCGGAGGGGTTTTTATTTTTTCCTAAGATTACCAATACGGTGTCCCATTACCGTCGTTTGATTAACGTGGCGGATGCCGTTACGCAGTATGCGATGGCGGTGATGCATTTTGGGGAGAAGTTGGGGATGGTTTTTCTTCAGTTGCATGATAATTTCAAACCGAAGGATTACGATCGCTTGGAAAAATTTGTTGAAGAATGGCCTCGGGAATTGCCTTTGGCGGTGGAATTGCGTAATCGGGAGTGGTTTGATGATTCGGTTGTTTTCGATAAAGTTTGCGCTCTTTTCGAGCGATGCGGGGTTACCAATATGATTGTGGATACGGCGGGAAGGCGCGATATGCTTCATATGCGTTTAACGACGCCGTATGCATTTATTCGCTATGTTGGGGCTAATGCGGCTAGCGACTATGCTCGTTTGGAGGATTGGATGGAGCGTTTGTCCTCTTGGAAAGATAAAGGATTGAAGGGACTTTACTTTTTTGTGCATCAAAATGTGGAGCAGGCTTCTCCGTTGCTTTCGGCGCATCTTATCAAGATGATGAACGAGCGTTGGAAAACGGATTTGAAAGTGCCGGTTATGGCTGTGGAACAACCTGTTTTGTTTTGATGATTTTTGCGGGGATTAGGACGGAAGGTGTTTAAATTTCTGATAATCAATGTTTTTGCTTTTAGGTTGGATTTTTTCGGAGATTCTCAAACAAAATGCTAAATTTGAAGACGTTAAAAAAGAAAGAATCTAAGCTTTATTATTATCTAAAACATGAGCAATATTATTTTTGACCTTATTGAAAAAGAAAGACAGAGACAGACGCACGGCATCGAACTCATTGCTTCGGAAAATTTTGTTTCGGAGGAAGTGATGCGGGCCATGGGCAGTGTCTTGACCAATAAATATGCGGAAGGTTATCCTGGTCGCAGGTACTATGGAGGCTGCGAGGTGGTTGACGAAATCGAAACGCTTGCCATTGAAAGGGCTAAGGCGCTTTTCGGGGTGGAGTATGCCAATGTGCAGCCGCATTCGGGGTCTCAGGCTAATGCGGCGGTTTATCTTGCGGTTTTGAAGCCGGGAGATTCCATTTTGGGATTGGATTTGTCGATGGGTGGGCATCTCACGCATGGTTCATTTGTTAATTTTTCGGGGATACAGTACAATGCGCACTTTTACGGCGTGGAGAAGGAGACCGGAAGGATTGATTACGAGAATGTTCGTCAAAAGGCTTTGGAAGTAAAACCCAAGATGATTATTGCGGGGTATTCGGCTTATTCCAGGGATTTGGATTTTGCAAAATTCCGTGCGATTGCCGATGAAGTGGGGGCGACGTTATGGGCGGATATTGCTCATCCTGCGGGGCTTATTGCTAAGGGATTGCTTTCTTCCCCTTTTGAGCATTGTCATGTGGTTACCACTACTACGCACAAGACGCTTCGCGGGCCGAGAGGAGGGCTTATCATGATGGGGAAAGATTACGAGAATCCGTATGGGCACAAAACGCCTAAAGGCGAATTGAAAATGATGAGTCAGGTTCTTGACGGATGTGTATTTCCCGGGATTCAGGGAGGGCCTTTGGAGCATGTGATAGCGGCAAAAGCGGTGGCGTTTGGTGAGGCTTTGGATCCGAAGTTTGAGGTTTATGCCAAACAAGTGGTTTCCAATGCCAGGGCGTTGGCTAAGGCCATGATGGATCGCGGTTTTGAAATTGTGAGCGGTGGGACGGATAATCATTTGATGCTTGTGGATTTACGCAACAAAAAAGTCAACGGGAAAGAAACCGAAAAGGCTTTGGTGAAGGCCGATATCACTTGCAACAAGAACATGGTGCCTTTTGATGACAAGTCGGCGTTTACGACCTCGGGGATTCGCTTGGGAACGGCGGCGGTGACCACCAGGGGGCTGAAAGAAAACGATATGGAAACCGTGGCGGAGCTTATTTCGACGGTGGTTCATTCGATTTCGGACGATCAGGTGATTGCGGATGTTCGTCGGAAGGTGAATGCCATGATGGACGGACTGCCTTTATTTTCATTTTAAGTTGTTCGGTAAATAAAAACGGGAAGGCACGCCTTAAGGCGTGCTTTGCATTATGGAAGGAAAGAAATCGTATACTTTTGAAGAAATCAAACAGAAGCTGGTGGCTTATTGCGTTTACCAGGACCGCTGTCATCAGGAGGTGGAAGCCAAGATGAAGGCGTATTTGTTGATTCCTGAGGCGAAAGAGGAGATTTTGTTGTTTCTTTTGAGGGAAAACTACCTTAACGAAGAGCGATTTGCCCGAAGCTATGCCCGGGGTAAATTTTATGTTAAGCGTTGGGGGAGAGTTAAAATCCGCCAACATCTCAAACAAAAAGGAATAAACGACAAGCTTATTCTTAAATCGTTTGAAGAGATTGAGGAGGAGGATTATAGAATCGCAATGCAAGATTTGGCTCGGCGGCATTATGGCCAGCAGGGCGGTGGGAAAGACTTTCTTAAGAAGCAAAAAACCATTCGGTATATGCTAGGTCGGGGCTTTGAATACGAAGGCGTGCTTGAGGCATTGGAAACGATTGCGAGCAGTGAGGATTAAGCATGGATTGGCGTATTTCTGGGAAGGCAGGTTTGGTGGAAGAAGAGAAATGGATAGGATTTTAAGGTTTAAATTTTAAGTTCGGCGGATTTTTAAAAAATAAGCAATAAACGTCGGGGGAAAGGGATTTATCATGAAATATTTTCGGAAACAAGATGGTAATGCCCGCCGATTTTAGTAAATTTGCATTTTATGAGAGATTGGCATTTGATGTGCTTTAGTTCTCGGATATAATTACCAAAAAATGGCAAAATTTTCGTTTGAAAAGCTGCGACAGAAAATTTACGGAGGAGACAATTTGGTTAACCTCTCGGATGTGAGGTATCTTCCCCGCTGGGTTATACTTTTTTTGGATGTTTTTCTGTTGGGAGTATCGCTTTTTATTGCTTTTTATACGGTAATGAAATTAGGGGTGGATGTAACCACCAGTCTGCCGATTTTACAGAAAAGTCTTTTGATTGTTACGGTTAACGTTGGGTTTATGTTTTTGTTCCGGACGTATGCGGGGATTATAAGGCATTCGACGTTTATCGATTTGTTTAAGTTGCTTTTGGCCAGCTTTTGTACGGTGATGCTCTTAGTGATGACCAATTTTTTATTCGAAAGAGTTTGGGAGCGGATGCTTTTTCACAATTCGGTTTTGGTCATCTATTTTGCGTTGTCTTTTATGTTTTTGTTCCTTTTTCGTCTTTTGGTGAAAGAGGTTTTTCATATGGCTCGGGAGATTCGGAGAAGTACGTTGAGAAAGCGGATTTTGGTGATGGGGGTTAGCGAGCAATCTGTGGCGATGGGGCGGGCGATTTTGGATAACCCGCATTTGCCTTACCAGGTGGTGGGGTTTTTGACTTCCGGTGCAGACCCTGGGCGGCTGAGGATTTTGGGGAAGTCGGTGTTTACCAAAAAGAAGATTGAAAAATTTTCTAAAGAGGACTTGGGGATTGACGGGGTTTTGCTGATTAAGGAGGTTTTGTCGAGAGAGGAGATGAATCAGTGGGTAGGGCTTTTTTTAGAAAAAGAGCTTCAGGTTTTTAAAGCTCCTTCGGTTCAGAAACTTCGGGATAAGGATTTGGAGGCTTCTGCAATTAAAACTTTACAAATTGAGGATTTACTGAATCGTAAACCAATCAAAATCGAGAATGAGGAAGTGAGAAAACGCCATGAAGGGAAGGCGGTTTTGGTAACGGGTGGAGCCGGTTCGATCGGAAGTGAAATCGTGCGTCAGGTGGCTCAGTTTGAGCCTTCTTTGGTGGTGGTTTTGGATCAGGCGGAAACGCCTCTTTACGAATTGGAATTGGAGGTTCGGGAAAAATTTCCGAACGTCGGATTTAAGTTTGTGATGCAGGATGTGGTCAACTACGACCGTTTGGAAGTTTTATTTGAAAAATACCGGTTTTCCATGGTTTACCATGCGGCCGCTTACAAGCATGTGCCTTTGGTGGAGGATAATCCTTACGAAGGGGTTTGCGTTAATGTTTTGGGAAGTAAGAATGTGGCATTGCTTTCCAGTAGGTTTAAGGTCAACCGTTTTGTGATGGTATCGACGGACAAGGCGGTGAATCCGACCAACGTGATGGGAGCCACCAAGCGGACTGCGGAACTTTTTGTGCAATCTCTTCAAACTTTGGAGGGGAATACAACCAAATTCATCACGACGCGATTTGGGAATGTTTTGGGCTCCAACGGGTCGGTAATTCCGCATTTTAAAAAACAAATTGAAAGTGGAGGGCCGGTTACGGTCACCCATCCGGAAATCGTGAGGTATTTTATGACGATTCCCGAAGCCTGCGAGTTAGTGTTGCAAGCCGGAACGATGGGCAAAGGTGGCGAGATTTACGTGTTCGACATGGGGCAGCCGGTTAAAATTGTGGATTTGGCTAGGCGTATGATTAAACTTTCGGGATTGACCCCCGATACGGATATTAAAATTGTTTATACGGGGCTTCGACCTGGGGAAAAACTCTACGAAGAATTATTGAGCGACAACACAAAAACGCTTCCTACGCCTCACGAAAAAATTATGGTTTCCAAGGATATGCCGATGTCTTACGAGCAAATCAATCGTTTGACGGAAGAACTCATTGCCGTAGGGCAGGATAAAGGGAAAATTGAAGTGGTGCGCAAGTTAAAGACCATTGTGCCGGAGTTTAAGAGCAATAATTCGGTCTATGAAGCCTTGGATTAATAAAAATAAAAAATAAGCTAAACGGAAAAAGTTAACATGATAAGGAAGTTAAAAAAAATAGCGTTGCTGGTTGGGGTATCGGTTCTGTGCTACTCTTGTGCGGGATGGGGCAAAAACAAACCCAGCGAGCTGAACTATATGCAAAACGTTGAAGAAATTGCCACCACGGTGGCCAAAGATTACGCTTTGGGGAGGTTAAAACCTGGGGACCAGTTGGTTATTAATGTGTTGGCGAAGGATTTGGATGTTGTTAAACCCTTCAATCAGAATTATTCTTCGGGCGAAATCATACAAACGTCTCAGGTGTCGGGCAATAAGCCCATGCAGGGGCAGGTGACGAATGTGGGGCCGACTTATGTGGTGGATTCCGAAGGGGGTTTTGACTTTCCGGTTTTGGGGAGAATCGAAGTGGAAGGAAAGAATACGGAGGAAATCAAGGCTGATTTGCAGAGTCGTTTGAGACGCTATATCATTAATCCTTTGGTAACGGTAAAACACACCAACTTTCGGGTGTCTGTTTTGGGGGAAGTTCAGCGTCCCGGGGAATACGTGATCAGTGACGGTAACGCAACGCTTCTAAGAGCGCTTAGTATGGCGGGCGATTTGACGATGTACGGTAACCGTAACGATGTTTTAATCATTAGAAGTAATGGAGAGACGGTGGAAAAGGCCCGGATTAACCTAAAGGATGCGGCTTTCATTGCCTCGCCGTATTATCATTTGCAGCAAGGGGATGTGATTTACGTGTCGGCTAATCTTACCAGAGAGCGTGCGGCGCGGTTGGATCCTAATGCGGGGATTTACATATCCATCGCCTCTGTGGCTTTAGGTCTTATTACTATTTTTGTAACTACATTTAAATAATATTTATGGGGGAAGAATTTGGTAAAATAAACCCGGAAAACGCAGGGGAACTCAACATTCGTGAAATCCTGAAGCCTTATCTTTTAAAGTGGTATTGGTTTGTGCTTTCGGGTTTGGTTATGCTGTTTGCAGCCTATCTTTATTTGAAATTTTCTACGCCGGTTTATAAAACCCAAACTACGGTTTTGATTAAGGACGCCAAAAGTTCCGGGGGTGTTGCCGGAGAGTTGGGTGCCCTTAAGGACCTTACGTCGCTTGGCGGGATGAACACCAATAGCGTGGACAATGAAATCGAGATTTTCAAATCAAAAAAGTTGATGTCCGAAGTGGTGGCTTCCAAGCAGTTGGAGGTGGCGGTTTTTTCCAAAGATCGTTTTTCTTCCCGCGAGCTTTATGGAGATACGTCTCCCTTTAAAGTAAGCCTGATTAATGAAAAGAAAAACCAAAAGTTTCCTAAGGAACCTTTGGCGATTAGTGTTAAAGGCGATAAGATCACCTTGTCTTCCAAGGAGCTTCCCCGTCCGGTTGAAGGCTTTTTTAATAAAACCATTAGCCTGCCGTATGCCAATATTCTCATCCGTAAAAACGAGGCGTTTGATGCGGTAAAAGCCGGAGAATTGAGCGATCTTCAACTGCAAGTGGCGAATCATGCCTCAAGGGTGGAGGAGTTTCAGAAACTTGTGGAGGTTTCTTTGGTGAACAAGGATGCCACTATCATCGGGCTTTCGATGAACTATCCTCAGGTGGATAAAGCGAAAGACGTTTTGAATGCTTTGGTGGTTGCTTACAATGCGGATGCTGTGAAGGATAAAAACACCCAGTCGGAACAAACGCTTAAATTTATTGACGAAAGGATTGCGGTGGTTTCACAGGAATTGGGGGATGTGGAAACGAAGAAGGAAAACTTCAAGGCTCAGAATAATATTGCAGACATACAGACGGAAGCCAAGATTGGTTTGGAAAGTTCGGCCGATGCCCGCGCGAAGCAGCTTGAAATCGATGCCCAAATCGAACTGAACGATGCGCTTATAGGACACGTTTCCAGGACGGATTCTTATCAGGCGTTACCTTCCAATGTGGGGCTTTCCAATCCTCAGGCACTAGCGAACATTACGGCTTATAACGGTCTTGTTATGGAGCGTAACCGCCTTTTGGAATCCGCTACCAAAGAACATCCTGCCGTGGTGGACATTACCAACCAAATCAACAACCTTAGAAATTCGGTTTTACAGAGTTTGCGCAAGAATAGGGAAGGGCTTTCCTTTGCGCGCCAACAGTTTCAGTTAGAACAGAATCAGGTTTCCGGTAAAATAGCCAAATTGCCCTCTTTGGAAAAACTCTTCCGCGGTATAGAAAGGCAGCAACAGATTAAGGAACAGCTTTATCTTTTGTTGCTTCAGAAAAGGGAGGAAACAGCAATTTCCCTAGCTCTTTCGGGGGATAAGGCCAGGGTTGTGGATTATGCTTTTTCGGGAAAAAATCCGGTGGCTCCGAAGCGGCTGGTTATTCTTTTGGCAGGGTTGGTTCTAGGGCTTTTGATTCCTTTCGTCCTGATTTATTTGGCCGATCTGCTTAATAACAAGATAAACTCCAAGCACGATTTGGAAAAATTGGTTAAAGTTCCCGTATTGGCGGAGTTGCCTCGAATTGAGAAAGGCCAGTCCGATATTGTCCTTCCCAATGATTTGTCCCCTATGGCGGAAGCTTTTAGAATTCTGATTACCAATTTGAATTTCATACTTTCCAAGAAAGAGAAAGGAAAGGTGGTTTTTGTAACCTCTACGGTCAAAGGGGAAGGGAAAACGTTTACTTCGGTGAACTTAGCACTTACGCTGGCTACGCCGAGCAAGAAAGTTATCATCATCGGGTCGGATATTCGTAATCCCCAGTTGCAACGGTATAATACCGCACGGAAAGGACTCAAGGGCCTTACCGAATTTTTGTACGATGCCACCATGGAAGCGAAAGAGGTGGTTCATCAGAGTTCGTTTAACCCTCATTTGGATGTGATATATTCGGGAAGTATTCCGCCTAATCCTACCGAACTGCTGACCAATGGTCGCTACGAGCAACTTTTGGACCAGTTAAAACCAATTTACGATTATATCATTATTGATACCGCGCCATTACTTTTGGTAACCGATACTTTCCTTATCTCGGATTTGGCAGAGGCAACGGTTTATGTGGCCCGTTCGAAATATACGGAAAAAGCACTGATGGAATTTGCGCAGAAAAATATCGATGCCGGCAAAATTCTAAACGTAGGATTTGTCCTCAATGACGTGAGTAAAAATTACTTCGGCTATGGAAATAAATACGGTTACGGTTATCATGCGGAAGAAAAAACGTGGTTTCAGAAGCTAAAAGAGAGGTTTTAGAGGCTAAAAATGGTTCAGTACCAGAATGGATTGTAGGATTTCAGTCATCGGACTCGGTTATGTGGGGTTGCCTCTGGCTCGATTATTTGCCACCAAATATCCGGTGGTAGGCTATGACATCAATCCTGGAAGAATTGAAAAATTAAACCGAGGCTGTGACGATACACTGGAGGTCCAAGAGGAGGTTTTGAAGGCTGTTTTAGTCGAGAAGAATCCTTTTTTTCAAAAGGAAAAAGGGCTGTATTGTTCTTCCAACCCAAAGGATATTGCAGCGTCGAATGTGTATATCATCACAACGCCCACGCCGATTGATCGAAGTAAAAAACCGGTACTCGATTTGTTGTTGAAAGCCAGTGAAACAGCGGGGCGGGTTCTGAAGAAGGGGGATATTGTGATTTATGAATCTACGGTTTATCCGGGGGCGACGGAAGAAGATTGTGTTCCCGTATTGGAACGGGTTTCAGGATTGAAATTCAATGAAGATTTTTTTGTGGGCTATTCTCCGGAAAGAATAAATCCCGGCGATAAAGAACATACCATCGAGAAAGTCTTAAAGGTGACGTCGGGCTCTACGCCGGAAATTGGGAAAATGGTGGATGAGCTCTATAAATCGGTAATCACAGCCGGAACGCATTTGGCTCCGACAATCAAAGTGGCGGAAGCGGCTAAAGTGATTGAAAATTCTCAAAGAGATATCAACATCGCTTTTGTGAATGAACTAGCAAAGATATTTAATCTTATGGATATTGATACCCATGCTGTTCTAGAAGCAGCTGGAACAAAATGGAATTTCTTGCCATTTAAACCAGGCTTAGTAGGTGGACATTGTATAGGTGTAGATCCGTATTATTTAGCTCAAAAAGCCCAAGAATATGGTTATCATCCAGAGATTATTTTGGCAGGTCGTCGTTTAAACGACTCGATGGGAAAATATGTGGCAGAGCAAGTGGTAAAGGCCATGATTAAAAAGGATATTCCCGTAAATAATGCAGAAGTACTCATGTTGGGCATTACTTTTAAGGAAAATTGTCCTGATGTCCGTAATACCAAGATTGTAGATGTGATTGCAGCTCTTGAAGATTTCGGAGTGAAAGTAACGACTTATGACCCTTGGGCAAATCCGCAGGAAGTAAGACGCGAATACGGCATTGAAAGTACAAAAGAGATGCCCCAAAAAACATTTGATGCGGTTGTTTTAGGGGTGGCTCATAAAGCATTTTCGGACTTGCCTATTGAAGGATTGAAGAAAGATAAAGCCATTGTTTACGATGTTAAAGGAGTACTGAAAGAAACAGAATATAAGTTATGAATATTATTTTGATATAGTCTTGATAAGACTCTTTAGGGGATTATAGGTTTTATGATTTATATAAATGAGTGCCTCTTGTATGAAAATAAGCTCTCATTTATCAAAGTAAAAGTAGTTCAGTAGATAATAAATAATAAGTGGAGAAGGGATGCGAACGTGTAAACTTTAGAGTGTATTCCTTAAAGTGTGAACGTTTTTTGAATTGGCTTAAAAAATAGACAAAAAACTAAATTTTAAAATAAAAAATGAGCGGGAATATTCTTAGTGTTTGATGTACTGAGGTGGTGGAATTCGTTGAATGTGGTTTAGAAGTAAAAAATACGAGAAGTACGGGCGGGGCTCTTATTACACTTTTTAAGTAGTTATAATGATGTTTATGCAAAAAGAATTGAAAGGAATTGCTATAAATACTATGTATATGTATATGGCACAAGGGTTTAATATGCTTTTGCCCATATTGATACTTCCATATTTGTTAAAAACTTTGTCGGTAGAGAGTTTTGGAGTATATAGTTTTGTATTTGCTTTTTCTCAATTTATAATCTTGTTTGTTGATTTTGGGTTTAATATTTCGGTGACTAAAAAAATTGCAGAAAATGTTGATAATGATATTTTAGTAAAAGAAACTTACTGGAATATTATTTTTATCAAGTTGATTCTGTCATTTATTTCTGTATTACCTGTAAGTTTTTTGATTGTGCTTGTCCCTAAAATAGGGATATATACGGAGGGAATTATTTTGTCTTATATAATGGTTTTGGGGAATGTTTTTTTTCCTTTGTGGTGGTTTCAGGGGATGAATAAAATGAAGCATTTAGGGTTGATAACGGCTCTGTCTAAGCTATTGACTTACCCTCTTATTTTCATATTTGTAAAAGAGAAGACCGATTATGAGAGTGCTATTCTTATACAATCATCATCTTTTGTATTAGCAAGTCTTTTAACATTAGGGTATCTCTATAAGTATTACCCACATTATTTTTCTCGTGTGAAAATAAACAGAGAGATACAAGTGTATCGAAGAGAGATGCAGGAGGCATTTCCTATTTTTTTATCAAACTCTACTATCAGTCTTTATACGAATAGCCTTACGATAATGTTAGGTTTTTTCTCTACAAACTATAATGTTGGGCTTTTTGGGGCTATGGAGAAGCTTACGAGAGTAATATGTTTTGGGATATTTGCTCCTATTAATCAAGTTTGTTTTCCTGTAATAGCTCAGATGAAGAAGGTGGATATGGAGCGAGCGAAGCGTTTGTTTAAGCTGATATTTGGAGTAGCATTTATTTTACTATCAGTAGCTTATGGTGTGTTTTTGCTTATGGAGGAGGAGATTATAGATTGTTTTTTAGCCGAATACAAAGGGATTGACGTAATGCTGAGGGTATTTATGTTGATGATTTTCCCTATTGCATTGGGGGGAATAGTGGGGCAGCTTGGGCTTTTGGGTTTAGGTGGAGAGAGGGAAAAAAAGATTTTTTCTAGAATTTATATCATTGTAGGCGTGCTAAGTCTTCCGGTGTCTTTATTTTGTATAAAGTATTATGAACTATGGGGTACGGTGGGGATAATGATGACTGTGGAAGTGGTGATATTTTTTGGGATGATGTTTTTTGCTAAAAAAGTAATTGTTTAGAATGGAGGTTATAGCTTTATCAATAGTTTTTTTATTGCTATCTATTTTAGGGTATGCTTTAGACAGAAAAATTTTGAATCCTTTGTTTATTACCCCTTTTTTATGGGGGGGGTTATTGTTTTTATACTGGGCAATACCTCATCCTTTATATGCCTTGCAAGAGCAATTTTTATATGCAATACTGATTTGGGTTTTTTCTTTCTTTATGGGGGGCTTGCTATTTGTGAATAAAAAGAAGTTTGGTAGTGGAGATTTATATAATAAGAAGGTATTTAATATGTACTATTATGTAGTATTGGTATTTGCTCCTATGGCATTGATAACATTGGTAATGGAGGCTATTAAAGTAGGACCAGAGATGTTTTTTTTGAGACTAAGGCTAATAAATACAGGGTTAGATGAAGATGATTCTTTTTCGTTGGGAGCGTTAGGGTATGTGTTTAATTTTACTAATGTAGTATGTCTGCTATTTACTTTTTATTATGAAAAACTTTCTAAATTTAAGTATTATGTAGTATTGTTTTTGGCATTTTTGTTAGGTATAATTACATTGGCACGAACAAGTTTAGTAGCTCTTATCATAGGCATTTTTGTGATTTTATATTTTAAAAAAGTTTTAAAAAAGAAGCATTATTTTTATTTTGTCGGAGCGTTTGCTGCTATTATGCTCATGATTACGATGTTTAGAAGTTTTCACGAGGAAAGTTCAATAGAGATAGCCGATACTTTGGCAATTTACCTTTTAGCAGGGATGCCTGCTTTTGATACTCTAGTATATTATCCGACAGAAGATGTAGGAAACTATACTTTCCGATTTTTCTATGCAGTAGCTAATGCTTTGGGAGCGGATTATGGGGTAGAAAAAACGATTCTATCTTATGCGTATGTTCCTATGCCTACTAATGTTTATACCGTAATGTATCCATTTTTTAAAGATTTTGGAAATATTGGAGTGGGTATTTTTGGATTTACTTATGGTGTAATATTCGTGGGGATATATAAACTGAAAATAAATCCAATAGGAGTAATACTGTATGCTTTAATATTACCTAGTTTGATGTTACAGTTTTTTGGAGAGTATATATATCAAAATTTTTCTACATATTTACAATACATGATATTTTTATTAGCACCTTATTTCTTAAAAACAGGAAGATGATAGATATTCTTTTAGCAACCTATAATGGGGAAAGATATATAAGACAACAGCTCTATTCTTTGTTAGCACAAACCTATACAGATTGGCGTTTGCTTGTTCACGATGATGGCTCTCAAGATAAAACTGTTGAACTTGTTAAAGAGTTTCAGAAGATAGACAATAGGATTGTCTTGATAGAAGATGGTGTAAAATGTGGCGGAGCAGGGGCTAATTTTTTACATTTACTAAAATATGCTACGGCAGATTATGTGATTTTTTGTGATCAAGACGATATTTGGTTGGAAAATAAGTTAGAGGTAATGTATGAAAGATTGAAAGAGGAAAAAGAACCTTGCGGAATATTTGCAGGAGGATATTTGTACACTTCAGATAAGGGAGTTACAGGAAGCATTCCCTCTCCGATATTGAGAGATTTTAAAGATTTATTTTTTATTGCTGGTGGGCTACAAGGTTGTTCTATGATGTTTAATAGACCGTTATGTAATTTAATTCAAGACTACGATGACTATATGGTAATGCATGATTATTTGGTAACATTAGGTGTGTTATCTTTTGGGAAGTTAATATACCTACAAGATAAATTGATGCTTTATAGACAACAACATGAGGGGAAGGTTACGGCTAATGTAGATACGGGGATTGCCAATAAAGTGAAAAGAAAATTTCCTGTAATAGATACTAAACATCATAAATCCTTTGTATCTTTTGTAGAAAAATATAACGATAAACTAACCTCTCATCAAAAGTATATTTTTGGAGAGTATATGAAAATTTATCATTCAGAGAGTTTGTTAAAGCGTATTTTCTTGGTGTTGAAGAATAGATTTAAATTAGGGAATTCTAGGATGTATTTAGTGGCAAAAATGATTTTAAGACCCATAAAAGAGAGATGAAAAAACCTGTTATTACTGTTTTTACGCCTACCTATAATAGAGCGTATTTACTTCCTCGTTTGTACGAAAGCTTATGTAGACAAACATGTACAGCGTTTATTTGGCTTATAGTAGACGATGGTTCTACCGATAATACGAAAGATCTTGTGTGGAAGTGGCAAGAAGACTCATTGGTTGACATTGTATATATATATCAAGAAAATCAAGGTATGCATGGAGCTCATAATACAGCCTATGAAAATTGTTATACGGAGTATAATGTATGCATTGATTCAGATGATTATATGCCAGATGATGCAATCGAAAGGATTTTGTTTCATATAGGGCATATGCCAAGTGATTTGGCGGGGATTGTAGGATTAGATGCAGATAAAAATACACTTCGTGTGATAGGAACTGAAATTCCTAGAGAGCTTACTCGTGTGAAACTTAATGAATTGTATTCTAGTTATGAGGTAAGAGGAGATAAGAAATTGGTTTTAAAAACTGATATAGTGAGGCGATATCCTAAATATCCGCTTTACTCCAATGAGCGTTTTGTTCCTCTAGATTACTTGTATTTGATGATAAATAGAGACTACGATTTTATGCCTGTTAATGAAGTGTTTTGCATTGTGGAATATCAGCAGGATGGCTCTACAATGAATATTTTGAGGCAGTATCAGAAGAGTCCTAATGGTTTTGCGTTTTCTAGAGTTAGTAGAATTAATTATGAAAATACTTTCAGAGAAAGATTTAAAAATGCTATACACTTGGTATCTTCAGCAATATTTGCGAAAGATTTTAAATGGATATTTAAGTCTAACCACACACTTTTAGTACTTTTGGCTATTCCATTTGGGATACTATTGAATTTCTATATAAGAGTGAAAATTAAAAAGTAAATGAAAATCCTGCATGTTATTAATAGTTTAAGCACAGGTGGAGCCGAAAAACTGATAGTAGAAACACTACCTCTGCTAGGTGAAAATAAAGACTTGGAAGTCGAATTATTATTGTTAAATGGTAGTGAGACTCCTTTTTATAAGGAACTAGCTTCTAATCCTGCGATTAAAATACATTTCTTATCAAAGGGAAGTGTGTATAATCCATTGCTTATTTTCAAACTAATTCCATTTGTGAATAGATATGACATTATTCATGTACATTTATTTCCAGCTCAATACTTTGTAGTATTAGCAAAGTTTATTTCATTTTCGAAAGCAAAACTTATATTTACAGAACATAGTACAAGTAATAGAAGGCTCCAAAATCCTAAATATAAATGGATAGAGCAGTTCATTTATCATAAGTATTCTAAGATTATTTGTATTACTGAGGGAGTGAGAAGTGAATTGAAAAGATGTTTGAATATACCAAATCGTAAATTGAAAGTAATTCAGAATGGAATTAATATTGATAAAATAGGAAAGGAAAAAAGTTATAAAAAAACAGATTTGGGTTTTTCTCAGTATGATAAAATTTTAATAAAAGTAGCGGGATTCCGTAGAGAAAAAGACCAGGATACGGTGATAAAATGTTTGAAAAAACTTCCTGAAAATTATAAACTAATACTAGTAGGTGATGGAGAGAGAAGGCAAGAGATAGAACAATTGATAAGGGATAAGCAGTTAGAAAAAAGAGTATTTTTGCTTGGGATAAGAAATGATGTGATTTCTTTGATAAAAATGTGTGATATAGCGGTTTTATCTTCTCATTGGGAAGGGTTTGGATTAGCAGCTGCAGAGGCGATGGCTTGTGGTATTTCTACAGTAGCCTCTAATGTAAAGGGGCTGAACAAGGTTGTGGAAGATGGAGGACTTCTTTTTGAAAAAGGAGATGTAGAAGATTTAAAAGAAAAAATTCTTTCTTTGGAAAATCCTGACTACTATGTTGAAATTTCTAATAAAGGAAAAATAAAAGCGAGAAAATATGATATTTGTAACATGATAGATAGTTTATACCATACGTATTTACAAGTGTAATATAAATGATAAAGGAAATATTTATACATATTATTTTATTTTTAGTAGGGTTGTCTATCATAGAGATTTTTTTAGATGGTTTAAAAAAAGAAAATCATGGAACGTTTTTGTGTTATTCTGCAGTTGTTATATTGATTGTGCTTCTAACAGGTTTTCGTCCGATAGGAATAGATAGGGACGGACTGATGTATAATGAATATTATGAAGGTATATGTGAATATACTTATATCCAAATCATAGTAGGTAGTCCACATAGAATAGTAGAAGTAGGTTATTTATTGATAAATAAGCTTTTTTGTGGTATAGGTTTTAGAGAACTTCTCTTGGTGATAGCGGTTTTAAGTATTCTTCCCAAGGCATATTTATTATATCGTTATGCAGCATATCCATTTTTTGCACTATTAATGTATATGAGTTTTTTTTATCTGCTGAGGGATTTTACTCAGATTAGAGATGCTGTTGCTATTTCTTTTGTTTTATTTTCTTTATTTTCAGTTTTTTATAAAAAATATTTGTGGAGTTGTTTTTTTTTAGTGCTAGGGAGCTTATTTCATTTGGTAAGCTTGATGTTTATACCCATTTTTCTATGCTTGGTCTACGTAAATGAACAGAATGTATATTATAAATTATTATTGTTGTCTGTTCCATTTTTATTTTGGGATATTACTAGTGAAATAATGACTATACTAAATGATTATCTACCGGAACAATTAGCTAAGTATAATAAAATAGAAGGAGGAGGGAGTGGAACTATCTTACTTTTAATGCTTATGACGGTGATATCTTATTTTTTTGTTGAGAATGATCCAAGGTTAGAATATATGAATAAGATAGTTTTGATAGGATTGTTTACTGGCATTTTGTTTTATCATCATCCAGTATTGTATAGAATCACTAATGGGTTAGCTTTTTTCTCAATATTAATGTATGTGAATATTATTAAAAAAATGAACGAACACTACAAATTATTGAGTTACATATTTGCAATGACAATTATAGTGTATTTTTGTAGTCAAAATATAAGAATTCTTATTAATGATTAAAGGAGAACACTATCGTAGCATTATTGAAAGGACAGTGGCACTTAGTCAGAATTTTGATGTTACCTCTACTTTTGGAGAGGGAGGTGAGGCCTTTAAGAGGAGAAATTAAGATGTATGCCATGTCCGTAATACAAAAAAATCCCATTTTAAATATGTTATTTCTATGGTTAAGTTTAGAAAAGAAAAAATACAAATAGTACATTTTATCTTTCAAAAGGAAGAGTTTACTTTCTGTAGTTTTATTGGTAAATTTGCCTATCTATTTTGAAGGTGTTTTAGACTTAATTTGAGAGTGAAGAATGGTGGGAGATACTTTTGGTAAGGGAAAAATTGTTGTCAATAGATAAAGTTAAGTATAAAGAAGATGAATAAAAAAGTTTTGCATATAGTAACAATTTCGTTTGTTATTAATCATTTTTTTGGTGACCAATTCAAATATTTACGCTCTGTGACTGGCAATAAATATTATTTGGGATGTTCTCCGGATCGGCATTTTTATGAATTGGCTTCGGAACTTCAATATACGCCTTTTGCAGTGGAAGTAACAAGGAGCATAACGCCGTTAAAAGATTTATTGGCGGTTTTTAAAATTTATCGTTTTATAAAACGTCATGGTATAGAGGTAGTGGTAGGCCACACTCCTAAGGGAGGTTTGGTTTCGATGATTGCGGCGTCTTTGGCGGGAGTTAAAGATCGGGTTTATTTTCGTCATGGCATTATTTATGAAACCAGTAAGGGGTTAAAGCGGGTTTTGTTGAAAAACTTGGACAGACTTTCTGGTCGGTTGGCGACCAAAGTTATTTGTGTGAGTCCGAGCGTGAAAAAAATAAGCGAAAGAGACGGGTTGAATGCGGAGACCAAAAACCGTATTTTGGGGCTGGGAACTTGTAATGGAATCGATACGGAGAATAAATTTAATCCGAATCATTTTGAACCGTCTTTTTTGGACAATTTGCGGTCTAAACATGGGTTTTGTGAGGGGGATTTTGTTATTGGTTATGTAGGGAGATTGGTTAGGGATAAGGGAATTAATGAATTGGTAAAGGCGTTTGTTTCTTTGTATAAGCAATATCCTTCGGTCAAGTTACTCTTGGTAGGGCCTTTTGAAGAGAAGGATTCGGTTTCCGAAGATACCAAAGCGGCGGTATTGAACCATCCTCAAATCGTTAATACGGGATTTGTGTTGGATGCCTCTCCATACTTTAAATTAATGGATATTTTTGTTTTGGCCTCTTATAGGGAGGGGTTTCCGACGGTCACATTGGAAGCGTCTTCTATGGGATTACCGATTATAACGACTAAAGCAACGGGATGTTTGGAATCTATAAAAGAAGGCGTAACGGGGATGTATGTGGAGAACGATTCGGAGGATATTCGGTCTAAAATCGAGATTTATTTTCAAAATGAGGCTTTAAGGAAAGAGCATGGGGAGGCAGGGCGTCGTTTTGTAAGAGAGCATTTTGAACAGAAAAAATTTTGGGACATCATTCATAAGGAGTTAAATTATTAGTTGCATGAAAACCATTATTACAGGAGCTTCGGGATTTGTAGGGCAAAACCTCTCGAAATATTTTGAGTCGAACGGAACAGAGGTGATAAAATTATCTTTACGGACTCCTCAATGGAAGTTGGACCACTCGGCTAATGCGGTTGTTCATCTTGCGGGTAAAGCTCATGATACGGACAATACTTCGGATGAAAAAGCATACTTTGAGGTTAATACCGAGCTTACCAAGCGTTTGTTTGAGGCGTTTTTAAAATCGGATATTCAGGATTTTGTTTATTTCAGTAGCGTGAAGGCTGTGGCTGATACAGTTGAAGGCGTTTTAGAGGAAAAACAAGTGCCCCGGCCGTATACGCCTTACGGAAAGTCAAAATTATTAGCAGAGGAATATCTGTTAGCTAAAGAGTTGCCCGAAGGAAAACGAGTGTTTATCATTCGTCCATGCATGATTCACGGCGAGGGCAATAAGGGAAACCTTAATTTGCTATACAAAATTGTAGAAAAAGGGGTGCCTTGGTTTTTGGCGTCGTTTGAAAATCAACGCTCGTTTTTATCGATTGATAATTTGAATTTTGTGATTTTTGAGCTTCTTAAAAACAAAGAAATACCTTCAGGAATTTATAATGTTTCGGATGATGAAAGTTTATCAACCAATGCATTGATTTCGATTATTTCTAACACACTGGGGAAAAAGCCTAAATTATGGCACTGGTCAGCAAATGTGATCACAAAAGTGGCTAAAATGGGTGATAAGTTATTACTTCCCCTTAACTCGGAACGATTGAAAAAACTTACAGAAAGCTATATCGTCTCCAACCAAAAAATAAAATCGGCTTTGGGAATAGAAAAACTGCCCTATACGGCTGAAGAAGGCTTAATAAAAACCATAAAGAGTTTTCAAAATAAAAAATAGAATTTTATGATAAGGCTGATAGATTTTTTAGCATCGTTTTTTGGGCTGTTGTTTTTGTGGCCTATTGGTTTGCTATTATATGTGATTGGTTTGTTTGATACGGGTTCTCCTGTATTTGTGCAGGAGCGGGTGGGTAAAAATAAAAAGCCCTTTAATTTATACAAATTTCGTACGATGCATAAGGATACTAAGTCAGTGGCTTCGCATTTGGCCAGTCAGGCTTCGATTACGAAATTTGGTGCGTTTTTGAGGAAAACCAAACTGGACGAGCTTCCACAACTGCTTAATGTTCTTAAGGGCGATATGAGTTTGGTAGGAGCGAGACCTAATTTATTTAACCAAACGGAACTGATTGAAGAACGCGAAAAATTAGGTGTGTATGATTTTTTGCCTGGGATTACGGGGTTGGCTCAAATTAACGAAGTGGATATGTCCACTCCGAAAAAATTGGCAGAGTTAGATGCTCAGATGTATCAAACTTTAACATTGAGTAGGTATTTTTATTATATATTTGCTACGGTTGGAGGAAAAGGTCAAGGGGATAGAGTGAAATAAAATGAAAACCAAACTTTCTTTATCTTCACCACATATGTCGGGGGCAGAAGTGCTTTATGTAGAAAAGGCATTTCAGGAAAATTATGTCTCTACTTTGGGGCAAAATATAGAGCTGTTTGAGGATAAATTGAGGGTATGGCTTGGGGAAAACATTTTTCCTGTTGCATTAAATACAGGCACCGCTGCTTTGCATTTGGCTTTGATTATTTTAGGAGTTAAAATGGGAGATGAGGTCATTTGTCAGAGCATGACTTTTTCGGCATCGGCGAATCCGATTGCTTATCAAGGGGCAACACCTGTGTTTGTGGATAGCGAAAAAGAAACTTGGAATATGTGTCCTGTGGCTTTGGAAGAAGCCATCAAAGATAGACTGTCTAAAGGTAAAAAGCCGAAAGCCATTATTGTGGTCCACCTTTACGGAATGCCGGCAAAAATGAATGAACTGATGGCAGTTGCTTCTAAATATGAAATTCCCATCATTGAAGATGCGGCAGAGGCTTTAGGAAGCAGCTATAAAGGACAGAAATGCGGTACTTTCGGGGAAATGAGTATTTTGAGTTTCAATGGTAATAAAATTATTACGACTTCAGGAGGTGGAGCCTTGCTCTGTCAGACCTCTGCACAGAAAGAAAAAGCGGTGTTTTTATCTACTCAGGCGAGAGATAACGCGCCACATTACCAGCATTCGGAGATTGGTTATAACTATAGAATGAGCAACATTTGTGCAGGAATAGGGTGTGGACAAATGGAAGTTTTAGATGAAAGGATTTCTCAACGAAGAGCCAATCATCAGTTTTATATCGATTTGTTCAAAAATATGGAAGGTGTAGAGGTGCTCACTGAGCCATCGGAAGATTGTTTTTCCAACCATTGGCTGTCAGCAGTGGTGATTGATGCTCAAAAGGCTGGTTTTTCCAGAGAGGATTTACGCTTGAAATTTTTGGAAGATAATATCGAATCTCGTCCATTATGGAAGCCAATGCATTTGCAACCTGTTTTTGCTGAGGCTCCATATTACGGTGGTCGGGTGGCGGAGCAGTTGTTTGAAAACGGACTATGTTTGCCTTCGGGGTCTAATTTAACCGATGCGGATAGGCAGAGAATATCAGAAATGGTTTCTAAACTGAAAGGTTAGGGCGTATCCCTCTCCAACGCTATTGCCAGCCGCTAGGGTCGGGCTATCGTTTATACGCCTCGGTCATTGCCGCTCCGCTTCGCTCCGCGGCATCTTCCCTTCGGGGTATCCACTCGATCCCTTACGCGGGTGCGGTGGGTAAATAAAAATGAGTATATGAAAGGGGAACCATACACCTATCTGAAAATAAAATATACACTCGCTATAATTTTAGCGGGTGTTATTATTGTTGTTATATTTCCTTTACTTTTGTTTTTGTTAATATTGGTATCCGTAGATACTAATTCTTTCGGGATTTTTGTGCAGGATAGAGTGGGGCAGTATGGCAAGCTATTTAGGATATATAAGTTTAAAACCATTCATCCCATTTCTCGTAAAATATCAAAGGTTGGTGCTTTTTTAAGAAAAACCAAATTAGATGAGCTTCCCCAATTGTTTAATATTTTGAAAGGTGAGATGAGTTTCATCGGTCCTCGTCCAGATGTACCGGGGTATTATGATGGTCTTAAGGGAGAGGATAGAAAAGTATTGATTTTAAAACCGGGGCTTTTATCGGAAGCCAGTTTAGAATACCGAAACGAAGAGTATCTTTTAAATCAAAAAGAGAATCCATTGAAATATAACGACGAGGTTATTTTTCCGCACAAAATCAAACTAAATTTAGAGTATTTAGAAAGAGTATCTTTTAAGGAAGATATAAGAATATTACTAAAAACTTGTGGTATTTTTTTTAATAAGTAAAAAACTTTATTTTTGTATGGTATTATAAACTATGAAAATTAGAGAAACTCCATTAAAAGACTGTTACATTATTGAGCCTGCCATTTTTGAAGATGAAAGAGGCTACTTTTACGAAAAATTTAACGAGAAAAAATTTGAGGAACTTACAGGCATGAACGGGCATTTCGTTCAAGATAATATCTCTAAATCGTCGTATGGGGTTCTTAGAGGGTTGCACCTGCAGAAAGGGGAGCATGCTCAAGCGAAACTCGTGTCTTGCTTAGAAGGAAAAGTTTGGGATGTGGCGGTGGATTTAAGGGAAGATTCGCCTTCGTTTGGGAAATGGTATGGAGTGGAATTAACGGCAGAAAATAAGTTACAGTTTTATGTGCCGAGAGGCTTTGCTCACGGCTTTGCGGTGTTGAGTGAAATGGCAGTTTTTGCCTATAAATGTGATAATTTTTACAATAAGGAGTCTGAAGGCGGAATCCTTTGGAACGATGCGGATTTAGCGATAGATTGGAAGTTGGATGAGACAGATGTTATTCTTTCCGAAAAAGATAAAGTACAGTTGCCATTTTCTAAAAAGAATTTTTAAAAAATAAATGATGAAATCAATTATAATAACAGGCGGAGCAGGTTTTATTGGCTCTCATGTGGTAAGAGAGTTTGTAAAAAACTTGCCTAATACCAAAATAATCAATTTAGATGCCCTAACTTATGCGGGGAATTTAGAGAATTTAAAAGATATTGAAAACGAACCCAACTACACTTTTGAAAGGGCAGATATTACCAAAGTAGAAGAGTTAAGAAAGGTATTTGAAAAACATCAGCCTGATGCGGTGGTGCATTTGGCGGCGGAGAGCCATGTGGATAGAAGTATTACCGACCCTAACGCTTTCATCAATACCAATGTGATGGGTACGGCTAATTTATTAAATCTTTGCCGTGAATTTTGGACGCTTAATCCAGAGCATACGCACGGGAATTTCCCAGATGAGCCTAGGCAAAACCTATTTTATCATGTTTCTACTGATGAGGTCTATGGAGCTTTAGGCGAAACGGGGTTCTTCACCGAAGAAACACCTTATGATCCGAAATCACCTTACTCGGCGAGTAAAGCAGCTTCCGACCATTTGGTAAGAGCGTATGGGAACACTTACGGAATGCCTTTTATTGTGTCTAATTGTTCTAACAATTACGGTCCAAATCATTTTCCTGAAAAATTAATTCCACTTTGTATATCTAATATTATCAACGAGAAACCGCTACCTATTTATGGTGATGGTAAATATACAAGAGATTGGCTGTTTGTCATAGATCATGCAAAGGCGATTTTCCAAATTTTCCACGAAGCTAAAACAGGCGAAACTTACAATATTGGCGGTTGGAACGAGTGGCAAAATATTGATTTAATCAAAGAACTTATCAAACAGATGGATGCCAAGTTAGGTCGTCCAGAGGGATATTCCGAAAAGTTAATCACTTTTGTGAAAGATCGTCCTGGGCATGATAAACGCTATGCGATAGATGCTACGAAACTCAATAAAGATTTAGGCTGGAAACCAAGCGTTACTTTTGAAGAAGGTCTGGCTAAGACCATCGACTGGTTTTTGAATAATCAAGACTGGTTGGAGAATGTCACCAGTGGCGCTTATCAAGAATATTACAAAGCACAGTATAAAAATTAAAACCATGAAAGGAATTATACTTGCAGGAGGCTCAGGTACAAGGCTTTACCCGTTAACTATTGCGGTGAGCAAACAGCTGATGCCTGTTTATGATAAACCGATGATTTACTATCCGCTTTCCACGTTGTTGTTGGCGGGCATTCGGGAAATTTTGATTATTACGACGCCTCACGACCAAGAGGGGTTTAAAAAACTTTTGGGCGATGGTTCGCAAATTGGTTGTCGAATAGAGTACAAAGTACAGCCCAGTCCAGACGGATTGGCACAAGCCTTTATTTTAGGAGAGGAATTCATTGGTGACGATTCGGTGGCGTTGGTATTAGGCGATAATATTTTTTATGGTACGGGTTTGCCACAACTATTAGAAAGTAAAACTAGCATCAAAGGAGGTTGTGTGTTTGCTTATCAAGTTTCTGACCCAGAAAGATATGGAGTGGTAGAGTTTGACTCTGATAACAAAGCGATTTCCATTGAGGAGAAACCTGAAAATCCAAAATCGAATTATGCGGTGCCGGGATTGTACTTCTACGATAATCAGGTGGTAGAGTTTGCTAAAAATCTAAAACCTTCGCCGAGAGGCGAGTTAGAAATTACCGACATCAACAAAATTTACTTAGAAAGAGGCGAGTTGGAAGTTGGGGTAATGAGCCGAGGAACCGCGTGGTTAGATACAGGCACATTTGACTCTCTACATGAGGCTTCGGAGTTTGTGAAGGTTTTAGAAAAGCGTCAAGGGTTCAAAATTTCTTGCATTGAAGAAATTGCCTATAAAAAAGATTTCATCAATAAAGAACAACTTCTGAAATCGGCAGAGAAATACGGAAAGAGTGGTTATGGGGCCTACCTTAAGGCTTTGGTGCGTTAGAATTTAATTTTTTTCGGGGAAAAATAATATTTTGCGGTCATTCGGTCATTCGGGATGGCCGTTTTCCTTTGGGTATGGTTTAAAATTCTTAAATTTGCAGCCTATGGGACAAATCATGGCGATTGATTACGGAAAAAAGCGGACGGGGCTAGCTGTTACCGACGATTTTCAGATTGTGGCCAGTGGTCTCGATACGGTGGAGACGGAGCGTTTGATGCCTTTTTTGGAGCGGTATTTTTCGCAGAATGTGGTGGACGAAGTGGTTGTGGGGCTTCCGGTGGATTTGCGCGGGAAGGCTTCCGAGGTGGAGGCGTCTATTTTGACGTTTATCGAGCGTTTTCGTTCGGTTTTTCCTTTGGTGCCGGTTCACCGTTACGATGAGCGGTTTACCTCCAAGATGGCTTCTTTTTTTATCAGCCAGAGCGGAAAGGGAAAGAAGGCGAGGCAGGACAAGGGCTTGATTGATAAGGTTAGTGCGACACTGATATTGCAGAGTTATTTGGAACAAAAACAGCGGGGCTTGCTTTAGCGGGCGGCTGGTGGATTATAAAATACGATAGATGATATTACCGATTCGGGCATTCGGGGACCCTGTTCTCCGAAAAGTAGGCCGGGAGATCGATGCCGATTATCCGGGCTTGAAAGAGTTGATAGATAATATGTTCGAGACCATGTACGGGGCGAACGGGATAGGTTTGGCGGCGCCTCAGATTGGGCTGGACATCCGTTTGTTCGTGGTGGACATCCGTCCGTTGGCGGAGGACGAAGACTACGAGGCTGTTGCGGAGGAGTTGAAGGACTTTAAAAAAGTATTCATTAATGCTCGGATTTTGGAGCAGAGCGGTGAGGAGTGGAAATTTAACGAGGGGTGTCTTTCGATTCCTGAGGTTCGGGAGGACGTTAAGCGCAAGGAAACCATCGTGGTGGATTATTGGGATGAAAATTTTGTGCATCATACCGAAACTTTTTCCGATATTCGTGCCCGCGTTATCCAACACGAGTACGATCATATCGAGGGGATTCTTTTTACGGATCATCTTTCGGCGTTGAAGAAGAAATTGGTAAAAGGAAAACTTCAGAAGATTGCCAAGGGCGAGGTGGATGTGAATTATAAAATGAGATTTCCCAAATAGGGTTAGCGCTTTTTTGGAATTAGATTTGATAAGATAGATAAAACAAAATCTGGCCTTGGGGGCAGACGTTAAAAAGACAAGTTATGCAGTTAGAAAAAATTATTTCGATTTCAGGAAAACCGGGGTTGTTCAAACTGGTTTCGCAACTGAGAAACGGGTTTATCATCGAAGATGTGACGACCAAAAAGAAGGTAAGCATTGGGAATTCTTCCCAAGTGAGTTTGTTGGACAATATTGCGATGTTTACTTTCGACAAGGAAGTTCCTTTGTTCGAGGTTTTCGAGGCAATTGCTAAGGAATACGGGTACGAGGAGGCGATTTCGCACAAAGCGTCGGAGCAGGAGCTTCGGGCTTTTATGGAGAAAGCGTTGCCGACGTATGACCGCGAGCGGGTGTACATTTCAGACATTAAGAAATTGGCTCAGTGGTATAATATTTTGCAGAAGGCTGGCTACATTACCCCGGAGAGTTTCGTAAAGGCGGAAGCGGAAGCTCAGGAGGCGGAGGTTGCGGTTGAAAAAACAACCAAAAAGGCAGCGCCTAAAGCGGAGAAGCCGGCTCAGCCTAAGGCTAAAGCGAGTGCTTCGGCTAAGAGTACGGTAAAATCCACGCAGAGAAAGCAAGGCTAAGGCGTGCTTTTGGAATTTAAAAATTAATGTAAACCTTGCCTTGGGGCAGGGTTTATTTTTTTAGAAATATTACATTTGCATAGAGTGTGATTAAAAATAAGAACATTATGGAAAACCGAGCGGAAACGTTGGAGGCATTCTCCCGTTTGCTGGATATTATGGACGATTTGAGGGCGCGGTGCCCATGGGATCGGAAGCAGACTTTGCAATCGCTCCGTCATCTTACTTTGGAGGAGGTTTACGAATTGTCGGACGCTTTGCTGGAGGAGGATTTGCCGGAGATTAAAAAGGAACTGGGGGATGTTTTGCTTCATTTGGTGTTTTATGCGAAAATCGGGGCAGAAAAACAGGCGTTTGACATGGCGGAGGTGATCCGTTCTTTGAATGATAAGCTGGTGTTTCGTCATCCGCATATTTATGGGGAGGTCCAAGCGGACAGCGAGGAAGAGGTTAAACGAAACTGGGAGAAACTCAAACTCAAGGAGGGCAACCGTTCGGTGCTTTCTGGGATTTCCAAGGGGGCTCCCAGTTTGGTGAAGGCGCTTCGCATTCAGGAAAAGGTTCGGGGGATTGGGTTTGAATTTCCCGATGCTGAGGCCGCTTGGCAGAAGGTGGAGGAAGAGTTGGCGGAATTTCGGGCAGAGACGGATGCGGAACGGAAGGAAAAAGAGTTGGGGGACGTCTTTTTTTCTTTGGTGAATTACGCTCGTTTGTCGGGGCTTAATCCCGATACGGCTTTGGAGAAAACCAATCATAAGTTTATCTCCCGTTTTCAAAGGATGGAGGCTTTGGCTTCGGAGCGAAATTGGTCTTTGTCTTCGCTTTCTTTGGAGGTGATGGATGAACTTTGGGAGGAGGCTAAGGCGATGGAAAAGTGATTTTTTGGGAGAGGGAATAGAAATTAAATCATAAAAGACGAGAAAAATGAAATCGAGAATTTTACTGGAAGAGCTTTGGATTTACGCTTTTCATGGGGTTTTGCCGGAGGAGACTTTGACGGGGACGTATTATTTGTTGGACGTGGAACTCCATGCGGATTTGTGGAAGGCTTCGCAGAGTGATTCGCTTTCGGACACGGTGAACTATGCGGAGGTCAATGCGATTATTCACGAGCAGATGCGTGTGCCTTCTAAACTGTTGGAGCATGTGGCCGGGCGTATTATGGCTTCGGTTTCCCAACGTTTTCCCGAGGTGGAATATATGCGCGTGAAAATCACCAAGACGGCTCCGCCGATGGAGGGGGAGATGCGTGGCGTGAGTGTGGAGTTGGAGCGGGCGTTTCGTTGAGGCTTCGGACTCAGCGGTTTTCGTAAAAGGTTTTAAGCAGTCTTATTTCGCCGTATTCGAAATCGTCGGGAAGATGTTTTTTCCAGTCGTTGAGGCTGTCGAAGGTTTCGATTTGGAATTGGTTTTCAAACGTTTTTATTTTTTCTTTGGGGAGCAGCCGTTTTAGGTCTTCTTCGGTCATTTGTTTGGTTTCGGCGAACTTTGAAAAATGGCCGATGATTGTAGCGGGGACCAAACCTCTTTCTTTGGCGATTTCGGGCAGGGTTTTTCCTTCGGAAAAAAGATTCCAAGTGATGAGGTGGGTCGGGATTTTTACGGCTTTGGCGCTGATTTCTTTTTTTTCTTTTTCGTCAAAAAGTGGGGTTTCCAACAGGCGGACGTCCTGAAGGCCTTTCAGATAGTCTTGCAGGTCGTCGATGAGGGTTTTGACGTGTTCGTTATAGGCTTTCATTCCGCTGACGCCTTTGGTTTCGGCGTAGTGTTGTTTCAGCGGGTCGAAGAGCTTTTCGTGAACTTGTTGGAAAAAGAAAAGGACGGCGCCTTTGGACTTTTGTTCGATGTCGGTCCAGTCTTCCTTGCCTTCGACGAATTTTTTGGTTTTTTGTTTTAGGACTTTTTCAAATTTTTCAAAAACTGAACCGAGGTTTTCGCTTTCGCTTTTTAGGCTGTAGTAGAGGGCTTTGGTTTTTAGCGGGTCGGTTTTCTTGCTTTCGTTGGCGGCTTTGTGCCATTGTTCGATTTCGTTGCTTAGCCAGCGGCAGTCGGTTCGGCTGAGGACTTTCCCTATACTGTAATCGTATTTTTCGCTATTTAGGATTTGGTCGATTTGGTCGTTGGCGTTGGTGGCATTTTGGAACCCCGAAACGCGGCGGTCGCTAAAGATTGCCTCGGGGGTAATTGGCGATTTCAGGACGATGCCTTCCAGCGTTCGGCATCGGGAGAGGGCGACGTAGACCTGACCGGAGGCAAAGGATTTTCCGGCATCAATGATGACGCGGTCAAAAGTCAGACCTTGACTTTTGTGAATGGTTACGGCCCAAGCCAGTCGGATAGGGTATTGCTCGAAACTGCCTAAAACTTCTTCCTGAACGGTTTTGTCTTGAGCGAGGGAGTATTTTTTATTTTCCCAGGCTTCGGTTTTTAGGAGGTATTCTTGGTCTTCCCCTTCGATGATTACGCCGATTCGGTCTTCACTCAGAGAACTGACTTCGGCCAGTTTTCCGTTGTAGTAGCGTTTTTCTCCGCTGGCGTCGTTTCGGATGAACATGACTTGGCTGCCGACTTTTAGCTCCAGCGTGGCTTCGTTGGGGTATTGGTTTTCTTTGAAGTCGCCGAAAATCTTGGCTTCATAGAAATAGGACTTTCCGCCTAATTCGTTTAGTTTTTCCCGATTGATTTCTTCGGCCATGCGGTTGTGGGAGGTCAGATAAACGTAGGCTTCGCCTTTGGGGTCGAAGTCGGGAATGTAGCGGGAATTCAGGCTTTGAAAATCTATTTTGTTTCGTTCGCCGTCCCTTATGGCGTTAAGAATGCTTAAAAAATGCTCGTCTTTTTGGCGGTAAACCTTGGTTAGTTCGATGGTAACCAAACTCAGATTTTCGAGGGCTTTCGCGCTGAAAAAAAACGGGGAAGCATAGTATTTGGAAAGAAGGTTTTCGTCCCTTACCACGGGAGGAAGCTGGTAAAGATCGCCAATGAAAAGCATCTGTACGCCACCGAACGGTGCCGGGATCCGGCGGATGTGGCGCAGGGCGAAGTCCATCATGTCTAAAACGTCGGCTCTGAGCATGGACACCTCATCAATGATGAGGATTTCGACCTCCCTTAGCAGTTTGAGCTTGTCTTTTCGGTATTTGAAATGCTGGATCAGGTCGGCAATATTGTTCCCCATGCTTCCGTCGATACGTTCGAGGGTGGGGAAAAAAGGACGCAGCGGCAATCCGAACATCGAGTGGATGGTTACGCCGCCGGCGTTGATGGCGGCAATTCCCGTAGGGGCAACAATCAGATGTTTCTTTTGGGTGTTTTTAACGAAATGGTTGAGGAAGGTGGTTTTGCCCGTTCCGGCTTTTCCCGTGAGAAAGAGGCTTCGGTTGGTATGTTCGGCTAAATCGAATATCTGCTGGTTCATTACCCAAATTTATTAAAAAACTCGGTAATGTGGCGAAAGGATGGCTTCAAATTTGCTATTGAGAGGACAATTTTTAAATTCAAGGATGAAGAAACTATTGGTTTGGACGGTAGGGCTTTTGTTAGGGGGAACGGCTTGCCAATCCCGAGATAAGATGCAGGCTTTGGAAGAGCGGTTGCCGAAGGATGTGGTGCACATGAAAATCAAACACGATAGTTTGAATCTCTCTCGGCAGAAGCATGAAGATGAAGCGGAAAAAGGGTTTGGCGAGCAAACTTTAAAACCATAAAGGCAGGTTTTGGATAGGGAAGAAATTAGATCTTTTGATGCGGTATTATATGTTTGTAACCCGATAATAAAAAACACTTCATTTGGAGGTGCTTTTTTGTTTTATACGCTATTATTTTCTATAATAAAATGTTAATTTCTTACCTGTTGTGCATTTAGGAATTAAAAAAGAAAAAGATTGTCCATTTGATTAATAAATCGTATATTTAATTGATTACCAAGTCATTAAATATATGAGCAATCTCATTCAAAACTACAAAATTATTTTAGAACAATTGACAAAAACCTGCAAACATATTGAAACAAGCAAGAAAATCAGGAATCCCAAAATGTCTGATTTGGAACTTGT
>NZ_JAYWXI010000050.1:0-2315 GCF_036016955.1 Bergeyella anatis | reverse complement strand
AATATCCGCTCGTTCTCTGCAGCGTTATCGTTCTGAAGGCAAACTACCCTATTACACAATTTCTGGAAAAATTTACTACAAACTATCAGATGTACACCAATTCATTAGAGAACACTTTAGTGTCCCTGTAAAAGCCAAAAAAGGACAATCAAAGCCAAAATAACACTGCCGTATTAAATTCTAATAGACAGCTTCTATCTTCGTTCTGCGATTTTTAAGATTTAAATTTAAAGTTTAATGAATTGAATTTAAACCATCAAAAAATAATATACTATGGCTAATGAATCCACTGAAACAAATCCACAAGAGAATACGTCCGTTGCAGAAGAGCAATGGACGGATTTGTTGCTTGTGTATGACCAAGAGGAACAACAGATTCGTGCCGTAAAAGGATTGGATAAAGACGGGCAGTTAGAAACCGTTCCTCCAGTCCCGGCACACGAACAAGATTTTATGAAGGTGGATCCTCACGGAAATATACTCTCAAACTTCTTTAGTAATTTTCTAAGACAAGTGAAAAATCCAAGTCATTTTTCTTTTTTCAAAATTCCCATTCCCAATCTACTAAAAGTTCAGCTCACGCCAGAGGATTTACAGCCTTATAAAATCCAACCACAAGAATATCAATCTTTAAATCAAAATACAATGGAACAAACCAATGAACCCCAAGAAGTAAAAGATACTCAGGAAGTAAAAAACACTACCCAAGAGGTCAATGAAACCCCATCGCAAAATACTGCCGATGAGGCTACCCAAGAACAAAAACATCGTTACGAAGTAGACGATATTGATTGGAATACGATGAACAGCTTAGGACTCTCAAAAGAGTATTTAGAAAAACGCAACTTATTAGAACCGTTACTAAAAGGTTATAAAACCGACCGATTGGTACCTATTAGTATGAATTTAGGGAGTGCTGTTACTCGTTTTGATGCTCGTTTATCTTTACGAAAAGATAACGAAGGTAAAGTAAGTGTCGCTATCCACGGAATTCGTAAAGAACCTCAATTAGATTATCCATTTTTTGGGCATGAGTTTACCCAAGAAGATAAAGAAAACCTATTGAAGACAGGAAATATGGGACGCGTGGTAGAGCTTACCAATGTAAAAACGGGTGAAAAAATCCCCTCTATTATTAGTATTGATGAATTGACGAATGAAATTGTTGCTTTGCGTCAAGAATACATCAAAATACCTGATGAAATCAAAGGAATCAAACTTAATGAAGAACAAAAGCAAACCCTTATGGAAGGTAAACCCTTGTTTTTAGAAGGAATGATCTCAAACAAGGGCGAACCCTTTAATGCAAATGTACAATTCAATGCAGAAAAGCGTTATGTAACATTTTTGTTTGATGAGAATCTTACACAGAAAATCAATACCCAACCTACTTTTGAAGAAGCTCCCAAAGAATTAAGAGGTAGAAAACTTACCGAAGAACAATACAAAGTTTTTTCGCAAGGCAAACCGCTGTACTTGGAAGGTTTAGAAAGTAAGGGTACAGGGAAAGTGTATAATGGTTACTTTACATATAACCAAGATACAGGGAAAGTTAAATTCACTTTCCAAAATCCTAATAAACAACAAAAAGAGGATAAAGTAACACGTCAGGCTAAAGAAATCAACAAAAAAGCCAAGGAAAATAAAACGACGACAACTACCACTCAAACTACAACAAAAACCCAAAAAGAAGCGACAAACAAAGGAGTGAAAACCACTACGACTACAACCAAGCGTACGGCAAAGCCTAAAACGCCTACAAAAAAAGCTACAAGTGGACGCAAAATGTAGGGCGATGGCGATATTGATGCAATTCATTTATCTAAAAACAAAAATCTATGAAAGTAATCCTAGCGGAAAAACCCAGTGTAGGCAGAGAAATTGCTCATTTATTAGGGGCTAATAATAAAAAAGACGGTTATATAGAAGGTAATGGTTATGCCGTTACTTGGGCATTTGGTCATTTAGTACAATTGGCAATGCCTGAAGCGTATGGTTGTGTAGGATTCCAAAAAGAACATCTTCCCATACTTCCAGAACCGTTTGAACTACAACCCCGCCAAGTGAGAAAAGATAAAGGATATGTAGCAGATGCAGGCGTATTAAAACAACTTAAAGTGATACGAACTTTATTTGAGCAATGCGATTCAATTGTAGTAGCTACCGATGCAGGAAGAGAAGGAGAGTTAATTTTCCGATACATCTATGATTACTTAAATTGTCAAAAACCTTTTGAGCGACTTTGGATTAGTTCACTCACAGAAAAAGCCATTCTTTCAGGCTTTGAAAAACTCCGTCCAGGAAAGCAATTTGAC
>NZ_JAYWXI010000049.1:0-2624 GCF_036016955.1 Bergeyella anatis | reverse complement strand
AAAGCGGGGCTGAAGTGCTTCTATTGAACTTTTTTTGTATATTTGAACATTGGTATTTCTATTGAGCTTGGGTGCCAAAAACCCCCGCCTTCAGCAATACCCGACCGTTGTACGACATTTAACATAAACTCACCCTAAAAATATTAAAAATGAAAAAACTTTTAAAACTATTATTTTTTATGCTAATCACTATGTTGACGGTAGGATGCCTAAGGGAAGGTGAAGAAAAGGATAAAATTTCCATTGTTACTGCGACGGTACATCATCAGTATGCTGACTTAAAAATCCCTCCGTTTTTTGAAACAGTTGTAAAAGGACTGAAAATAAAAGAAACAAACTTTACCGAATGGATTGTAATTACAGGTATTGAAGGATTTGCATACGAAGAGGGCTTTGAATATGAGCTTAAACTTCAAAAAACTTATTTGTCCAATCCTCCTCAAGATTCTCCAAGTAATGTAACATATAAACTTCTTGAAATTTTATCAAAGAAGCAAAAATAAACATCGTACAACAAGGTATTGCCGCAAGCGGGGTTAATTGCTTTTTTAGAAAAATTTGTTTACTTTTGAAGAGTGGTATTTTAGTTGAAGTTAGGTGCTAAAAATCCCCGCCTTCGGCAATACCCGACCGTTGTAGGCAATGCTATCAAAATAACCGTTTAACAAAAAGATTATGAAAAAAATCGGATTAATCATTTCTTTTCTAATTCATATCATTACTTTTTCTCAAACTTATAGATTTATCTATCAACTTGATATGAAACTTGATGATAAAGTTGAAAAATTTAATATGGTTCTTGATATAGACAAAGATTTCGTGAAATTTTATGATTACAAGTTCCTCGAAATGGATTCTATTAGTAAAAAAACAGGTGAAAATTGGCAGACAAATACAATGACAGACCAACTTGTGTTAAGAAAAATAAACTCTAATGAGAATACAACTTTTCACGACAATGATTTTGATTATTTCGCATTGCATTCGACTGACAAAATAAATTGGAAAATTGAAAAAGAAATAAAAAATCTTCATAATTACAAACTTCAGAAAGCAACAACTAGTTTTGGAGGAAGAAACTGGACTGCTTGGTTTTCAGAAGAAATACCTTTTCAAGAAGGACCATATAAATTTCGCGGACTTCCTGGGCTAATCTTTGAATTGAGTGATGAAACAAATGACTTTAAGTATTCTTTAATTAAAAGTTTAAATTTGTCAGTAACCTTTGATACGAAAAATTTTTTAGAAACACACTATGGAGTAAAGCCTATTTCCATAACTTTAAAACAGTATCATAAAATAAAAATTGACAGTTATAATGATCCAGTTGCAGAGGTAAGGAAAACTTTGAAAAATGGAGGAGTTGTAAATATCAATGGTCAAAATATTACTTCTTTAGAAGAGCTTGATCAAAAACGAAAGTTTTTACAGGAAATGATAAAAAAATATTATAAACCTATAGAAAAAAACAAAGCGATTCCCTACCCATAAAAATAAAAAGCACTGCCTACAACATAGTATTTGCAAAAGGCGGGGTTAAGGTGTTGAATTGAAAAGCTGAAATATTTAGCCGCATATGCTTTTCAATTCAACTATTTTAAGTAATTTAGTTTCATTGAAAAAGCATCTGCTCCGGTTTGGTCGAAATTGAACTATTGGTTCAATTTAGTCCGCCCTTCGCAAATACTTTTTCCGTTATCTGTAACCATACTAAACACAATGAAGAACTTAATCTCAATTTTAGTTATATTTTTGATAATATTAAATTCTTGCGCAGATAAAAATTCAGAGATGAAAATTGAATCAAGTACTGATAAATTTATCTTTTTTGAACCTGCTGATTTAGGAGCTTTTGGTTCAAAAACAAGGCTAATTATTTATGCAAAATTTGATGAATGTGGAGAATGGGGAGGACACGAAGAAAACTTTGAAGTTTTCTCGAAACGAGATAAGCAATTTTATGTAAAATATAAAAGAACTAAAGTTGATTGCGATAAAGTTGGAGAGCTGTACGGGAAACCTGAATTCCAACAGCCTGATAAAGAATTGGAATTTAAACTAACAGAAAAAAACATTATTGCTATTAATAATTATTTATCTAAACTACTTAAAAGTAAAATTTCTGAACGTTTCCCAGGACACTCAGGTCGAAATTTTGGAGTAATGAAATCTGACTCAACGCTTATTATTGATGTATATGATAGAAGTGAAGAGAATTTAAAAAATTATAATACATTATTAAATTCTTTAAAAATCGAGGAAGTTAATTATGAATATTGATTGAAATGGCTACAGATAACATAGTATTTGCAAAAGGCGGGGAGAGCGTTGAATTGAAAAAGTCGAAATATTTAGTCGCATATGCTTTTCAATTCAACTTTTTTTAATAATTTAGTTTCATTGAAAAAGCATCTGCTTCGGTTTGGTCGAAATTGAACTATTGGTTCAATTTAGTCCGCCCTTCGCAAATACTTTTTCCGTTAGCAGAAATGTTATGAAAAACATGCCTCCAGGTTCGAATATGACTGAAATTTTGAAAAATTTTATTGAAACTCAAAATTGGATTTTTGCAAAAACATACGCTCAAACTTATCCTCATGAATATATTGTTCAAGAAAGAGTTG
>NZ_JAYWXI010000048.1:0-2629 GCF_036016955.1 Bergeyella anatis | reverse complement strand
GGAAATGTTCGATCAGGCTTATTTGACAGGTGGGGAGATCTATCGTTCTAATGTATTGATGACTTGTAACTGGCTTGTAGGAAGAGGAAGGTATCAAGAGATCGGAGAAGATGATGATTTATACACGCCGCCATCAGGTGCCTTGGCAGGTAAAATACATAAAACATTAATGTCTCAGGTTACGGCAGGTAAAAAATTTGGAGGGATTAACGAAGTAGATGGAGTAAAATTTGATTTGAAGAAAAGTGAAATTGCCAATTTGGAAAATCTTGGTTTAATTCCTATGGTAAATGAGTATGGAAAAGTAATGGCTTTTTCAGGTAAGACATTGTTTAATGGAGATAATTTAGGTCTTCAAACCTATTCGGTGGTTCGTGTTTTTGACTATGTAACAAAAGTTTTGATGGACTTTTTGAATAGAAGGGCATTTGAAAACTTCACTGCGGTAACGAGAAAAGAAATTATGTCCCAGATTATTCGTTTCTTAGATGGTATTACAGGACCTGGCAAATTGATAGAAAATTTTGAAGTTAGAAGATTTGAGCAAGATGCTATTCAAAAAGATAAGATACACTTAGATATTCATATGAAACCTTATTTTCCAGCTAAAAACTTTTTGATTAAAATGGATGGTCAAAAAGGGACAGATGGTAATGAATGGGATACAGAATATCAGCAAAATTAATTTAGAGAATGACAGAGTTTTGTAAAGAATGTGCTCGTAAAATAGGAGTCCCTTTTGATGGTTATCCTGTGTTTTGTGAAGGGTGTGCATTTATATTGAACACTCGCTACTTAAACAATACATTATGAATCAAATAGATATGTTTATAAAACTCATCAAAAAAAAATAATCAATAAACTTTAAAATCCACTTTGAAAATACAAAGTGGATTTTTACATTTTAAACTTTCTACTCGATGGAGTTACTTCATTTTTTAAAGACTGAGTGTTTTCTCCTTCAGTTTCTGATACCTCTTGAGATTTTTCATTCATAGTATTTTCATTTATCGACAAATGAATTCTCCTTTCAATGGAAGCCAGCTCATTTTTAAGCTCCGAGAGTTCCTTTTCTTTACTCCATTTACTATTTACGACTTGTTGGAGTATAGGTAAATCTTTATCTATTTTATCGAGTTCTTCTTCTCTTTTTTGAATGAGGTTGGGGATTTTTTCCAATGCCTTGATAAAGCTCATAGAGGCTAATATAGAATCCTGTGCCAGTTTTCCGTTGTTATGCGTATAACGAATGCCACCTTCTCCTTTCACAAAGAAACGATTTTGACGAATGTCCACCCCTTCTTTTATCGTGAGCTCTGTTTTAACCAAAACTTGAAAACCATATATATTCCCAATTTCTTCATAATCGCCTTTTGTTCGTGCTTTTTTAGCATAGGCAGTTAGTTTTTCGCCTAATTGCTCCAAACTTGCACCTTGTGACACTTCGTTCAAATGCAAAGCATTAACAAAATCGCCATTGGGTAGTTTCTTGGCTCTTGCATTGAAGTTATCCCAATCGGTTTTTAAACGCTTCAATTGGTTTTCGACGGCAGCTTTGTCTTCTGTCAGCATTTCCAACTTAAATCGTGAGGAAGATTTATTTCGTAAAAAGGCTTGGCGTTCACTCTCCAAAGCGGTTATTTTCTTTTCTATTTTTGCTTTTTCTAAGAGGTCTGTATTTCCTGAAAGGATAGCCACATATTCTGAAAAATTCATTCCTGATTGTTCGTCCATACTGCCCTCATCAATGGTTCGCTTACCGAGTTTATTGGATTTTAGCTGGTCTATAAATAATTGTTTGTTAAACAATAAATTAAATTTATACGAATCCAATGTTCTTTCTACGGCATAGATGAGAACATCTACTTTATTGCCCGCAAAATATTTAGCCACTTCATTCCCTTTTCGGATAGCCCGACCATCTCTTTGTTGTAAGTCGCTCGGTCGCCAAGGCGTATCAAGATGATGAACGGCAACTGCTCTTTTTTGAGCATTGACACCTGTTCCCAGCATATCGGTAGAACCAAATAGCACTCGGATTTTCCCCTCATTGGTATCCGCAATGAGCTTTTTTCGTGATTTATCGTTTTTGGCTTCTTGAATAAAACGAATTTCTTCTGGTGGAACGCCATAATCTTCTACCAATTTTCGCTTGATTTCAGAATAAGGATTCCACTCATTAGGCTTATAAGTCCCTAAATCTGAAAACACAAACTGTGTTCCCTTTTGAGCCTTGTATTTTTCGTAATACTCATAGATTTTCTTGGCACAATGGGAGGTTTTATTATCAGGGTGGTCATCATATTTACTATCTACCAATCGCATATCTAATGACATCTTTCGAGCATAGTCGGTAGCAATCAACATTTTTGCTTTTTCTTCTCTACTGGAAAGTTTTGGTCTTCCAAGTAAAGTAGCATCTCCGTTTTGAGCAAATTTCATCAGTTTCTCGATAAAAACTTCTTGCTCGGGGGTAGGTGGAATATGATATAAAATCTCATTCTTTTCTGGGCGATCGATACCAATATCTTTTGCCGTTCGATAGTCTGTGATTTCCGAATAAAATTGTGCTAATTCTGGAACTTTGATAAAATAGCGGAAGCGTTCTTTTTGTACAATATTATTCGCC
>NZ_JAYWXI010000047.1:0-3030 GCF_036016955.1 Bergeyella anatis | reverse complement strand
AGAATTAAAGTCACAATAAACATTATTAATTTTTTCATATTTGTCAGTTTTATGTTATTTAATGGTTTAATAATATTATTTTGCTGAGTATTATAAACAATCTCTGCTAACGTTTTGCCGCTTTGCGAAGGCGGGGATTTTTAGCACTAAACTTCATTAGATGCACAAAGCTTGAATTTAGCACTTCGCTTTCATAGAAGCACGAAACCCCCGCTTTTGCAAAACGGCTGTTGGTGGCTGGTGTTTTATTGTCTTGTAGTGTCAAGTGTTTCATTATGCTTCTTTTTGAGCTTTACTTCAATATTCGGATTTAATCTTTTAATGTCATTGATAAATTCAGTCTTATGTTTCGGTGAAATTATTATAGAGTCAAATTTTCCGTAATTTATTTCAAGTCTGTCAAGTGAAGTTGCAGGCGAACTAATTGGATTGTTTGTTTCAGTAACCTTTTTTATTGTCTTAATGTCAATAGTTTTATTAATTATAAAACCGCATTTTATTGTCAGCTCGTCACTGTCTATTGTATAGGTTGTTGTCATAAACATATGAACAATAAATAGGATTACCGGTAAAAGAATTGCAATTCCTATCCAACTTGGTTTTTCACTTATGGTCAGAATTAAAACTGTCCCTAATATAAGAACAATAGGAATTACTAATTCAAGTCCGATTTTTGATTTATATATTTTCTTCATTTTAAAACTGTCTTTTTTAACGGTGTGTCGTTTTACACTTGCCACCAACGGAAAAAGTATTTGCGAAGGGCAGGCTAAATTGAACTAATCGTTCAATTTCGACCAACCGAAGCATATGCTTTTTCCGTATTGCTAAACTAAGAAAAAAAGTAATACGGAAAAGCAGTAGCGGATAAATATTCCCAAATTTTCAACTTTTTACATAATCCCGCCTTTTGCAAATACTATGTTGTAGGCAGTGCTACCTTAATAATCAACTATTATAAAGTCAAAATTACCCATTAAAAAAATGAAATTTTCATTCTCTTTTCTTGCTTTTTTACCCTTTTTAGGAAAACTCAATTTGAGAATCTCTTTTTCCGAATCACTAGTATTACTCCACATTTCATCTGGAATTAAATTCTCTCTTGAAATCTTTCTCTGTTCTATTATTCTTCTTTTGTATTCGTCAGTTTTTTGAAATTCTTTGAATTGTTTCAATTTGAAATTTTGATAATCTTGTCTTGATAATTCTTTTAATTTTTCAACATTATCATTTTTTATTGTGACAAGTTTATAACTTTCATAGAGTGAAGAATATCCGAAATTATAAGATTCAATTAGTTTTCCAATCGGGATTTCTAAAATCCCCGTATAATTTAGATTTATTAACTTTTTTTCACCAAATATCTGTTTAAAGACGGATATGTTTTTTTCAAAATCTGAATTTGGATCAGGAATAACTAATTCCACTAAATACAGTATTGAGTCCTTTAGTTCGTATGTTGCGATATAGCCTCTATAATTTCCTGTAGAAATTTGCTTATTGCCATCTTTGTCAATTTTTAATTTATCTAGTTTATTGTATACATCTATATTTTTTTCCAAATACTTTTCAAAAGGATTGTTTAATAAATCATATTCGGTTCCATCTATTTTTATTCTGTCAGGTTCTTGTTCGGTTGCGCTAATTTTGATAAAAATAGAAAAAAATATTAAAACTATTATTTTGTATTTCATTTTGAGTAGATTTTTCTATAGCATTGCCTACAACGTTTTGCAGCTTGGCGAAGTGGCGGACTTTGAAGCACTTACTTTCAATTTAGCAATAATGTTCATTTGAAAACCAAATGTTCAATTTAGCACTAAACCCGCCATTTTGCCAAACTGCTGTTAGCAAATCGGTTTTCAATTCCATTCTATGTTTAATTTATCTAATTCGGTTCTCAATTCGGTTAGTGAATTCGGATCAATTATTTGAGTATTGATTGTTAATTCATCTTTTTCTGATTTTATAATATAGTCACCAGCAAAGTTTTTGATTTGCTTTATATCATTAAGATTTATTTTCTTTCCAAATGGTCTATTCTCCATAATAAATCCGTTTTCTATTGATAAATATTTGTATTGTCGTTGGTAAAAGTATAAACTCAAGTAAATAACAGAAATTACAATCCAACCATAATCTAACCAACTCGTTTTTTCTTTTGTTAGAATATTAATAAAGAACCAAGCAAACCAAATCAATCCGAAAATTAGGTTTATATTCATTTGCTTTTTTTTATAACTTATTTTCATATCATTTTAACTTTTGCGTTCTGTTTTAAACTGTTTGCTAACGGAAAAAGTATTTGCGAAGGGCGGGCTAAATTGAACCTATAGTTCAATTCAGTCCAACCGTAGCAGATGCTTTTTCAATGAAACTAAATTACTCAAAATAGTTGAATTGAAAAGCATATGCGGATAAATATTTCTGCTTTTCAATTCAACACCTTAAACCCGCCTTTTGCAAATACTATGTTACCTGCAGTCTTTTTTTATTCGCCCCAGTCACTAAACATTAGCATCTTATTCCTTTTAGTATTCAAAAGTATGAAGCCGTTTTTTTGAGTTTCGGTAGAGTTTCCAGGTTTTACTGATAACAATCCCGTCTCGAAAATATAGATTTTACCGTTCCTAAAATCTGAACTTATTAGTTTTTCATTTTCAATTAGCTCAATTGAATGGTTTTGATTAGATGTTATTATATCTCCATTTTCAACGTTTAAACTATCAGAAATCGTCCATTTGTTTTTATTTGCGAATTTTAGAATATTTGATTCAATGAAGTAATTATCAGTAGAATTCCATAAAATTTTTGTTTTCCCACCCCAAGGTCCGTGATCATATGATTTAGAGAGTATTTTATCAGATTCAAATTCCTCCCAAAATATTGCAGGAATTACTTTCGAACAACCAATTAAAGTCTTGAATTCAACTTATAAATGCAACTTTTTGGGTGCGGATAATAAGCAATAAAAACATTTATTTTTCAGAGAGGAAAGAGAGACAATGTCCCCCTTTCTCTCACTCTGAA
>NZ_JAYWXI010000046.1:0-3295 GCF_036016955.1 Bergeyella anatis | reverse complement strand
TATATAAAGCGTGGGCATCACCACGGGGTTATTCACATCGGCTAAAAAGTCTTGATAGGTCTTGATGTGAAGAGGATGGTCCGGATTATTCAAAGGATTATTAGTCATAGTATATTAATTTTTTATGTACTTACTTCGTGATGTTCACTATGTCCTTTATTTTCTACTTTTATGGTACCTCCTAAAGAACATTGACAAGTGCTTTCTTCTGTAAGAATTTTATAATCATTAATTGTATCCTTTTCTGCGGTCTTTGTCCATTGGGTTGGGGCTGGCATACAGGGCAAATAACCACCAGATGAAGGCTTTAGCCTACATTGACCAAAAGGTTTTATATGGGTATTGGGCTGTTTGTCTTGCTCGGTGGCAACAGGTTTGTTTTCTATAAGTACAAAATCCTGACTGCTGACACTCAAATTACTGGGTGCTGTACCTTGATTACAAGATAACTGTGCCGTATCTGTTACTTTATCAGCCATAATTCTAAAGTTTTAATTTCCAAATAAACGCTCCCAAAAACTTTTCTTGGCTTTATTCTTTTTATATTCTTGATATTGCTGCTCTTCAAAGACTTTCCATTCTTTATAGCTATATTTTTTACCGTTGTAAGTTTTGTATGCAGAATTTTCTCGCCTTTCAAACTCACCATCAGGCATAACTTCTCCACTATCTCCATCTATATAGAAATAAATAGGTAAATATGCAGGTGGTTCTCCTCTACCACTTATAGGACCTTCGTTAGGTTTACCATTTATTATTTTTATTACCCAAAGGTTTATATTTTCTAAATAATCTATTTTAAAAGCATCTCTATAATTAACTTTATCTGTGTATCTCCCTTCACCCGTTTTCTGATTGATATATCCTTTTTCTTCTAAAAAATCAAGAATAAAGGTATATTTTATTTTGCCAAATTTTTTATCCTCATCCACAATGGATTTATTACCCTGCTCATCATAATATTCAGAAACACCTATTTTTGTATAAATTCCTGGTAACCAAAGTGATTTTAATTTAATTTTTCTATTAGGATAGTATTTTTTTTGAGCTATTAGAAAAGAAGGAGGAGCTAAAAACTCTCTAATTTCACCACCTTTTTTCTCAACAAAATCTATATAATCAATTATATTTCCATTTTTTTGTTTAAAATTAGTTTTATTTTTTACCTTTTCATAAAATACCAAGTCAAATGTTTCTTCCATACCATATTTTAAATAATTGTCTTTCATCGTATTTATTTTTTTATCATTTGTTGAATAATGTTTATCTTGACTACAACCATAAGTAAAGAATAAACATAGTAAAATAACTTTTATTTTTCTCATTTTTTTCTTATTTTTAATTATCTTCATTCTATTTTAAAGGTAATATCCTTGGGTTTAATTGACGCCATTGCCAGTGGTATGTTGTTATTCGTGGAATATTATTCCAATGTGAATAATCCATCAAATTGTTTGTTTTTAATGCCTCATAAGTAAATTTTGCTTTTAATCTTTCTTCGTCTACACTTGCAAAAGTATGAGGTAATCCCATAGCATGCATAATTTCATGAGCAATAGTTCCCTCATTATGGGAAGCAGAATACACGGCAAATTTAGAACCTGGAAAAGAAAAACCATTCCAATCAGCCGCTTCTCCTATAAAAAATAATTTGTAATAATTTTGATAATGGGTTTTACCAAATTGCTCATTAAACTTAGTTTCCAAATATTCTTTTAAGCCTGTACTATTTGTAATTTCATATTTACCATCTACTTGACTACAAAACTTTGCTTTAAAAAAAGAATCTGTGCAATTTAAATATTTAGAAGATATCCTTATATCAGGTGTTACTAAAGCTTGGTTTAAGTGTATCTTTAAAAATTGTTCTGCATTGTTATATGGTTTTCCGTCAACTTCAGATCCATTTATATTCGTTTTTACTCTCACAAAAATAACTTTTATATGTTTTATGTATTTAGGAGAATTAGGATGTATTTTCATTGCTCCACAAACCTTATCATCGGCTTTAACTAATAATGTATGCTGCTTACTAAAACTATTTATACATGTGATTTTTATATAATTATAAAAATCTTTTTTACCTTTTTGTAACCCTGTTATTCTTTTTACATTTAATTTTAGACATTTTTCAGCCTCTTTGTCTTTGAATTCAAAAGTTAATTTTTTAGGTACTTCTTCAATTTCCGTTTTTAAATTAAATGTGGCAGAATGTCCTTTTAGCAATGTAAGTATCGGTACGGGGTACAAATAGGGCTTCCCCTTTATACTTTTCCAATTTATTTGTAAATTTGTATAGGAGCGTAACTTTCTATTATACATATCTAATTCTTTTTTAAAAAACTTACTCCAAGTATTCGTATTTTTAAAAAGTGTAGAAAAAGAAGTCTCATTATAGTATCTACCCATTATATTTCCAAACCATATATCACCTTCCTGTCCAGAATCCCCTCCTCTTAACCAGTCAAAACCAAATTCCCCTTGCCACTTATCATGAGGTCTAAATTTCACTAAACATTTTGGCTGTATTTCCTCTTTTTGTGTTTCATAATCATCTGCCACATTACTATGACTCGTACCACTTTCTCCTTTTACAGATACTTTTTCTTTAGAGTTGATAGTCGCTTCTTCATCGGAATGCATCAACAGTTTCTGCGTACCAGCTACATTAGTTTCTCTAGCTTCTATCTTTATCTCATTTTCAGAATTTATCAATGCTTTTCCTGCTTGAGTATGAAAATAATCGGACACCAATTGCTGCATAAAAGGCGTGTTTATAAGCGTCTTTTGCAGAATATTAAGAAGTGCAGTGTTCCCTACATTGAAACTTAAATTATTCCCTACATTTATATCTACATTATTTCCAGCATTCAAAGAAATATTTTGAGGTGCTGTTATATTAATATTCGCTCCTTGAGTATCTAACCTTATTTCATTACCACTTTTATCGGTTATGATAATACTCTCGTCTTCTGTGAATTTAACGATGTGTCCACTTCTGGTTTGTATCACTTTTACGCTATTATCTTTTGTAACATACCCACTTTTACTTTTTCCGTTGTAATGGCTACCGATGACATAGGGTCTTTCGGCGTTTTGGTTTTCAAAAGAGACCATCACCTCCTCATCTATCTCGGGGATAAAATAAAAACCTTTACCCGAACCACCGTGAGGCTGTACCACACGTATCCAAGGCGAATATTCATTGGTAGGGCGTTGCCAAATAAACTGTACTCTTACTCGTCCTAAACCTTGCGGGTCGTTGTTATCCTTTACAATAGCAGGTTGGTCTTCA
>NZ_JAYWXI010000045.1:0-3316 GCF_036016955.1 Bergeyella anatis | reverse complement strand
ATTGTTAGATATTAGTTCATTGGAATATCAAGGGCGTATCGTTCCCGTATCGGTAACTGCCTACGATTTAGACGGTCAAAGAGGGCTTTATATTCCTTATACACCTGGAGCGAATGCTTTTCGTGAAATCGCCGCAGGATTGAGTCAATCTTCAGGAACCAATTACACTTTTAGTTCCTCTGCCAAAGACCAAATATTATCCGAGGCAGGGAAAGGGCTGCTTCAAGGTACCAGTTCCTACATCTCCAAAAAGATAGCCCACCCTAAAATCAAGGTCAAAGCTGGGTATCAAGTCTTATTAGTATCAAAACCTTAATTTTTTTTTTAACTTTTAAATATATACAAATGAAATCTTTACACCCATTTTTAATCGCAACCTTATTCCTTACAATTGGGAATGTCTATGCACAAACAGAAACGCCAACCTCTGAAACGGACAGTATTTACTACGCAAATGATACAATACCAGAAACGAAAGTATCTACATCTAAAACGCCCGGCAAAATTGAACCTTATTTTTTAGAAGTAGCTTATGACAAAACCACGCATTTGATATTTCCTTCGCCCATCACTTATGTAGATTTAGGAAGTGAGCATATCATTGCCGACAAAGCCCAAAATTCGGAAAATGTTCTGCGTGTGAAAGCCACAACCCCCGACTTTCATCCCGCAACCAATTTATCCGTAATTACCCAAGACGGTCGTTTTTACCATTTTGATATTTTCTATAACACGACTCCCGAAACGACCACAATGGATTTTAAACGCATTATGAATGAGTATAATACTGAAGATTTTAGTGCCAAAACGGATATTTTGTTTACGGATATTGGGAACCAATCCCCCGCGGTGGCTCAACTCATTATGGAATCTATTTATCAGCAAAAACGAAACTTTATCAAGCATATCGGTTCTAAAAATGCTGGTATTCAGTTTCTACTTAGAGGAATCTATGTTTATCAGGGAAAATTATACTTTGATATGCGTATGAAAAATCAAAGTAGTCTGCCTTATCAAGTGGATTTTATCACTTTTAAAATCGTCGATAAATCCACAGGAAAAAAGGAAGTTGCTCAAGAAATTCCCATTCAGCCTTTACGCACTTATCAAGAACTACAAAGAGTAGAGGCAAGAAGTAAAGCCAATGCCGTGTATATGTTAGAACAATTAACCTTAGACGATGATAAACTACTCAAAGTAGAAATCTTTGAGAAAAACGGCAGTCGCTACCAATCTTTTACCATTGGTAATGAGGACTTAATTTACGCAAGAGAAATACAACAATTCAACCTAAAATTATAATATGATGAAAAGATTATTGTTAGTGATGTGTGGTTGGCTTGGAGGAATAAGTCTGTTGAACGCTCAACGACTATTCCCTGGGCAACAAGGATTGGAGGCAAGTATAAACTTGCTTCCAACTTCCTTAACACTCAATACTAAAGCCTATGATATTCGATTGGGCTACATTCGCTATACCCGTGAGGGGGATTATTGGCAGTTTGCAGTGGCTTACACTCGTAATGTTTACACCTATCGAGAACAGGATTTACCCATTGAAACCTTTACTTCCGAAGGTGGTTACTCGTTAAACCTTGTTGGGAATAGTAGCCGAAATATATCCCTAAATGTTGGATTGAGTGGTGTAGTAGGCTACGAACTCATCAATCAAGGAAATCATACGCTATTCGATGGTGCGGTCATCAATAATAAAGATGCTATGATTTATGGAGGATTAGCAAGGCTACGATTAGAGCGTTATCTGGTAGGAGATGTACTTGTCTTCCTACAAGGGCAAACACAAATGCTATGGGGAACACAGAGAGAACAGCTGCGTCCGCATATAGGTTTAGGATTTAGAATGACTTTATAAACTTTAAAAAAATTAAGAGATGAAACATTTTGTAAAAATTAGTATAGCAATAATAATTTTATTGGGGCTTACGGCTTGTGAAGATAGACTGAATATACAAACCAACTTTCCGTTTGAAGTCAAAACAATGCCTGTTCCTAAGAGTATTCTAAAAAAACAGACGGTAGAAATTCGCTGTCAAATCGTATCAGAACAAAAGTACAAAGATGAAGTCTATACATTAAGATACTTTCAGTTTGAGGGTAATGGTAGGCTAAAGTTGGCTAACCAAGAGCCTTTTTTACCGAATGATACGTATGTAATTCCTAACCGAACTTTTAGATTGTATTACACTTCTCTGTCTAACAATACGCAAAGCTTTGAGGTTTGGATTGCTGACAGCAAAGGCAAAGAACAAAAGCTGCGCTTTGAATTTAATGCTAAGAAAGAGGAGAAAACGGAATAAAATAACAGATAAAACTTAGTATAGCTACAAACCCTTGAATTTATCAAGGGTTTTGTTTTTTTATAGGTAATGTATTATTTTTGTTAAGTAATCAATTTTTGTAAGTTATGATTTTAGCAATTAATACAGATTCTTTTGGGCTTTATTTTGGTATAGTAATTTTATTAGCAGGAATTGCTTTACGCTATTGGATTAACCGCAGAAGATTTTATCGCAGAAATGCCGCTGGAATAGAAGGCTTTTCAAGTTACGAAAAGGCAGTTATCATAAGGATTTTAGAAAAATTTGGTAAGTTGATTGCTTGGGCATTTATTTTACTTGGTTTACTAATGAGTATTGCATCTTATAGAAGTATGAATAAAGAAACAGATAAAAAAGAACCTAAAAGAATTGAACAAAAGAACAATAAATGATTATAAACTAATATTTTTTCAATTTTTTATTTTTTATGGAACATCTTTTTTATCTTTGTTAAAAGATTTATCTGTTGCCTAAAATACTAACCATAGAAGTGAATCCAAATACCAAAAAAGGAAAAGCCTTTTTGGAGATGGTTGATTTGTTTAGAAATCAATCAGGAGTTAAGGTGGTTAATATTGACCAAGAAATGTCTACAAAAACGACAGAAAGCAAGGCTTCTTTCATAAAAAAAATCTCGCAAGAAACCAATAGAAAATTAACCCAAAGGGTACTCGCAGAGCATAATATTGTAATATAAACCTTTCCAAAAACTGCCACCCACTTCCAAAAGCGACCGCCTTTACTTCACCGAATTGCATTCAAAGTATCTTCGCTAAAAAAGATACCAAATTATGGAGGTGATAGTTATTGAAAAAAAAATATTTGAACAAATCAATCAAAAATTAGGGGACTTACTCAAACAAACAAAGTCCGTAGTAGAAACACATCAAGCCATTTGTCAGGACAAAAAATGGTTGGACACACAAGAGGTCTGTCAGTTGTTGGGCATTAGCAAACGGACACTTCAAAATTACAAA
>NZ_JAYWXI010000044.1:0-3322 GCF_036016955.1 Bergeyella anatis | reverse complement strand
TGGCTAAAAAACTCGATGGCAACTTGGAATTAGCCATTCGCCAAAAAGCACAGGAGAGAAGAGAAAGTCTTTAGGATTCTAATACTTTACCCATTTAATAACTTTTAAATTTAAAAATAAATGAAACGATTTATTATTAGCACATTAGCCGTTTTAGGAATCGGCACCAGTGTATCGGTAAATGCCCAATGGGTAGTAAGCGACCCTGGGAACTTAGCTCAAAGTATTGTGAACACAGCTCAAGAAATCGTACAGACTTCTTCCACTGCTGCCAATACACTCAATAACTTTAGAGAAGTGGAGAAAATCTACAAACAAGGAAAAAAATACTACGATGCCTTAAAGCAAGTAAAAGCCATTGTGAAAGACGCACGAAAGGTTAGAGAAACCGTCTTAATGGTGGGGGATATTTCCGAAATCTATGTAACCAACTTCAAGAAGATGACCCAAGACCCCAATTTTAGCCCCGAAGAATTAGAAGCCATTGCTTTTGGTTATTCCAAACTGTTGGAAGAAAGTTCAGGCTTACTCGGTGATTTAAAAAAAATCATCAATGCCACTTCGCTTTCTATGAATGATAAAGAGCGAATGGATATTATTGACCAAGTCTATAAAGAAGTGAAAGAATACCATAGTCTTATTCGCTACTATACGAAGAAGAACATATCGGTAAGTTACCTAAGAGCGAAAAAGAAAAACGATACCAAACGCGTATTGGATTTATATGGAACCGAATCAAGGTATTGGTAATCATTTCCCATTTATTCACAACATAATTCTATACCAATGATATTAGCCGTTGATTTTACCAACCTACACGAGATGCTTCGCAATCTCTATGATGAGATGATGCCTTTGGCATCTCAGATGAGTTCTGTGGCTCGTGGGATTGCCGGATTAGGTGCTTTATTTTATATTGCTATGCGTGTCTGGCAATCCTTAGCACGAGCAGAACCTATTGATGTTTATCCAATGCTTCGCCCTTTTGCCATTGGGCTGGCGATTATGTTTTTTCCAATCATTGTTCTTGGAACGCTCAATGCTGTGCTTAATCCCATCGTAACAGGAACCCATAGTATTTTAGAAGGACAAACTTTGAATTTACATCAGCTACAAGAGCAAAAAGACCTATTAGAAAAAGAAGCGATGCTCCGAAATCCTGAAACCTCATATTTAGTCGATGATAAAGAATTTGATAAAAAGTTAGAGGAATTGGGTTGGTCGCCCAAAGATTTAGCAACTACGGGAGCGATGTATGCCGAACGAAGTATGTATAAAATAGGTCAGCAAATAAAAAATATGTTCCGAGAGTTCTTAGAAATTCTTTTTCAATCTGCTGCTTTGGTGATTGATACAATACGAACCTTTTTCTTAGTCGTTCTCTCTATTCTCGGACCGATTGCCTTTGCTTTTTCCGTCTGGGACGGTTTTCAATCTACTATGAGCCAGTGGTTTACTCGGTATATTAGCGTATATCTATGGTTGCCTATTTCAGATTTATTCAGTGCATTACTTGCCAAAATGCAAACCCTAATCCTTGCCAATGATATTGAACAATTATCCAACCCCGATTTTATTCCTGACACTTCCAATACCGTTTATATCATTTTTATGATTATTGGTATCGTGGGATACTTTACGATTCCATCAGTGGCAGGCTGGGTAGTTCAGGCAGGAGGTATGGGCAACTTTGGTAGAAATATTAACCAAACTGCACAAAAAGCTGGAAACATTGCTTCCGCAGGAGCAGGGGCAGCTGCGGGATATATTGCAGGAAAACTTTTTAGTAGAGAGGAAAATAATGATAGTGATAAAAGCACAGAGGGTAATTTAGAAACATAATTACTCTATCTAAAATATTATAAACTCAAATGGAATCAAATTATGGAATTTAAAATTTTAAGAAATATTGAAACAGGATTTAAACAAATCCGAATGTATGCGATTATTTTCGCTAGTCTGTGCCTTGTCATCACACTTTTTTCAATTGGTTATGCGTATTATTTCGCAGAACAACAACGAGAAAAAATCTATGTATTAGACAATGGAAAATCCCTCATTTTAGCTCTTTCCCAAGATGCCGAACAAAACCGTCCTGTGGAAGCTCGTGAGCATATCAGACGGTTTCACGAGTTCTTTTTCAATATCGCACCTGACAAGGCTGCTATTGAAAGCAATATGAAAAGAGCCTTTTTCTTAGCAGATAAAACTGCCTTTAATTATTACAATGACTTAGCGGAAAAAGGCTATTACAACCGAATCATCTCGGGGAATATTCGTCAAAGAATACAAGTGGATAGTATTGTATGCGATTTTAACACATATCCCTATCAAGTACAAACCTATGCCAAGCAATACATTACCCGAGCAAGCAATAGAACCGAGAGGCAATTGGTAACCGCTTGTCAGTTGGTTAATTCGGTTCGTTCAGACAACAATCCTCAAGGATTTATTATAGAGCAGTTCCGAGTAATACAAAACGAAGATATACAAACCGTTGAACGCTAATCTACATTAAAAATAAAATCGTATGGAAGAGAATAAAACCAATCAAGAAGAACCAGAAAAATACAATGTATTGCTCACCGATGAGAAGCAACAGGCACAAGAAGAACAAAGCGAAGCTCAAAGAGAAGAAACCCGAAAACAACTCAAAAAATGGCTCATTTTCGCTTTGATGGGCTTAGTTTTCTTAGGGTGTATGTATCTGTTATTTTTTATGGGAAATGCCTCTGATGATAAACTAAAAGTAGAGCAAGACCTCATACCAGAACCGGCTGAAATTTCACTCCCCGAAGATAAAGGACAAGCCTACGAACAAGACCTTTTAGAGCAAAAGCGTAAAGAAAAGCAAATGGCAATGCAGTCTTTAGGAGATTTTTCGCAAAGTGTACCTCCAGAAGATGATCCCATAAATGCGTCTATGACCTCTTACCAAAAAGTTCATAGAAACTTAGATGATTTTTACAGGGAGGATTCTGATGAGGAAAAAAAACAAATGCAAGAAGAAATCGACCAGCTTAAAAAACAACTGACGGCTCCCAAGCCCCAAGACCCTTTGGAAACCCAAATGAAACTTATGGAGCGTTCCTATCAACTGGCGAACAAATACAGTTTACAACAAGATAAACCAGAAATTTCCGATGAAACCTCTGAAACAAAAGCCAACGACAATGCCTATATAGGGAGTGATAAAGAAGCTCATATTACGCCCGTATATAGCGTTTCTAATAAGGTCGTCAGCCAACTTCCAAGAGCCTTATCCGATGAGAAATCATTGGAAAATTGGGTACAACAAAACCAAAGAGGTTTTCATTCTATG
>NZ_JAYWXI010000043.1:0-3322 GCF_036016955.1 Bergeyella anatis | reverse complement strand
TTATGGTAATAAGATGCTGAAACAAGAAAGTTTCTTTTTTGAAGATATAGTATCGCAAGCCAATATTCCTTTGCCATCAGGGGTGATGTGGGTTGGGCTTGATGTTTCTGATGCTCAAACCATCGAAGATTTATTACTTTATATCACTATCAATAACGAATATCAAAAAGAGTTATTTTATCATTACCTCAAACAAGTGAAAGTTATCTTTAATGGTAAAGATTATAGGCTTTATCGAGGATACAATATTCCTCAGAATTTGAATATTTCTGGGATAATGAAAGATAATTACAATGAGGTTAAAACCCTTTATAATGAAGTAAATCAGCATTTTGAACCTTATTTTTATACAATAAAAGGAATACTTAAGACCGATATAGAGGCTCAGTCTCAAGAGGGACAAGAAAAAATAAACCTCGTAGAAAAGGAATTATTTACCCAATATTTTACACAAACAGAAATTGCTAATGAAGAAAATATAGCTTGGATAAAGTTTGAATTTTCAGAGATAATTACCCCAGAGATACTCCAAAATGTCCGAGTAGCCATTAATTGTGTCCCTGTAATCAACAATATTCATACCGAAGTAACTAAGCGAATCAAAGGTAGCTTTAACTTATTTCCGATTGTAGGAGAAGGTGTATTTTTAGGGTTGGACTATGTGAAAGATGACTTTGGAAATCGCTTAGACACGAGAAAAGAATCAAATGGAGCTAATGATATTACCGCTGTGCTTAGAAGAAATGGAGTTTCTCGATTTGATAGCCGAAATGCCTTAGAATTGCTAAATTATGTTTTAGAGTTAATTAAAGATGAAACCGCAGCATTTTCTTCAGTTATCAATCAATCTAATGTTCAGGAGCTTCATCACATTCAGCAAAATTTGGCCTCTTTGGAGCAGACTATTAAAGAGCAAAATATTACGGTTTCTGACAATCCCTATCTTGTTATATCAGGAGCTAATAATAGAGAGATAGACATCAACTGTCATATTTCTTATTGGCATACTTATGCCGAGCAAGCCAATGCTATTAAAGCTGGGTCGGTACTAAAAGTGTCTTCCTCTGATAAAGCAACCCCTACTGGAAATGCCATAATGTTATTGCCTTCCTTTGGAGGAAGAAAAAGTTTATCCCCAGAAGAGCGAATACTTGAATATAGATATGCTATGCTATCAAGAGGTCGTATTGTTACTGAAGCCGATATTGAAGTTTTTGCTTGGAAACATTTTAAAAATACCATTACCCAAATAGAAATCAAAAAGGGAACGCAAAAAGAAGTAGGTATCAAAAACGGTTTTAGTAGAACTTTGGATTTATATATCACGAAGAGCACTACCAATCAGATTAGTAATTCAGAGTGGAAATACCTATGTGATAGTTTTCTCATTCAATTAAAAAACAATTCAGCCAATGTCTATCCCTATCGTATATTTGTAATTTAGAAGTAGGGTATTTTAAGAAAATTAACTGAATTTATTTGTTTTTATGTTTCTGATTTACAATGATATAAAAATAAATTCATTGTTTTTCATTAAATTTCTTTGAAAAAATTTGGATATTTGAAAAATAGGATTTAACTTTGGAGGACAAGATGAACCTATAAGTGTATCTTATTGAAATCCTGATAGAAAGAATTTATTACAAGCGAAGTTTGAGGTTTTGATTACAGATAGATTTATTTACATCCCATAATTGGTTATATTATTGTTTAATTTTTAAATATATTTATTATGTCATTTAAAGCAAAATTCAAAGTAGCTGGTAAGGAGAGAAATATCCTTGCCATAGATTTCGGAATGTTACAAGAAACGGATGCCACAGGTAGACCATCATCAGTAACAAGAGGAGGGAAAGTAAATATCACGGTGGAAGGGACAGGAGAAACAGACCTTTTCGAATGGATGACCAATTCTTTTGAGCGTAAAGACGGAAGCATTGTTTTTCTAAAGAGAGATAGCGAAGCTACCTTAAAGGAGTTGAAGTTCAAAGAGGCTTATATTGTGAAATATAAGGAGGAGTTCGATGCGTCAAGTGATACGCCGTTAACGGAGGTTTTCACGATTTCTGCTAAAGAGATCGAGTTGGGTAATGCCAAGCATATCAATGAGTGGGTATAATCAAAACGAATTAACTTTAAAATCAGAACATTATGTCTTTTAAAGCAAAATTAAAAGTGGCAGGTAAAGAATATAATCTATTGGGTGTGTCTTATGGTTTATTTCAAGAAACAGATGCCACAGGTAGACCCTCTACAGTTACACGAGGAGGAAAGATAGACTTAGTAGTAGAGAGTACAGGTGAAACAGATTTTTTTGAATGGATGACCAATTCTTTTGAGCGTAAAGATGGTAGTATCATATTCTTTAAACGCGACAGCGAAGCTACCCTCAAAGAATTGAAATTCACGGAAGCTTATATCGTAAAACATAAAGAGATTTTTGACTCTGTAGGAAAGCAACCCCTTAAAGAGCAGTTTACACTATCAGCAAGAAAGATAGAGATGGGGACAGGAGCTTATGAAAATGAGTGGGTATAATTGCTAAGACCGAAACTTTGCTTTCTTTTAAAGCAAAAGCAAAGTATCAATATTTGAGGTAGGTGGCTGGAATAGGTTGCCTACCTTTATTTTTATATCAATATACTAATTAAGTTCAACTTAAATTCAAAAATATATGTCTTTTTTAGCCAAACTCGAAATAGATGGTACTACCTACAATGTACTAGAATGCAAGTATAAATTCAAACAAAATTATAGTGAAACAGGAAAGCCTATGGGATTGCCCCAAGGTGGCGATATTTACCTTCGTATCGAAAGTAAAGGAAGTCCGGAGTTCTTTGATTGGATGATAGACCCAAGCCATACGAAAGATGGAAAGATTATTTTTTACCGAAGAGATGCGATGAGTAAACTACAAGAAATAAAGTTTAAGAAAGCTTTTTGTGTAGCCTTTTCAGAACATTTTAACGCAATAGATAAAGAACCTTTACAAATAGAAATGACCATTTCTACACATGTATTCGATCTGAATGGTACTGTGCATGAGAAGCGTTGGAAGAAATAAAAATGAACCCTTTTAATCCTAAACACTATGACTAATAATCCTTTGAATAATCCGGACCATCCTCTTCACATCAAGACCTATCAAGACTTTTTAGCCGATGTGAATAACCCCGTGGTGATGCCCACGCTTTATATAGGTGGCAAACCTTTTTTGGAACGAGAGCATTTTAGGGTAGAGATACATCAATACACAGGCAAGCACGATGAATTTACCATTATTGTATCCGATGAAGTGGTAGATGACTTCTATGGATTTTTA
>NZ_JAYWXI010000042.1:0-3329 GCF_036016955.1 Bergeyella anatis | reverse complement strand
ACTGAGGGTACTTTCAATGACCACCCTATCGGCAGTGATGGGTGCGAAAATATGGTTGATATGGGATAGAACGGTCAAAATCCCTGCGGTATTAACCGTTCCTGGCATATCGAATAGCACTACATCAATATCATAAGGCGTTTCTTTGATAAATTCTTCTGCCTTTTGAATCGCCTCATTGGATTTACAAGTGATAATTGGATAGGCTTTTTTGTTAATCTTACTGAATTGCTCGTGGGCTTTCTGTTTGAAATGTTCATTCTGCATCACGATTTTCAAATCCTGTTCCCGTAGATTACTGATACTATACTGTGGATAATCACAATCGAATACTACCACATTATAGCCCATTCGGTAATGAAGCAAACTGGCGACTAAAATAGTAAAACTAGTTTTTCCTACACCGCCTTTTTGGGTGGCAAAGCTGACAAATTTGGGTTCTTTTTTCATACTCATTTTTAATGGATATTTAATTTATGTACTTACTTATCTATATATTTATATGCAGACATATCTATCTATACATATACATATTTACTTACTCATATACATCTGTATTTAGGTACATTCGTACTTATGTAATTGAATACATAAGTATTTATACATTTACCTACATCTATACATCCATATCTACATAGTTGAATACATACCGATTTATAGATAGACATACTCACTTATGTACTTATTTACGCATATACTTACCTGCGCAAGTAGGTAGCTATGTAGGTATGCACATACATTTGTATGCACAAAGGAACACCAAATAGAAATATGGCTGAAATAGGCGGTATTTATTGGCATTTTGTGGCTCTTTATGGCACTTAAAAAATCATTGTCAGTCTATTGTTTATCCGTTGTTTTGTTATGAAAACAGAATAATGAGTAGCCTCAAAAAAAGACAGGAGTTTTTTATCAAAAATAAAAGCTATTCACAACACGAACGGTAGTGAGTGTTTTCTGTTCACCCGAACAGAGCAAGTTGTGTTTTGAGATGCTCAAAACCTTCTGAGCATCTCAAAACCAACTTGTCCTTGCAGGAGGCTAAAACCCCTCCGAAGTCGGGATTTTTTGATATTATAAATGGATTGTATATGGATAAAAAACATAAAGGAGGGCGTAAACCCAAAATAGATAAAGCTATTCATAGATATACTATTAGCTTTAATTCAGAAGAACACGAGAAATTTCTATCTCTATTTGAACAATCAGGTATGGCATACAAAGCTCGTTTTATCATTTCTGTCCTATTCAATAAAGAAATTAAAATGGTAAAAATTGATAAAACAGCCATTGATTTTTATATCAAACTCACCGAATTAAACGCTCAATTTAGAAAAATAGCCGTCAATTATAATCAAATAGTCAAAATACTTTACCGTCATTTTTCAGAAAAAAAGGCAGGGGCATACCTTTTTAAACTCGAAGAACAGACCAAAAAGTTAGTGGCTTTAAGTGAAGAAATCAAACAGGTTACACAAAATTTTGAGCAAAAACACTTAAAAAACTAAGTGATATGGTGGCGAAAATTGGACGAGGGAGTAATCTCTTAGGAGTGCTTTTGTACAATTATGAAAAAGTGGAAGATGATAATGGCAATATTCTACACGCACATCGTATGATACATCCTTTGGATGGACAATGGGATACTTCTGTTTTGGCTCGTTCGTTTGAACCGTATTTGATAGCCAACCAAAGAACCGAAAAACCAATCCTGCATATTTCTATCAATCCCGACCCCAAAGATGAAGTTTCAGACAATGATTTCAAAGAAATCGCTACCGAGTATATGCAGAAAATGGGATATGGCAATCAGCCTTTTGTGGTATTTAAACATACAGATATTGAAAGAACGCATATTCATATTGTTTCTGTTTGCGTAGATGAACAAGGCAAAAAAATCAATGATGCTTTTGAGAAACGAAAATCAATGCGAGTGTGTCGTGCATTAGAAGAAAAGTTTGGGTTGCAATCCGCCTTGGATAAAAAGGAAGGAGAAGACAAAGTCTTATTTCAACCTGTGGATTATCGCAAGGCAGATATCAAAAGTCAGTTGGCTTCTATTGTTCGTTATATCCCTCAGTATTATCAATTTCAAAGTCTGGGAGAATATACAGCCTTGCTCCAGCTGTTGAATATTGGTACCGAAAAAGTAGAAGGCGAATTACACGGAGAACATCGGAGAGGATTGGTGTATTTTGCTCTGGATGAAAACGGAGAAAAGGCGAGCAATCCCTTTAAATCCTCATTATTTGGCAAAAAGGCGGGACTTCCATCACTGGAAAAACAAATGGAACAACATAAGCCTCAATTAAACAAACAGGATAAATCAACGCTTAAACAACATATTAAAAATGCTTTAAAAACAACCCAAAGCAAGGCAGAATTTAGAAAGGCTTTAATACCGCATAAAATATCGGTGATTTTTCGTGAGAACGACCAAGGTAGATTATATGGTGTAACCTTTATCGACCACAATACCCGTTGTGTTTGGAATGGTTCACGACTAGGTAAAGACTTTTCAGCAAACTTTTTTCATCAATATTTTGCTGGACAGAATGACCAACAAATCACAGAACAGACCACAGAACAAAGTCAATTTAGTTATCCTGAAGAATTGAAAAACTCAAATGATAACAATTTCCAAGAAACCACCTATTACGAATATGAATACGATTACCTAACGATTAAGGCTTTATTCAGTCTTTTACCCGAAAATCAGGGAGTTGATTACGAAGAAGAAGCCTTTATCAATCGAATGAGGCGTAAGAAAAAGAAAGTTAAACAACGAAAAAAATAATTTTTCAATCAATCATTTTTTAATCTTTAAAATCTATATAAAAATGCAAAACGAAGACGATTTAAGAGGCTTGGCAAAAATAATGCAGATGATGCGTGCCGTAAGTGTTATTGTGGTGCTAATGCACCTCTATTGGTATTGTTATGGCTTTTTTGAACGGCAAGGCTGGACATTAAGTATTGTCAATAAGGTATTACAGAACTTTCAAAAACACCCCGGGTTATTCAATCATCAGCTGTACACAAAAATCTTTGCAGTTGTATTATTGGCATTGAGTTGTTTGGGGACAAAAGGCGTAAAAGATGAAAAAATTACTTGGCGACAAATTCATACCGCTTTGGCGTGTGGTATTTTGCTATTCTTTGGTAATTTTTGGATTTTGAATTTGCATCTGTCTTTTGGTATTCGAGCCATACTCTACATATTGACTACTTCCGCCGGATTTATATCGCTACTTATGGCTGGAGCTTGGATGAGCCGATTATTGAAAAGTAATCTTATGGAAGATGTTTTCAATATCGAAAACGAATCT
>NZ_JAYWXI010000041.1:0-3873 GCF_036016955.1 Bergeyella anatis | reverse complement strand
TTTGTGGTTAATAAGGGTAAATTTACCAAGCATTACTTCGAGGGAACTTCAAGAATAGTAAGTAAGTTAGGGGAAGGTACTTTTCATCAGCCGACAGGTCTAACCGCTGGCGGTATAGACTATATTAAACAAAGTGCGAAAATACAGGAAGCCATAGACCAATATATCAAAGGATTAAACATTCCGCCAGGTCCGCCAACCCAGCACGGTATATACGGTACGCCAGAGTGGACAGGACAAGATTATCCGTCGATTGACTGGAGTGATATATCCCAAGACCAAGAGCCACCAGAGGGTTGGCCAAGACCGCCGAAGTTTAACGAGCCGGGTGATGTGCCGGGTCCACCAGTACAATACGGCGACCCCGTGAAACCAGAAACGGTAGAGGGTGGTTTTGGATTTAAGGATAACGGTGTGGAGGAAAAGAATTTATACTACTATCACCCTGACCACCTCGGCAGTAGCAGTTATATTACAGATGTTAATGGCGATATAAACCAACACACAGAGTACATTGCCTTTGGTGAGGTATTGTTTGATGAGCATAAAGTGAGCAGAAGAATGCCGTATCTTTTCAATGGTAAGGAGTTGGATAGCGAGACGGGGTTGTATTATTATGGAGCAAGGTATTATGATGCAAGAGTAAGTTTGTGGTTGAATGTAGACCCGTTAGTAGAAAAAACAATGCAACCGTATGCTTATACTAATAATAATCCTATAATGTTGATAGACCCTGATGGTAGGGCAGCAATGCCTCCAGATGATCATTTTGATCATAATGGGAAGTTTTTATACACAGATAACAGAAAAACAAATAATATTATCATTCATGTACCGTATATTAGAGATAATTCAAATGTTTTTCAAAGTATATCAAATAGTCTCTTTGGAACCAAATATGGAATAGAAAAAGGAATAAATCAAGTACAGTTGAAGGATTATAAATTTAATAATGTAAAGGATTTTGCTTTATTAAATAATATAGCAAAGCACTATGCCAAAGATGCTGATGTAGATGTTAAGAAACTATATAATGGTAATTTTTCTGTGGGAGCGTTTAATAATGTTACAGGTGTAGGATTGGCACTCTCGGGAAAAAAGATTGGTTTTAATGGTGGTGAGTTTTGGGGGATGACGCAAGAAGGAGCAATTCCAATGATGCATACGGATGGAAATAAGGTTGTCATTGATATTTATAATAACCGTATAGCGGATATTTTTTTGAATGATAAATATAACTTTATTAGTGTTTTAGGTCATGAAGGAAGTTCAAAAGGACACTTAGGTTTACCAAATGCAAAGCATAGTACAATTTACGAAAATCAAAAACAAAGACCTCTTTTTAAGTATACAACACCAGAGTTTAAAGAGCATGTTGAAAATAATATTAAATATTATAAAAGCAATGGAGATTAGATATTTTATTATGATTGTGTTTGTAAGTATTATATTGGTAGGGTGTAATTTTAAGAAAGCCCCCATTATAAAACAACAAGAACTTTTGTACAATCATTCAGAAACAGATGGTAATTGCAAAATTATACTGAAAACCGTACTCGAAATAAATGAAAATAGAAATAAATATTTTTTAGTTTTAGACAATAATAAAATAGAACTTACTCATAGTCGTAAAGTTCATGATGGAGTAGAGTATATGGTTAGTCTTAAAATAAAAGAGGCTATATGTGAAGATAGCATGTTTGTTCATAAAATCAAAAATAGTATTATAACGGATTTAAAAAATGAAAAGATAAGTAAAAGTAAAAACTATAAATTTGATGTAAGGTCTACAGTATGGATAGGAAATGATGAAGAAAAACCGTATATAAATTTTAAGTAGTATATCAGGTCGGGTCGTGTATCAGAGTTAGTGATGATGATTTAGAATATTGAGGGGTATTGTTATCCAGCGGAGAGGTTCTTTTGAAATATTGGTTTAGACAAAGAGGGTATTAGTCAGCACACAGAGTACGTTGCCTTTGGCGAGGTGTTATTTGACGAACACAAGGTAAGCCGACGAATGCCGTATCTTTTCAATGGTAAGGAACTGGATAGCGAGACGGGATTGTATTATTACGGTGCGAGATATTATGATGCAAAGGTTTCTTTATGGCTCGGTACAGACCCATTAAGTGGGTACAATCCAATAATGGAAACAGAGCATTATATAGATGGTCAGCATAACGGAGGAGTGTATAACTCTGGGAATCTTAATTCTTATATCTACTGTTATCAGAATCCTATAATTTTTGTTGATCCTAATGGAAAACAAAATTATTCTTTTATTTTAAAAGGAAAACAATACAATTATAGTGTTAAAGAGGTAAATGTCTATTCTCATACCATTGTTTCAAATGGAGACGGCTACGTTAGATATCGCAACTCTCAAAATGACCAAGTTGTTAATAGAATCCAATCTAATTATAAACCTCTGAATAATTGGACAGGTTCTTCTGAGGACAGAATTACAATCTTTCTAAAAGGACAAAACAAACCATTTACTGTAAGTTCTCAAGATGTTGCACCACAATATAGAGCAACCTTTGTTAATGATGTGAGTAGGCTATTTGGAGCATATAATGGAGATAAAGTGAGAGCATTCGAGGCATTTTCTGACTTTATGGATCCTGTCAATAAGGGTATTTCTTACTTAAGTGCATTCAATAGTTTTGCCGCCGTTTTAGATCTTCCTTTAACAGGAACCGATATTTTAAATCAGTTTTTAATAGATCAAGAAAAAGGTAAGTTCTCTAAATCTACTGGAAAAGCAACGGGAGCTATATTAAACAACTATCTTTCAGGATTAGTTAAAAGAAAATATGGTGCTTCGGGGCAAGCTGCATACAATGTTGCTGTAGCACCATTAGTAGAAAAATCCCTTACTAAAGTTGCTGAAGAGTATGAAAAGTCTAATAATAAGAAATAATTAAAATGAACGAATTTTTTTATATAGTTGATTTTTTAATATTTCAATTTTTAATATTTTTTCAAATTAGAAAATCTGTAAAAAAATACGGGTTTGATACTGGCACAATTTCAATTATAAAGGGTCTTATTTTTTTGAATTGTTTTGTATTTATAATTTGATCTTAGGTCGCTCAACTATATTAGTTGTTTTTGATTTTTTTAAGTGGATGTTTAAAAATGGGTAGTGTATCAAAGTTAGTGATGCTAAAATAAACTAAAAAATGTACTGTCAAACTGTCATAAAAAGGAGAAATGCGTTTCGGGGTTTGGTCGGAGCTACGACGGAGACACGACGGAGCGATGACGGAGCGGTACGCAGTAAAAAAAGACTGTCAAAATGGCAAAAAGACAAGTTTACTAAGCACTATTTTGAAGGCACAAGCCGTATTGTGTCAAAATTGGGCGAGGGAACTTTCCATCAGCCAACAGGCTTAATGGCAGGCGGTATAGACTACATTAAACAAAGTGCGAAAATACAGGAAGCCATAGACCAATATATCAAAGGATTAAACATTCCGCCAGGTCCGCCGACCAGTAAAACCCGATAATGTGAAAGGTGGGTTTGGTTATGTGGATAATGGGATAGAGGAGAAAAATCTCTATTATTACCACCCCGACCATTTAGGAAGTTCTTCGTATATCACGGATAAGGACGGTAACATTAGTCAGCATACAGAGTACATCGCCTTTGGCGAGGTGCTATTTGATGAGCATAAAGTAAGTAGAAGAATGCCATATTTGTTTAATGGTAAGGAGTTGGATAGCGAGACAGGATTGTATTATTACGGGGCGAGATATTACGACCCGAGAGTAAGTTTGTGGCTGAATGTAGACCCGTTAGTAGAAAAAACAATGCAACCGTATGCTTATACGAATAATAACCCTATAATGTTGATAGACCCAACG
>NZ_JAYWXI010000005.1:0-158649 GCF_036016955.1 Bergeyella anatis | reverse complement strand
TAAGCCCAAACGGCTGAAGTTCGCCGTGAGCGTCCCTGCCGCAGTGGGGGTTCCCGAGAGTTTATAGGTCAGCACACGCGACTGCCCCGGGGTAATGGTTACATTCGTTGTGTTAGAATCTCCCACTACCGTAAGCCCATTGGCCACCTCCGCAGGTGTACCGCTTAAACTTACCGCAGCACTAAAGTCTAACGGTCCCACAGAGTTGAACGAGTTGTTGGTGACCGAAAACTTAACGACATTCGCCGCATCAAAGGCTTGCGTGGTAACATAACTGCCCTCGAAGGCATCAAACGACACACTGACATTAACCGCCGCGTTTGACACGCAACGCCACTCGGGAACCGAACCCACCCCAAGGGTGTAAATCTCCAAACAATGCTTATCGCTGTTGTAAATCATCAACCCTTCTTTTGGAGAGGTGATATTTGCTTTTTCAGCTTCGGCTAAAGTAGGGAACAACACCCCGCCCGTTTCGCCCGAATCTTTACCCAACTGCGCCACCGCCGAGTGGTGGACATCGGACACCCGAAGCCCCAAACGGTTACCGCCCGTAATCAACACCTGGGCATCGCCCGTGATGGTAAGTTTGCGGTCTAAATTCGATACCGTGCGGTCGGTCGCCAAAGTACCGTCGGCTTCGTAAAGGGTGGTTTTAGTCCGCCAAACGTATTGGTTGGTAGCAGCGTCCCAAGTCAAAACCTGACCGTCCGCCGTACCGGTAGGAAGGCTGAAAGGCACGCCTGCATTCAGCTTGACCCAAGTGCCGGGATCCGAAGAAGTTTCTTGGCTGTAGTAATAATACCCCACATCGGTAATCCCCGTAATCTTGCCACCTCCCATACCGCCGGTGAGGTTCACGTCCTTCACAAACACCAGCATCGAGTGCTGGTCGGGCGTCAAGGTCATGTGGGACACGGCTTCCAAAGTCAATCGGGGAATGAGAAGTCCCTTCGCCCGCTCTTTGGGAAGATTTTCATTCGGGGCAACCTCTAAGGTCGCTCCCGGTGTGGTCGTGTTAATCCCCACACGCCCGTCGTTCTGCCCGAAGGCGTAACTGCCAAGGCCTAAAAAAGCCAAAACAGCGAAAGATGTCGTTTTTTTCATCATCATATTACTTTTTAAGTTTGTTCTTATAAATTGTTTTTAGGATTCGGCGAAGCGAAAAGAAGCAAAGGGGTAAATAAGCCGCTTTACCTTTTCGACTCGCGTCGAAAGTTCTTCGTTCTTTTGTCTTGAAACCAAAGAACCAAACGATCAAGACCCGTTTTAGCCTGTGGCTCCGCTTTTATTTTAGACGGAAAACCAAAGAACAAAGTCTTGGGCATGAACGTCTGCACTGTTTTATTGTAGGAGTCGAAGGGTTTTGCAAGAAAGCCGGAAAGCCATGGGGCGGCCTTCCGGCGGCTAAAAGCACCGATACACTTAACCTTTAACTTATGAAAACAAAGAAGGGCTTTTAGCTTGGGATTTAGTATTAAAAATGATTTTTTCGAAAAAGGAAAAAGACTAACGGCCAAAACGACCACAAAGGCAGAAACCAAAAAAGCGTTGTTTTGAGAAATAAGATTCCTCAAAACAACGCCTAAAACCAAAGCCCAAAAAAAATAAAGTGCCGTTGGTTTTTCCGGAAAATTTTTGTAAGCTACACGTGCCTGCGCGCTTTTATAAGGACTTAGGGGACGTAAGTGGTGTGTGTGTGTGTGTGTGTGTGTTTACACGATTATCCGAAACCACCAAATTTTTCGGTTGTTTTTTTTCGTTTTTTCGGATGTGATTGGGTCCCAAAAGCATAACGAGCCAAATGTAGAAAACTATGAGGACATGCACAAGAGTTTGCCCCCTATTTTTTTTGATTTCCACCCCTACGCCAACTCAAAATTATGCCAAAACCCCTTAGCCTCCGCCTTTTTAAAGTCTGAAAAAAAACACGTACTTTTGTCCCAACATCAATATTTTTTTACCGTGAAAAAACTTATTTTTCTTTTCCTTTGCCTAAGCTGCCTAACCCTTTCGGCCCAGAAAAACAAAAAACAAGACATCCTGAAAAGCACCGACATCCAAGAAATCGAACGCTTCCTGGAAACCGCCCACCCCCACGACCCCAGACGAAACATCCTAAAATCCAAACTCATCACCCTGAAAAACGAAGCTTGGACCAAAGGAAAAGAAACCCACCAACCCATGGCCGCCAGACCCATCATCAACGAAATCCCCGATACCGTCCTCGCCAACCCCACCTCGGACGAAGCCGAAGAATTCAAACGCCTAATGGCCGAAACCTCCGACGCCAAAACCTCCAAAACCATTCAACTCCTCAATACCCTATTCGACCAAGACATCAATAAAAAAGAAGCCATCCTGCTGGTGCAAAACAATTCGGATTGCAACATGATCGTCCGCATCCACAGCAAAGACCAATCCTACAACCTGGCCGTCCCCTCCAAAGGACAAAACTCTGTGGTCGTGCAAAAAGGCGAGTACCAACTCACCAGCAACGTATGCAATTCCCAATACAGCTCGCTGAAAAACATCGAAAAAAGCCTGTGGATCACCCTGAATAACCCCACCGCAAGCCCAAACCCAACCACGACCACAACAACAACAACCACAACCACAACAACCAAATAAAAAAAAGGGATTCTGAAAAAGAATCCCTTTTTTCAAAGCTCTTACCGTAACTGCTTCATCTCCCAAAGCGGTTTTAGTGCTCTTTCATTATCTTCAACGTACCTCGTCCTTCCACTGCCAAAAGATAAACCCCAGGAATCAAAAAACCAAAATCCAATTTTCCCAAAATCACCGTCCCCGAAGCCACCAACCGTCCCGAAGCATCATACAACCGATACCCCGTACCATCCGGTACATTAGACACATTAATCTCATCGTAAAAAGGGTTAGGATACGCCACCATCCCCGCCCCATAATAAGGCACCTGATCCGAAATTACCACAAGGTAGTCTTCCACCTCTCCGAAATCAAAAACCCCGCAAACCGGGGCCTCCTCAGTGCCCGAGCGTAATGCCACCCGCATTTTAACTCCTTGTTCCCCCACCAAAGCCCCCTCAGGAACCGAAAAAGCCGAAACCACCGCTTCGCCATTGGACACCGCCGCCATGATTTTTTCGTCCGAAGTCCAAACCCCGTCCCCATTAAAATCCACCCACGCCGAAACCGAAACCGGCATCACCTCCACCGCCCATTTCGGCGTTACCCGAAGACTATGCAAACTCTCCCCCTTGTTGAGATGCATATAGCGGTAAGGCGTCGTACTAAAATCCGTATATTCGGATGCCCCGGAAGAAACCGAAAAACGCCCAAGTTCTACCCGCCCTATGTATTCAGAAACCCCACTGGTGGACGAAGAAACACATCCCCGAGAAGCCAAGGTTGTAAACCAAACCCCTTCCGAATAAGCCGATTCCTGCAAAGGACAAATACTCTTCACCCTCACCTCGTAGCGCGCGCCGCTCTCCAAACCGTAAAGCGTAACCGAAGCGATGCTCCCCTCAATCGGAGTGTAAAGCGCATCGCCCTCCCGACGGTACTCCAGCACATACCCCCTCACCCCCGCAAGTGCCCCCCAAGACACCACCGCCGAGTCGTAAGAAATCCCACTAACCTGCAAGCCCGAAGGCACAGATGCCAAACAAGCATTCCCATCCACCACATTAACTTTCGGCGAAACCGCATAAAACACATTCCCCAAAGCCTCTACCCGAAACTGCAACGACGAAGTCCCCAGCAACGCCTGCGGTAAAACCACCGATGCCAAACCGTTATTCGGCACCTCGTCCAAAAGCACCGTCCAATGCCCGCCACCGTCCACCGTATAAGATACCCGCACATTCGCCACACGATAAGGCGCCCCCACCGTATTGGCCACCTCCCAAGCAAGCGCATTAGACTGCCCCGCATAAAAATTAGCCCCCTCGGAAAGATTAATCTTAAAAGGACCGTCCCCGCCCACGGTTATCGTTTGCGTTTCATAGCTCGTCTGTTGTTCGTCCGCCAAAGGATGATTATCCCTCACCGTTACCCGAAAATGCATCGGCCGAGCTACATGGGAAACCGTCTCCCAGTCTTCCGGAACCGTAAGGCGCCCCTGCATGACCGAAGAAAGTTTAGGAAAGTAACGCTCCGCCTCCGCCACCGGCAGCCACGAACGAAACAATGCCCCATCCACATTAGTCCCCGTTACAGAAGTATTTCTAAAAGTAGCCGCATCCACCTGCTCCCAAACGTAAGTGAGAGGATCCCCCTCCACATCCGTGGCCGTGGCCGTGAGAACAAAAGGAGTGGATTTAGGAATCGTATAAGCCGCCAAAGGCGAAATTACCGGAGGATAGTTCGACACCAGCTTCTCCCCCGCGCATGATTTAGCCGCCAAAACCGACTGAATCTGAGAGAGACTCAGCGAATGAAAATAAGGATCCGAATGCGGCTGGACATCCGCATTGGTAATGCCCGCATACCCCATAATCGTAGATCCCGATCCCGGCTCTACATTGGAAGAAAAAGACTCAATCGTATGCGAAAACGTATGGTATGCCCCCAACTGGTGCCCCAGTTCATGAATTACAAAATCAATATCGAAAGTCGCCCCCAAAGGACGACCGTCGGACGGAGAAGTAAAGCCCGACCCCTTATTGAGTTCGTCCTTCACCGTATTATCCTCGCACACACAGCCAATGCATCCCGAGTTGCCACCGCCCCCCGAAGCCCCAAACAAATGCCCAATATCGTAAGCCGCATTGCCAATGGTCGCCGTAAGGGTATTCTGCAATTCGGTACTCCAAACTCCTGAAGCCCCTTTAGACGCCTCCGAATAGGGATCCGTCGACGGATCGGTATAAATCAACTCAGGAAAGTCCTGAATCACCAATCGAAGCGCTAAATCTTTCTCCAAAACCCCATTAACACGAGTTAAGGTTGCATTCATCTGAATCAAAGCCTGAGAAACACCCCCAAAATACTGCGTGTACTCCCCCGTAACCGAAAGAGCCAAACGAAGTGTCCTAAATTTACGATCCGACAACCTGGAAAATTCCGTCGCTTGGTTAGAAAGCGATTTATTAGCCTTCCAAAAACGCTCCACTTGTGCCCTCGACACCGGATTTTCTTCCACAGAGCAAACCAGCCCCGTCTTCCCCGTCTTCTTAAACACCCCGTAAACCGCCTGTCCTTTGCCCAACGGCTCGATAAACTGATATTCTCCACGACGAATAATCATGGATTGAAAATCGTCCCCCGAAAGACTAAAACGAAGGTATTTCTCCGGATCATCCTTCCCACGCCCTACATAAGAGCCCAAACCATAAGCCGCCGCCAAAGAAGGAGCCACCACCGGAGAACTGTAAACCTCAAAACGCTCCAGCCGTCCCTCCAGAGTAGGAAGCTGAATCTCCACCCCCGAAGCCTTACGCCCCGTCTCGGAAGCTCCCGAAAGCAACTGTTTCATCGCAGAAACATCCAGCACATAACAGGCCTCCCCCTCCAAGGGCTTCATCGTTTCCGCTCTCAAAACCGGCCTCCACTGCGCAGCAAACCAGCTTCCCAAAAATAAAAAAAACCAAATGGTCCACCGGTATCCCATCCTTCAAACTATTCTTAAAAAATCTCCTAAAGTAAGAAACGAAAAAAATCAAATTTTATGCAGCCCGTTAAAAACGATAAGCCACATTCCAAGCAAAGCCCACCGCAAACCTCCCGGAAGATTTACCAAACCCCGGAACCACCATCGGCTGCATCCCACTCTGTTTCGTGGTGTACAAAAGATACCGCGGCTGCACGCCAACGTCAATATAAAAAGGACTTTCAAAAAGCTGAACCCTGCCGCCAATCCCCGCTTCCAGCCAATACGAAGACTGGGAAGAAGCATCAAAACTAAGGTAGGCATCCCCACTCTGACGCCCCCGAACCGGAACCTGAGCATACGTTTGCGAATAAAACGAAGCCCCGATTTTCGGCCCCGCGTAAAACCCGTTAAAATCGTTTTCCGAATCCCTCGAAAGCATATAGAACCCGCCAGCCTTCAAAAACCAACCGTTAATCCGAGCATCATACCCGTTCTTACGGTAAACGTTTTTATCATACCCCAACTCCACAACCGCGTGAATATCCTTGCGAATCTTGGAAGAAACAAACCCCTGAACCATCTTTCGATCAGAAAAAAAACCAATCCCCGCATTCAGAACATCCACCCCCACCATTACGTTCGGAACATAGCCCCGAGCCGCACGCAAACTGTCCTGCCCCCAAGAAAAAACCGAAAACAAACTAAAACAAAAGATAAAGATGGACGTAATCTTCATTGATAATTTCTTTTTGAACCAATTCGGTAGCGCTTACCGGATTTGCTTTCTGCAAATCCACCGAAATCTCCCGATAAAGTTTTTTGAACCCACAAGCCGGCGACACATATTGCGCCTCCCCAGAATAATTCACTCTGACCCGTGCCGTATCCCCCGAAGCCGAAGTCCTAATGTAAAGATCCGTATACGAACTACGATCCACCTTAAGAGGAACCAAAACCGAATCCGCCGAAATCTGGTTGACCACATTCGTCAAACCCGACCCATAATCCGCATCCACAATAATCCGATCCAAACGAGTCAATTTGCCATCCGAAGCCTTTTTAAACAAAATCTTCATCCGAGGCGTGGCTTCCCCGCTCACGCAAATATCATCGTCCGAGCCGCAAGAGCCCAGCATCATAAGCAACAAAAAAACAACTAAATATCTCATAACTGACCCAATCTCATCCATAACCACACGCTAAACCTCATCCTGAGAGTCCTCCAGCCGCTCCAACAAAGCAATATTCTCCACATGATGCGTCTGAGGAAACATATCCACCGGAAGAATCCTCACCAAACGGTACCGGTGTTTCATCAAAGCCAAATCCCGCGCCTGCGTCGCCGAATTGCAACTGACGTAAACCACTCGTTTCGGCAGGAGTTTCAAAATCTGCTCCACCACCTTAGGGTGCATTCCGTCCCGCGGAGGATCGGTAATCAAAACATCCGCCTTGGGATGAGCCGCCAAAAACGACTCCGTGAAAACCTCCTTCATATCGCCACAATAAAAAGACGTATTCGACAGCCCGTTGAGCTTCGCATGAGCCTCCGCCGCATCAATCGCCTCCTGAACCGACTCGATTCCGATCACCTGCTTGGCTTTCCTGGCCACATATTGCGCGATAGTCCCCGTACCCGTATAAAGATCGTACACGACCTCGTCCCCCTGAAGATCCGCAAACTCTAAAGTCTTACGGTATAGCTCCAAAGCCTGACGGTAATTCGTCTGAAAGAACGATTTAGGACCGATTTTAAACTCAAGTCCGTCCATCTCCTCCATCAAATACCCTTCACCGTAGTAAACCTGAATATCCAAATCGTAAATCGAATCGTTCGCCTTGGCATTAATAGCATACACCAATGTTTTAATCTGAGGAAAACGAGCCAAAAGCATCTCAAAAAGCCCCTCCCGATGCGCCCGCTCTTCACGGTAAAACTGGAAAAGAACCATCCACTCGCCCCGGCTGTTCTGACGAAGCATCAAAGTACGCAAAAAGCCCTCCTGATTACGAACATCAAAAAAATCCAAACCTTTCGCCTTTGCGTAATCCCGAACCGCTAAGCGGATTTCATCGGAAGGATCCTCCTGCAAATGACACTCCTTAAGATCCAAAATCTTACTCCACATCCCCGGAATATGAAACCCCAACGCATCCCGATCCTCAATCGATTCGGAAGAATCCACCTCGGACGGCGTTAGCCAACGGGCATTGGAAAAAGAAAACTCCATCTTATTGCGGTAGTGGTACTGCTGAGCCGACCCCAAGATAGGAAGCGTCTCAAACGTCTCAATCCCACCAATGCGACGGATATTGTTCTCCACCTCGTTTTGTTTAAACTCCAATTGCTTCTCGTAAGAAAGATTCTGCCACTTGCAGCCCCCACAAACCCCAAAATGAACGCAGCGAGGCGCCACCCTGAAAGCCGACGGACGAACAATCTCCAAAGCCTCAGCTTCATAGTATTTGGACCTGGACTTCTTTACCCGAGCATGAACCACATCCCCCGGTACCGCCCCCGAAACCAAAACGGTTTTGCCTTCCTCGGTTCGTCCCACGGCAACCCCTTTGGCTCCCGCACTAAGCAACGTAATATTTTCTAAAATAAAATTCTTTTTCTTTCTGGACATCAAATTGATTGCGTAATGATTAAATAACAAACGAATAAGTCGTTTGCAAAATTAAGGTTTTATCATAAAAAAACCTCATCAGACGATGAGGCTTGTCATTCTATCGGTAAGTTATTCGGTTTTAGGCGCAGGTTCAACCTTTTCCACCTCCAAGGGTTCTCCACCCAAATACCCCGGCAACTCAAGTTTTGCACTCGGCGCCTTAACGCCCGTCAATTTAGCCATGGTTTCCCCAAATTCCGGATCGTTCAGATTAAAGAAAGGACGTCCGTAAAGGCGACCGTCTTTATCCAAAACCACATAGCTCGGAAGTTTGAACCCATAAAGACCAAACGCCTTGGCTGCATTAGAATCAATGCCGCCTTCCACCCAATAATGCGCCCCAGAAAAACCTTTCAAAAGCGCCGCACTGGTCTTCTCAAACTGCGCTTTGGTATCGTCTAAATTCACGTAAACAAAATCCGCCTTCCCACGGTAAAGCGTCGTTACATCCCTTAGCGAAGGAACAGTCGTTAAAGCTATATTAGGATTCCATGAAGCATAAAAAACCACCACCGTAGGCTTCCCTTGGAAGTCCGACAATCCCCATGCATTCCCCTTCGCATCCGTCAACTTAAGCTCCGGCTTCGTCCCGGCCTTAAAGCCCATCAACACCTTCTGCAATTCCTTCAAATCCGCCTTAACTCCCGCATTCGAAATCGTTTCGTCTATCAATTTGGATAGCTTGTCGTAATGCTTCGTATTCATGAAATTAAGATCGGACTGCGCCAAAACATAAGCGTAAAAATAATCTTTAGCCGTTTGAGATAAATCCTTCCTCGTTTTCAAAAAGTCCGCAAAAACCTCTGCCATAAGAGGCTGCTCCTTAGGGTTTTGAGGTAGAGACGAAGCGTATTTCTGAAAATCCGACTGGAGTTTCCCCAACTTATAGTCCCTATACATCGGGAAATTACGAATCCATTTGTCGTCATTCTTCTCCATCTTCTTTTGGAAGGCCACAAAATCCTTAGACACGGTAAAGTTATTCTTCCCCGTCAGCCCCCCATGCTGCTCCTTGTAAGCATCCAAAAGCCCCATCAAACGAGCATTGGTTTCTTCGACCTTATAATCCAAAACTTCCCGGTCTGCTTTCAACTTTTTAGCCGTTTCACCCAAAGCCTTTTCAATGTCTTTCTGTATCTTCTCGAATTCCTTAAGGAAAGAAGACTCGTCCTTGGAAAGCAACTGCTTCATATCAATCTTAGAAGCATACGCCTCAAAAGTTTTTTGAGCCTCCTTAAGAAAGTCGTTATTCGCCTTAGCCTCTCCCGTAATGGTCATCTCCGAAGGAAACATCATCGCCTTGCCCGAAAGCTCCAACGTCTGCCCCCTTTTAAGATAGAGCATCGTGGAAGCCCCACCGTAAGTCAGCACATACATTCCGTTTTTCGGTGCTTTAAACTCTCCCGAAAACTGCCCTTTGGCATCCACTCCCATGTTAACCAAAGGCAACGTCCCAACGCCCGATGCTTCTATTACCTCGACACGCTCCAAAGGAGAACCTCCGGAAATCGTCCCCTTAACCGTAACCTTATCCGAACAAGAAACGGCGAAAATCGCCATCAATAACCCTAACAAATATCTTTTCATTGTTTGTTTTTAATACCGAGCAAAAATAAGATTTTCAAATTTTTAAACGAAACGATTTGACGAAAATTGTGAAAAGATTAACATGAAAAACCACCCCAAAATATCGACTATTCCTAAAAATATCCCCCAAAAAAGAATTACTTGCCTAAAAAAAATAAACCGCCTTCACAAACGAAAGCGGTTTAAATTCAATCAAAAAGGCGTTAACCCCAGTGAATCCTATCCTTTATCCACCAAAGCCGCCATATATTCGCGGTTCATTCTGGCGATGTTTTCCAAGGAAATTCCCTTCGGACATTCCACCTCGCAAGCACCAGTGTTGGAGCAGTTTCCAAAGCCTTCTTCATCCATCGCCTTCACCATATTCAACACTCTGCGTTTGGCTTCCACACGTCCCTGAGGCAACAAAGCATACTGAGAAACCTTAGCCCCTACAAACAACATGGCCGAACCGTTCTTACAAGTCGCCACACAAGCCCCACAACCGATACATGCTGCCGCATCCATCGCCTTATCCGCGTCCTCTTTCGGTACCAAAATCGCATTAGCATCCAAAGTATTCCCCGAAGTATTAACGGAAACAAAGCCGCCCGCCGCCATAATCCGGTCGAACGCACTACGATCAACCACCAAGTCCTTAATTACCGGAAAAGCCGTACTTCGCCAAGGCTCAATGGTAATGGTCTCCCCGTCTCGGAACATCCTCATGTGAAGCTGACACGTTGTAATCCCCGTATCCGGACCATGCGCACGCCCATTGATATACAACGAACACATCCCGCATATCCCCTCACGACAGTCGTGGTCAAAAGCCACCGGCTCTTTCCCCTCGTTCACAAGGTTCTCGTTCAGCATATCCAGCATCTCCAGAAAAGAAGAGTCCGGAGAAACATCGGCTATTTTATACACTTCGAATTGCCCTTTCGTTTTATTATTCTTCTGTCTCCAAATTTTCAGAGTCAGATTAAGTCCTTTTTTTGCACTCATTTTCTTTACTGTTTTTGGAGATTATTTTTCTTTTTTTGGTTTATCTGCATTTTCAAATTTCCAATCAGAAGGAGCCTCTATTGATTGAGCCGACAATGAAGAATGCAGTCCCAAAACCAAAGCTCCAAATAATAGTGTTCTATCTAAAACTTTCATTATCCTTTATTTATAGCTTCTGGTTTTCACTTCAATATTTTCGTAAATCAAATCTTCCTTGTGCATCACCTCCGCATTAATATCCTCGCCCTTATACTCCCATGCAGCCACATACTTGAAGTTTACATCATCCCTCTTAGCTTCCCCTTCTTCTGTCGCATGATCCCAACGGAAGTGCCCACCGCAAGATTCCTCACGGTTAAGTGCATCCATCGCCATAAGCTGACCCAATTCCAAGAAATCCGCAACTCTTCCTGCTTTTTCAAGCTCAGGATTCATTCCATCGGCTTCTCCCGGAACCTTCACATTCTGCCAGAACTCTCTTCTTACTTCTTCGATTTCCTTAATCGCTTCTCTCAAACCTTCCGGAGTTCTTCCCATACCAACCTTATTCCACATGATGTTTCCTAACTTCTTATGGAAGTAATCCACCGAATGCGTCCCGTTGTTGGTCATAAAGAAATTAATCCGATCTCTCACGGACTTTTCAGCCTCCTCAAACGCCGGAGAATCCGTAGGAATCGCCCCCGTACGGATATCCGCAGAAAGGTAATCCGCAATCGTGTAAGGCAAAACAAAATACCCGTCAGCCAATCCCTGCATAAGCGCAGAAGCCCCCAAACGATTCGCCCCGTGATCCGAAAAGTTAGCCTCTCCAATCACAAAACACCCCGGAATAGTCGACTGCAAGTTATAATCAACCCACACCCCACCCATCGTGTAGTGTACCGCAGGATAAATCTTCATCGGCGTTACATAAGGATCGTCCGCCGTAATTTTTTCGTACATCACGAAAAGGTTACCATACTTCTCTTCCACCCAAGCCTTACCCAGATCGTAAATCTGCTGCTGAGTCGGGTTATGAATATTTCTCTCCAAAGCTGCCTCTTTTCCTTTCTTCATAATCTCGGTGGAGAAATCCAAGAATACCCCTTCTTTCGTATCGTTATTCTCGATACCGTATCCTGCATCGCAACGCTCCTTAGCCGCTCTGGAAGCGACATCCCTAGGCACAAGGTTTCCGAATGCCGGATACCTTCTTTCCAAATAGTAATCCCGGTCTTCTTCCTTAATATTTTCCGGTTTAAGCCTTCCTTCACGAACAGCCACCGCATCTTCAATTTTCTTAGGTACCCAAATTCTTCCCGAGTTACGAAGCGACTCTGACATCAGCGTCAGCTTACTCTGCTGCGTCCCATGAACCGGAATACAAGTCGGGTGAATCTGAACAAAACAAGGATTGGCAAAATACGCCCCTTTCTTATGAATCTTCCAAGCCGCAGACACGTTCGATCCCATCGCATTGGTAGATAAGAAGTAAACGTTACCATACCCTCCGGAAGCAATCACCACGGCGTGCGCCGAATGCCTTTCAATCTCCCCTGTCACTAAGTTTCTGGCGATAATCCCTCTAGCTTTACCATCCACAATCACCAACTCCATCATTTCGTGACGGTTGTACATCTTTATGCGCCCCTTACCAATCTGACGGCTCATTGCAGAATAAGCCCCCAAAAGAAGCTGCTGCCCGGTTTGTCCCTTAGCGTAAAACGTCCGCTTTACCTGAACACCTCCGAACGAACGATTATCCAACTGTCCGCCGTACTCGCGCCCAAAAGGAACTCCCTGAGCCACACATTGGTCGATAATATTAGCCGAAACCTCTGCCAAGCGGTAAACGTTAGCCTCTCTGGCCCGGTAATCTCCTCCTTTAATCGTATCATAAAAAAGACGATAGGTGGAATCCCCATCCCCTTGATAATTTTTAGCCGCATTAATCCCCCCTTGAGCCGCAATAGAGTGCGCCCGTCTAGGAGAATCCTGATAACAGAAAGCCTTCACATTATAGCCCTGCTCCGCCAAAGTCGCCGCCGCAGAACCTCCCGCCAATCCTGTCCCTACCACAATAATATCAATTTTGTCGCGGTTATTGGGCGCCACAAGGTTCATATGGTCTTTATGATTTTTCCACTTGTCCTTTAGCGGACCTGCTGGAATTTTTGAATCTAATCTGCTCATATTTCTATTGATATTATTACAATTGTGTTACATAATGAAAAACAGCCACAAAAATGAAGCCCGCAGGAATAAGAACGGAATACCAATTCCCCAAAGCGGAAATCACCGGCGTGTACTTAGGATGTCTAGCCCCCACCGACTGGAATGACGACTGAAACCCGTGAGCCAAGTGCAACCCAAGCAACACAAAGCAAATCACATAAAATACCACTCGCCAAAGTTGGGTGAATTTCTCCTGCAAATGCTCAAACTCGGTCTCCAAACCGCCCGCTCCAAAATAATTTTTAGAAATCGTAGGCACCCAGAAATCAACCAAATGCAAAGCTAAAAAAGCCAAAACAACAGCCCCCGAAACAATCATATTTCTGGACATCCAACTGGAGTTAGACGCTGCTCCGTTCACGGCATACTTTACCGGTCTAGCCTTATTGTTTTTCAGTTCGAGAACAAAACCCATCACAAAGTGAAAAATCACCGCAAATAAAAGAATGGGCTGCATAAGATACTGAACTAAAGGATTCTTGCCCATAAAATGGGATGCTTCGTTGAAAGCCTCTGCATTGATCACCGACAAAAAATTAATCGCCAAGTGCATCACAAGAAAAACCAGCAAAAACATTGCAGACAATGCCATTGCGTACTTTCTACCGATCGTAGAACTCGTTAAACCTGCCATATAATTTGATTATTTTAATTTTCACAAAGTTAAAAAAATGTTAAGGTAACTGGAAGTGAGATTTATCAAAATCCTATAGTTTATAATCTTTCTAAATAACAAAACAAACCAAGCTCCAATACCGCCTAACTATTAGTCTTCCGCCGCCGACAAATCGTAAACCCGCCCTCTCCAACGCACCAAACGGGCATGTTCCGGCATTCGTTTCACCACACAATGCCCAAGCCCAACCCTTCGGTAATGCAGATAGGGTTTAATCACACGCTCCTTCGCCGCCGCCCAATCCACACGGTCATCCACCCAAACCACCACGTTTCCGCCTGTCTTCACAGAGAACAAACGTCCCGAATAATGCGAATGCACCACCAGTTCCTCGCACGTTTGATGATAAATCCCTACCGCCGTACGCCCTAAAACCAAAGTCAACACCGAAGCCCATAAAATCAAACGATTTTTCAGTGTTCCGAACCTCAAAACACGGTAAAGAGCTCCCAAAACACAGAAAGCCAAAACCGTTTCCCCCAAAGAAAAAGAAACCGAATCGTTAATCCCGGCCTCCACGTTTCCGAACCACCGCACCGCAGCCAAAAACCAACCGATAACTACGTCATAGACCTTTTCCAAAAACAGCCATTTCAGCCCTAAGCCTAGCCCCAAAGCCATGACCAAAGAAGCAATAATCACCGTTTGGGCAAAAGGAAACATCAAAAAATTAGCCCCAAAGGAGACCACCGAAAACTGATGAAAATGAAACAAAAGCAAAGGCAGTGTAGCCAATTGAGCTGCCACCGTTACCGCTGCCGCCGAATAACAAAATTTCAAAAAAGAGTTTTTAGACGCTGGGAAAAGGCGAAGCAAAGGGCGAGCCAGCCCCAAAATTCCCGAAACAGCCGCAAAACTCAACTGAAACCCCACATGAAACAATTGATTCGTATCCAACAAAAGAATAACCAAAGCCGCCAATCCCAAAGCATGAACTCCATCCGACTTGCGCTGCAACACCATATACCCAAAATAAGAAGTCAACATGATACAAGCCCTAAGCACCGAACTGCCCCAACCAATAAAAAAAGCAAACAACCAAACCATCACCAAGCTGCCCATTACGGCATAACGCCGATAACGCCCGACGCCAATCCGAAGAAACAAAAAATAAAACACCCCGAAGATAATGCCGATATGCGTTCCCGAAATCGCCAGCAGATGCGCCAGCCCACTCCGGCGAAAATCCCGAACCACCTCCTCGTCCATCCCCGTACGATCCGCCAAAATCACCCCTTTGAGAAAAGCCGAACTATGCCGCGACAACGAAGCCCCGTCTATCCGCGCCAAAGCCTCCAAACGTTTCTGCCTGACTTTTTCCGCCAAAGACAAATCCTCCCGCAAAGCCGACGAAACCCGCCCCGAAACATAAGCCTGAAAATAAATCCCCTGCCGGGATAAAAAACGGGCATAATCAAATTGATAAGAATTTCCAGCCCCTTTTACGCGATAAACCTTCCCTCTAGCCTTATAATAATGCTCATAATCCAACGGCGCTTCGGAAAGAGGCACCGAAATCACCAAAGGCACCCTTCGCTCATTGGTAGACCATAAGACTTCATACCTATTGTATTTGGCATTGGTATTTAGTTTTTTGGAAAGTTTAAAAACCATTTCGTTTTCCCCCTCCAACGGCGGCCACTCCGGTATACGCCAATGACGGTCGTGCAACACCACTCCCAACAACAAAAAAAGCAACGGAAGCCCAACAGCCAAATAAATCCCCCGAAGCCTTCCAAAAATCAAAACCAAAGCCAGTAAAACCAACAATATAACAGCAGCCACCACCATCCCGAAACTCCATACCGTATACTCCCGCAGCAAAATACCGCAAGCCAAACCAATCGCCACGACCACCAAAGGCTGCTTTCCCATTCGTCAGACTTTGAGGTTAAATATACTTATTTTCCGTCAATTACATTCCTCTCTTTTATCTAAACAAAAAAAAGAGCCCCCTTCTTTCAAAGGAGGCTCTTCTTTCAACTTCTCGAAAACGCATTAAAAAGTATATTTCACCGTCGTACCACCAAAAAAATAAGCCCTGGAAGGCCCGGGATTCACATCCGTAGTAACTCCGACAGGATACCCGTTGCCCAAATCCGTATCACCCACCGCATTACCCACGAAAAGAAACGAATAATTCACCCTGTTGGTCAGGTTATTCCCCGTCAAATAAGCCTCCAAAGCCCAACGTCCAAACTCTTTTTTATACCCCACTTTCGCATGGTATTGGTGAAATCCTTTCACATTAATTTCATTTGCAAAATCCGTGTAGACATCGCTGAGATAATTGAACGTCTGACGCAAATAAAACCCGTATTTCGTTTCAAAATCCAAGCCCAAAGAGTACTTCACCGACGGAACACCTACCACCTTGTTGCCCGAATAATCTACCCCTCCCGTATTGAACGAACGGTATCTAAAATCGTACTTGGAAAAATTGAAATAAGGCAAAATCTTACTCACCAAACCGGCCGTATTATAAGCATACCCCAAGCTCAGTTCCAGCCCCCGATTCACTTGATGCCCCGTATTTCCCCAATAGGAATAAACGCCTCCCGCACCATCATCCGCCCATAGCTGCGTCAGTTTGTCCTGCACCCGAATATCGAACAACGAAACCTGATAATCCAGCCGGGTCTTATCCAAAAGCCCATGAACCGAAAAATCCCACATCCTAGCCCGTTCTGCCTTTAGGGCATCGTTGGCCAGCCCCGTAGCCGAAACAAAAGCCGTAGAAGCCGTGGGCGCATTATACCCTTCACTATAACTCAAATTAAAGAGCTGGCTTCGCCATTTTTTCTGCAAAGCCACGTGAGGCGTAAAAACCACCGGAAACGATTTTTTAAACGAAGTGTCTTTATCATACCCGTCCAAAAGCCCCGGATAGGCCAACAGATCCGTACGATCATACCCCAACGTATTTGCGCTAACCCCGAGTAAAACAGACATCCCCAACGGACGATAAGTCAAACGGTTGGTCAAAAACAAAGAAAAGTTATAATTATCATACTTGAAGTACGTCCCTCTTCTAGCCAAAGGACGGGTCTGCAAATCCGGCTTATCCAAGCTGCCATCAAAACGATAATTGGAAATCAAAGCACGGGAAACCAAATACTCTCCGCCGACTTCCATTTCGTTTTCGAAATGTTCCGCCATAGGCCTAACCCATTTAAGCTCAGAGCGAACACCGTATCCCGGCTGTTGGGAATGTTCGGCCGCTCCCGCTGCCGTTCGTTTGGTATCCAAAAGACTAAAAAACACCGAGGTAGACTGGGTAAACCCCGTATTAATTTTCCACTGATGCCCCACAATCATCCGACTCGCAATAAAGTGATTTGCCGCATTTTTCCGAGCATAGGCCCCGTTTCCGGGATCTCTGCCCTCATAATAATCCTGAAGGGAAATCTGTCCCGTGACCCCCTCAAACGAGTTGTTATGGCTGGCATAAACCGTTAAACGATGGGATGGAGCCAGCTTAAACTCCCCCATGAATGCATAATTATTTTTTCTCGTATTTCCTCGAGGCCTAAACCCTTGGCTTTCCACATGCCCATAATTCAGCATAATACTCGCCTGATCCGTCACCGCCTCCAATTTCGTATTGGATTGAAAAAGGCCAAAAGATCCCAATGCCAATGCTTCCGATAAATAAGTCCCTTTTTGGGTTTCCGGCCGAATATAGAAGCGAACCGCACCGCCCGTTCCTCCACCATAAAGAGTGGAAGCCGACCCCTTGATCACTTCGATAGTATTAATGAGGGAAAAATCCAAATCCTCCAGTACCGTTACTCCGTCCGCATTGGTAATCGGTGCCGAGTTAAGGTAGAATTTCACCCCCCAATTATTAAATTTCTGATCATTACCATAGCCACGAAGCACCACACGTTGCCCCCCGAACTGCGTTCGTTTATCCACCTGCACCCCTGCCATCGTTCCCAAAGATTGTTCGATAAAATGAGGGTTGTTGCGTTCAATCTCATAAGCCGAAACAATTTCTGTCGATTGGGCATGTTTAAAAAACTCTTTCCGTTCTTGTTTCACTTTGGTTCTGGCCTTGATGACCACGCTATCCACCACGCTCTCTCTTTCCGTTTCCTGAGCCGAAATCTGCACCGACCATAAAGCCCAAACCAAAATTGCTGTTTTTTTCATTATCGTCTTTTCTTTTCGTCACATAAAAATTGGCGGGAACCCAAAACATTCCCACCAAAACTAAAAATAAATCAAAATCCCCGTTAGGGATAAACAGTAGACTCCGTGGTCTTAAACGGAGGCATTTCCACTTTATAATTCGCCCCCGACGAATCTTCATAAAGAAGCTCATAGCGCATCGGGAGTGGATTCGTCCTCCCGTCTTCGCCATAATGCCGTACGGCAGAATAAGAATACGTCCCCTCAAGCCAAAACATCCCGTTGCCTTCTTCTGTTCGGATAACTTTCAAAGGCACCTCAACCTCACCGGCTCTCAGCCGCCAAGAAGACGACCGAAAACGCTCAGAAACCGACAAAACAATTTTGTAATGTTCCCCGCGAACGCCTTTCACTCCTCCATACCATTTGCTTTTCTCTGCCGAAAGCACTCGGACGCCCCCACCTTTCGACCAATGCCTTTGCTGACAAAAGCACAACCCGAATAATAAGAACAGTCCCAAAAAATACCTCATCTTATTTAAGAATAAGTGTGGAAGTGAAAAAAGTTGCCCCCCGGCTATCCGCCTTAATCACATAAGCCCTTTTGGGTAAACGGACATAAAACTCCTGCTCGCTCTTTACGTTATCCAAGGTATAAACCAAACGTCTTCGTGGACGCATTAAACTGAGCCCTCTCGGTCTTAAATTTCCCAAGTTGTTTTTGAAGTGCAACTCTCTTTAAGTGCGTATCGGAATCCTGCGCCTGAAGCATGAAAGCAAAGAACGAGCAAGCAAATAGTATTTTTTTCTTCATAGAGGTCATTTTTACGATTCAAAATAAATAAAAAAATCTCATTCTTAAAACTAAAGAATGAGATTTTCAATAAAATAAAGAATATTTTACGCTTGAGGCGCGTTATTTCCACCCAAAACAAAAGGTTCTACTTCTTTAATTTCACCAAACTGTTGTTCGTAATTGGCGATATTTTGCTGAAGAGCTTGAAGAACTCTCTTCGCATGAAGAGGAGCCAAAATCACTCTTGATCTCACGTTAGCTTGCTGAACCCCAGGCATTAGTTGAATGAAATCCAATACAAACTCGGAAGGCGAGTGGTTTACTAGTGCCAAGTTGCAATAAACTCCTGCAGCCACCATTTCGTTCAATTGAATGTTGATGTTTTGATCTTGGTTTTGATTGTTGTCCATGTTTAAAAGTATTTAAAATGTTAATTAAAAAAGTCGGAAGTCCGATAAGAACATTAAGGCAAATATAACCATTAAAATCTTAATTTCGAACTCCCGACCTCGAATTATTAGTTTAGATCTTCAAATTCTTTTTTGGATCCGACGATGACGTTTTGGTACTCTTTCAACCCTGTTCCTGCAGGAATACGGTGACCTACGATCACGTTTTCCTTCAAGCCGTTGAGTTCGTCCACCTTACCGGATACCGCCGCTTCGTTAAGCACTTTGGTCGTTTCCTGGAAGGACGCCGCCGACATGAACGATTTGGTCTGAAGCGCCGCCCGGGTAATCCCCTGAAGCACAGGCGTTGCCGTTGCCGGTAGAGCCTCACGAACTTCCACCAACTGCAAATCTTCACGCTTCAGTTTAGAATTCTCGTCACGAAGCTCGCGCGCCGTAATCATCTGTCCCGGCTTGAACTCTTTGGAATCCCCAGCATCCACAACCACCTTCATTCCAAAAATACGGTTGTTTTCCTCCAAGAAGTCGTACTTGTGCTCCAAAGCCCCTTCCAAGAACTGCGTATCACCGCCATCCACAATCGAAACTTTGGTCATCATCTGACGAACAATAATTTCAAAGTGTTTGTCGTCGATCTTCACCCCTTGCAAACGGTAAACCTCCTGAATCTCGTTAACCAAATACTCCTGTACCGCCGTTGGCCCCTTAATCCGAAGGATGTCATCCGGTGTTACCGAACCATCGGAAAGCGGAGAGCCCGCACGCACAAAGTCATTCTCCTGAACCAAAATCTGGTTGGATAACTTCACGAGATAAATTTTTCTCTCGCCTGTTTTGGCCTCTACGATAAGCTCTCGGTTACCTCTCTTGATTTTTCCATAAGAAACCACCCCGTCAATCTCGGTAACAACCGCAGGATTCGATGGGTTTCTGGCTTCAAACAATTCGGTTACCCGAGGAAGACCTCCCGTAATATCCCCAGCCTTAGCTGATTTTCTCGGAATTTTAATAAGGACTTTACCCGCCTTAATCTTCTCCCCGTCGTTAACCATCAAGTGGGCGCCTACCGGAAGGTTATAAGATTTAAGCTCCTCCCCTTTGGTGTCCACCACTTTAAGGGTTGGTACCGCCTTTTTATTCCGAGATTCCGAGATCACTTTCTCCTCAAAACCGGTCTGTTCGTCAATCTCCAACTGGAACGATACCCCTTGGATAATATCCTCGTACTCTACCTTACCAGCCGTCTCGGCAATGATTACCGCATTATACGGATCCCATTTGGCAATAAGATCGCCTTTTTTCACTTTGTCCCCCGGTTTCACCGACAATGCCGAACCGTAAGGAATATTCGCAACCATCAAAGGCGTTCTGGTTTCATTATCGGCAACCAAACGGAACTCCGTCGAACGTGAAACCACCACTTCCTGAACTTCTCCAAATTCGTTTTCGGAAGTTACTGTTCTTACTTCATCCATTTCAACGATACCGTCACGTCTGGCCACAATCGAAGGATTTTCCGACACGTTACCTGCCGTACCCCCTTGGTGGAAGGTTCTAAGCGTAAGCTGCGTTCCCGGTTCTCCAATCGACTGAGCCGCAATCACACCAACGGCTTCTCCCATGTGAATCATCTTGCCCGTAGCCAAGTTTCTTCCGTAACACTTCGCACAGATTCCTTTCTTAGCCTCACACGTCAGCGGAGAACGAACCTCTACCGCTTCGATACCCGACTGTTCAATCGCTTTGGCCAATTCCTCGTTAATCAACTCGTCCGCATGAACAAGCAGCTCATCGGTTTCAGGATGGTAAACGTCATGCAATGACACCCTTCCCAAAATACGCTCCGAAAGTTTCTCGACCACCTCATCATTCTTCTTCAAAGGAGTCACTTCCGTTCCTCTCAATGTACCGCAATCGTCCTCGGTAATAATCACGTCCTGAGCCACGTCCACCAACCTTCTGGTCAAGTATCCGGCATCCGCCGTCTTAAGCGCCGTATCCGCAAGTCCCTTACGCGCCCCGTGGGTTGAGATAAAGTACTCCAAGATGGAAAGCCCTTCCTTAAAGTTAGCCACAATCGGGTTCTCGATGATTTCAGCCCCCGTAGAGCCCGCCTTCTGAGGCTTCGCCATTAGCCCCCGCATACCGGAAAGCTGACGAATCTGTTCCTTAGACCCCCGCGCTCCAGAATCCAACATCATGTATACCGAGTTAAACCCGCCCTGATCGGTCTTCATCCGACTCATAATCATCTCGGTCAATCCGGCATTGGTATTAGTCCAAACGTCAATCACCTGGTTATACCTTTCCGTATCGGTGATTAGACCCATGTTATAATTGGCCTTGATTTCGTCCACGTTTTCAACGGCCTTGGCAATCATGGTTTTCTTCTCTTCCGGCACCACAATATCCGCCAAAGAGAACGATAACCCTCCTTTGAAAGCGTTGGAATACCCCAAATCTTTCATATCGTCCAAGAACTTTACCGTCGTCGGGAAATCCGTATCGGCAAGAATTCGACCGATAACGTTTCTCAAGGATTTTTTAGTTAAAAGTTCATTAATGTATCCTACTTCCTTAGGCACAATCTGGTTGAAAAGAATTCGGCCCACCGTCGTCTCGATTAGTCGAGTAACCAGCTCTCCGTTTTCTTTAATTGGCAGACGGCATCTTACTTTCGCGTTCAAAGAAACACGTCCCTCCGCATAAGCGATTTCCGCCTCTTCCGGAGAGTAAAACGCCAGCCCTTCACCCTTCACCTTATGCTCCTCCGTAGAGTGGGCCTCCTTGGTCATAAAATAAAGCCCCAATACCATGTCCTGAGAAGGAACGGTAATCGGAGAACCGTTCGCCGGGTTAAGGATGTTTTGAGAGCCCAACATCAAAAGCTGAGCCTCCAAAATCGCCTCAGGCCCCAAAGGCAAGTGTACCGCCATCTGGTCCCCGTCAAAGTCGGCGTTAAAAGCCGTCGTTACCAACGGGTGAAGCTGAATCGCCTTCCCTTCAATCATCTTAGGCTGGAAAGCCTGAATCCCCAAACGGTGAAGCGTAGGTGCCCTGTTGAGAAGAACCGGATGACCTTTCATCACGTTCTCAAGAATATCGTACACCACTGGCTCCTTACGATCGATAATTCGTTTAGCTGATTTTACAGTTTTAACAATCCCCCTTTCAATCAATTTCCGAATAATAAACGGTTTATAAAGTTCCGCCGCCATATCCTTAGGAATACCGCATTCGTGAAGCTGCAGGTTAGGCCCAACAACAATTACCGAACGTGCGGAGTAATCCACCCGTTTCCCCAAAAGGTTTTGACGGAAACGCCCTTGCTTTCCTTTCAATGAATCGGAAAGCGACTTCAAAGGACGATTGGATTCGGATTTCACCGCAGACGATTTTCTCGTATTATCAAACAAAGAATCCACCGCTTCCTGAAGCATCCGCTTCTCATTTCTCAAGATCACCTCAGGCGCCTTAATCTCCAACAACCGCTTCAAACGATTGTTTCGGATAATCACCCTACGGTAAAGATCGTTAAGATCCGAAGTCGCAAAGCGACCTCCATCCAACGGCACCAAAGGTCTAAGTTCTGGCGGAATAACCGGTAGAACCCTCATCACCATCCATTCCGGACGGTTAATCATACGTGTGTTCGCGCCTCGAAGCGCCTCCACCACATTAAGACGCTTAAGCGCCTCGGTTCTTCTCTGCTTCGAACCTTCGTTGTGCGCCTTGTGTCTCAAATCGAAAGACAACGCATCAAGGTCAATCCGCTTAAGAAGTTCCTCAACCGCCTCAGCTCCCATCTTAGCGATAAATTTATTCGGATCGGAATCATCCAAATACTGATTCTCAATCGGTAAAGTTTCCAATACGTCCAAATATTCTTCTTCCGTAAGGAATTCCATTTCGTCGAAGTCCGAACCATCGGTTTTCTTGGCAATCCCCTGCTGAATAACCACATACCTTTCATAGTAAATGATCATATCCAACTTCTTGGAAGGTAACCCCAAAAGATAACCAATCTTGTTAGGCAAAGAACGGAAGTACCAAATATGAGCCACAGGCACCACTAAATTGATATGCCCGATGCGCTCACGACGCACTTTCTTCTCGGTAACTTCCACCCCACAACGGTCGCAGACAATCCCCTTATAACGGATACGCTTATACTTTCCGCAGGCACATTCGTAGTCTTTTACCGGACCGAAGATTTTTTCACAGAACAAACCGTCTCTTTCCGGCTTATGCGTTCTGTAGTTGATGGTTTCAGGCTTTAGAACCTCTCCTCTGGATTCCTGAAGAATGGATTCCGGCGAAGCCAAACCAATGGTGATTTTGCTAAATCTGCTTGATTTATTTTTATTTGACATAATTCTTAGTTTAAATTGCCGATTCCGAAAAGGTCAATCCTGACCCGCATTCCGAAATCATTAAAAATGTTTTGAGTAGCGTTTTAATTTCAAAAAAACGATTTTGAGTGATCCCCGGGCAGAACCCCACCCGGTGTCCCACAATTACTCTTCAAGCCTTACGTCCAGACCAAGCCCCTGAAGCTCATGCAACAAAACGTTGAATGACTCCGGAATACCCGGCTCTGGCATAGCCTCTCCTTTCGCAATGGCTTCGTAGGTTTTCGCCCGACCAATCACATCGTCCGACTTCACAGTCAAAATCTCGCGAAGGATGTTGGACGCACCAAACGCCTCCAATGCCCAAACCTCCATCTCTCCAAAACGCTGACCACCAAACTGAGCTTTACCTCCAAGCGGCTGCTGCGTGATAAGAGAGTATGGACCAATGGAACGCGCATGCATCTTATCGTCCACCATGTGACCAAGCTTCAACATATAAATCACCCCTACCGTAGCCGGCTGAGTGAAACGCTCCCCAGTACCGCCGTCATAAAGGTACGTATTACCGTATTTCGGCAAGCCCGCCTCGTCGGTGTATTTGGTGATTTCGTCCAAAGAAGCTCCGTCAAAAATCGGCGTAGCAAATTTCAATCCCAGCTTTTTACCGGCCCAGCCTAACACCGTCTCGTAAATCTGACCGATGTTCATCCGCGAAGGCACCCCCAGCGGGTTAAGCACAATGTCAACCGGCGTCCCGTCTTCTAGGAACGGCATATCCTCCTCTCTAACGATTCGCGATACAATCCCCTTGTTTCCGTGACGTCCCGCCATTTTATCCCCAACATTCAACTTACGCTTCTTGGCAATATAAACCTTCGCCAACTTCATAATACCCGCAGGAAGTTCGTCCCCAATGGAAACCGCAAACTTCTCCCGGTTTTTCACCCCTTGAAGGTCGTTGTATTTAATCTTATAGTTATGAATCAATTGTTTAATCAACTCGTTCTTATCCGCATCGACCGTCCAATCCGAACCGTTGATATTGATATACTCGTCGATGGATGTCAATAGTTTCTGAGTGAATTTAACCCCTTTACCAATCACCTCTTCATCCAAATCGTTCTTCACACCTTGCGAGGTCTTTCCGCTAACCAACGAATTGAGCTTCTCGATCAAAACATTTCTCAACTCATCAAATTTAGCCTTAAAGCTATTTTCGATTTCTTCAAGCTTCAATTTTTCTTCAGCCCGCTTTTTCTTGTCTTTAATATTTCTAGAGAAGAGTTTTTTGTTGATCACCACCCCTCTAAGCGAAGAGTCTGCTTTAAGGGATGCATCCTTCACATCCCCGGCCTTATCACCGAAAATCGCACGAAGAAGTTTTTCTTCCGGCGTAGGATCGGATTCTCCTTTCGGCGTAATCTTACCGATCATAATATCGCCAGGCTTAACCTCAGCCCCGATGCGGATCATACCGTTTTCATCCAAATCCTTGGTTGCGTCTTCAGACACGTTAGGAATATCCGAAGTAAGCTCTTCCATCCCCAGTTTCGTATCCCGAACCTCCAAAGAATATTCATCCACGTGGATCGAAGTAAACCAGTCTTCACGAACCACCTTCTCGTTGATTACAATCGCATCCTCGAAGTTATACCCCTTCCAAGGCATGAACGCCACCACCAAGTTACGTCCCAAAGCCAATTCGCCGTCTTCGGTTGCATAACCGTCGCAAAGCACTTGACCTTTCTCTACCTTATCGCCCACTCTGACGTTCGGTCTCAACGTAATTGTCGTTGATTGGTTGGTTTTTCTAAACTTGGTCAGATTATACGTTTTGGTGGCCGAGTCAAAGCTTACAATATCTTCATCCTCGCTTCGCTCGTACTTGATTACGATTTTGTCGGCATCCACATATTCAACCACACCGTCACCTTCGGCATTGATAAGAATTCTGGAATCTTTTGCCACCTGCTTCTCCAAGCCAGTCCCTACGATAGGGGCCTGAGGCTTCAACAAAGGAACCGCCTGACGCATCATGTTCGATCCCATCAACGCCCGGTTCGCATCGTCATGCTCCAAGAAAGGAATCAAAGAAGCCGATATTCCCGAAATTTGGTTCGGAGCCACATCCATAAGGTTTACCTCATTAGGTTCAACCACAGGATAATCGCCATCCAAACGAGCAATAATCCGATCCGTCTCAAAACTTCCGTCCTCGCTGAGCTCCACGTTAGCCTGAGCAATTACTTTTTCTTCTTCGTCCTCCGCGTTAAGGTAAATAGGCTCACCGGAAAGATCCACTTTACCGCCTTCCACTTTACGATAAGGCGTCTCTATAAACCCTAAGTTATTGATTTTCGCATAAATTCCCAACGAAGAAATCAAACCGATGTTTGGCCCTTCCGGCGTCTCAATCGGACAAATCCTTCCGTAGTGGGTGTGGTGAACGTCCCGAACCTCAAACCCGGCTCTTTCTCTGGAAAGACCGCCTGGCCCTAAAGCCGACAACCTTCTCTTGTGCGTAATTTCAGAAAGCGGGTTGGTCTGATCCATAAACTGAGACAACTGGTTCGTTCCAAAGAACGAATTAATCACAGAAGTCAGAGTCTTGGCATTCACCAAATCCACCGGCGTAAAGATCTCGTTATCCCGAACGTTCATCCGCTCGCGAATCGTTCTTGCAATTCTAGAAAGCCCAACGCCAAACTGCCCCGCCAATTGCTCGCCAACCGTTTTAATCCGACGATTAGAAAGGTGATCGATGTCGTCCACCTCTGCTTTAGAATTGGCCAACTCGATCAGGTGACGCACGATGGCAATAATATCTTCTTTGGTCAAAACTTCCGTATCCACCGAAATGTTAAGCCCTAATTTTTTATTCAAACGGTAACGGCCTACTTCACCCAAAGAGTAACGCTGCTCGGAGAAGAAAAGCTTTTCGATGATTCCGCGAGCGGTTTCCTCATCCGGCGGATCGGCATTTCTCAACTGACGGTAGATATACTCCACCGCTTCTTTCTCCGAATTGGTCGGGTCTTTTTGAAGCGTATTTTGAATAATCGAAAATTCGTTGGAGTTTTCTTTGTGAATCAAAATAGATTTCACTCCCGCCTCCAAAATCATATCGATATGCTCTTTCTCCAACACCGTCTCACGATCGAGAATAATCTCGTTCCGTTCGATGGAAACCACCTCTCCGGTATCTTCATCCACAAAATCCTCAAACCAAGTGTTAAGCACACGAGCCGCTAGCGTACGTCCTTCCACCTTCTTCAACGCCGCCTTGGAAACCTTCACTTCCTCCGCAAGATCGAAAATCTGAAGAATATCCTTATCGGATTCGTAACCAATCGCACGAAGAAGCGTCGTCAAAGGAAGCTTTTTCTTACGGTCGATGTACGCATACATCACGTTGTTAATATCCGTGGTAAATTCCATCCAAGACCCCTTGAAAGGAATAATTCTAGAGTAATAGAGTTTGGTCCCGTTCGCATGGTAAGTCTGTCCGAAGAAAACCCCCGGAGAACGATGTAATTGCGTTACAATAACCCGCTCCGCACCGTTAATAATAAACGAACCGGATGGCGTCATGTAAGGCACTGGCCCCAAATAAACGTCCTGAATAACCGTTTGGAAATCTTCATGTTCGGGATCCGTACAATAAAGTTTGAGTCTGGCTTTCAAAGGGACAGAATACGTAAGCCCTCGCTCCACACACTCGTCGATGGAATAACGTGGCGAATCCACCAAATAATCCAAAAATTCCAAAACAAACTGGTTTCTAGAATCCGTAATCGGAAAGTTCTCTTGGAATGTTTTGTAAAGCCCTTCATGAACCCTGTTTTCAGGAAGCGTGTCAAGCTGGAAGAACTCCTTAAAGGACTGCAATTGCACATCCAAAAAGTCCGGCGCTTGCACACGGCCTTTCGCAGAAGAAAAATTAATTCTTCCCTTAGCCGGCATTTCCACGGTCTTTTGCGTTTCTTTTGTTTTACTCATAATGAAGTAATAGTAAAAGTGTTGATTAAAAAATATTTTGTTCTTATCTAAAAAATATCAGAAAAGAATTAAAAAAAACAGAGAACCAGAGAAATAGAAAATCAAAACTTTTCGAGAAAATTTGGCGCTTTTCATACGATCATGTAAGTAAAGTCCTGATTTTCAAAATCCCGAGCCACCGCTCTTAAAATCTTTCCTAACTGCAACACCGGTATATCTTTTCACGGCGTAGTGCAAAATATTTTTTCTTAGTTTATTCTGATGACGAAAACCAAAGCGTACCCCCGAAAACACGAAACCCCTTCCGGAAACACCGAAAGAGTTGAATCTCAATATTTTACTGGTTTACAAACAATTAATTAGCGCCAAAAGAACTGCAAAATTACAAAAAACCACCCATAAAACCAAAAACAACCCCTCTTTTTCAATCAAAATTTTATGGTAAACCGATGGCACCCTTCAAAAAAGAAATACCGAAGCGACCATCCGTACAATCCGCAAATTTTCCTGCTGATCTCCAACCCCAAACCATTACCGTCCTTATGCCCCCCTTGACTCTTGAAACGACGAAAAAGCATCGATTCATCCAAAGCACCTCCCTCAGCCGTATTACTCACCGTCAAGGATTCTTCCGAAAGATAAACCTCCAGTACCCCCCGCTCGGGAGCATACCGAAACGCATTAGACAACAAATTCCCCAAAAGAATCTGCATCAGCGTTTCGTTGGCATCCACCACTTTATCCGTCTGATAGAAAGAAGAAACCGCCAACATTTTGTCCCCAAACAAAGACTGCAAATCCGATAAGGTTTTCTCGCAAAGACGTCGCAAAGACACCTCGCAATGCCTCTCAAACTGATGATTTTCAATTTTGGCCAAAAGAAGAAGCCCTCGGTTCATTTTAGAAAGCTTTTGGTTGGCATGGTAAATATCTTCGATGTATTGCACCTGCTGCTCAGTTAGCGGTTCCGTTTGCAGAAGCATTTCCAGTTTATTTTGAATCACCGCCAAAGGCGTTTGCAATTCGTGAGAAGCATTCTCGGTAAATTCTTTCTGTGCCGAATACAACACCCGATTGCGCTCCACCAAGTCCGCTAAAGAAGCATTGAGATCATTCATCTCGGCTACCGGGGAACGCTTAGGAACAGAAAAATTATGGTGGTCTATGCGGTACTTCTGCAAATCCCCCAAAACCTCATAAAAAGGCTGCCAAACCCGATGCCGAACCAAGCGGTTAATGCAAATAAGCGCCAAAAACAAAATGGAAAAAAAGACCAATTGCAAAAAAGCAATCGTTTTAAGAATCTTCTGATTTTCCAACAACGATTTTTTAATCTTAAAATGATACGTCTTTCCGTTCACTTCCTTATAAAAATCCAAAATCCGATGGTTCTCCAAATCATTCGTCCTCCCATCCGGCAAAACCCGATTGGTATACCGATCGCTCTTCCGAAGAATCTCGGTAACCTCCTGAATCGCTATATCCTGATTGTATTTACTAAAGTTTTCCGGCGTAGTGTAACGCATTTGGTTAATCAACCATTGTTTTTGAAAATCCAAATTACGGTCGATATTTTCCTGCATGATTTTCGATAAAACCACATAAAAAACAGGAATGGAAAGCAGCCCCATCAAAGCCGCTATCCCAATAAATCGCAACGAAATATACTGGGTTAATTTCATAAAACTTCGTACTTATACCCCATGCCATAGACGGATCGAAGGTAATCGCCCGCCCCACTGGCCGTCAATTTTTTCTTCAAGTTTTTAATATGGGCATAGATGATGTCGTAATTGCCCAAATACTCCGCTTGTTCACCGGAAATATGCTCCGCAATGGCATCTTTAGAAATCACCCTATTGCGATTAACCGCAAGATAAACCAAAAGCTCATATTCTTTTTTGGTCAAATCGATCAACTGCCCCAAATAGCTCACCGTTTTGGCTTCCGTATCGATCACAAGATCATTAACCTGAAGAACCGACTTCCCCTCAAAACGCCGCCGCCGAATAACCGAAGCCATGCGCGCCCCTAATTCCGAAAGATGAAAAGGCTTCGGCAAATAATCATCCGCCCCGAGTTCCAACCCCGTAATTTTGTCCTCCAAAGAATCCTTTGCCGAAATGATAATGACCCCATCCGTCTTATTCTCCTCCTTGAGCATTTTCAAAACGCTAAGCCCGTTGCCGTCCGGCAAAGTCAAATCCAACAGAATACAATCGTAATCGTAATCCCTAACTTTAGCCACCGCTTCCGCATAAGTATAAGCCATCTCCATTTGGTATTGCTTGGAAAAATATTCCACAATGCTTTCAGACAGCTGTTTTTCATCTTCCACCACCAGTATTTTCATGACCCAAAATTTACGAAAATTATCCTTAAAATTAAAAAAAGAAAAGGCAGCCTACTGCCACCCTCCCCCTAAACTCTTGTAGATGTCCGTTACAGCGGTAAGCTGGTTTTTCTTGGCTTCCACCATTTCCATTTTGGCATCCAGAATATCTCTATTGTTCATCAAAACTTCCAAATAATCTGCCCTTGAATTTTTAAAAAGTAGATTAGCCACCTCAATCGACTCCTCCAAAGCATGAGTTTCCTGCGATTTGAGTTCATAATAATGACCGATATTCTGAATTTTAGACATCAAATTAGCCACTTCCACGTAAGCATTGATAATCGTTTTATCGTATTCGTACAAAGCCTGGAGCTGACGGGCATCCGCCGTTGCAAAGTTAGCCTTTATCGCACTTTTATTAATCAGCGGTCCTGCCAATTCCCCCGCCAAATTATACGCCAAAGATTCCGGCATTTTCAGAAGATAATTGGGTTTAAACGCCTCCAATCCTAAAGTGGCAGAGATTCCCAAAGAAGGATAAAATTCCTTCCGAGCCGCTTCAACATCCAATTGGGCCGATTTCAACTCGTATTCTGCCGCACGAATATCCGGACGATTCGAGAGCAACTGAGCAGGAATCCCCGAATAAACCGCCGATGGCACCGCCGAAACCAATCCCGATTTATCCCGCTCTATGGACTGGGGAAACCGTCCCAAAAGTGCATTAATCTGGTTTTCTTTCTCGGCTATCGATTGTTTTACCATATACTCTTGGGCTTTGGATTTTGCTAATTCGGCTTCAAATTTTTTCACGCCCAATTCCGTTCCTGCCGACGCCTGTTTTAAGATCTTAGAAATCTCCAAAGCCCGCTCATTGATCTCAATATAGCGATGAACAATATCCAATTGATTATCCAATGCCAAAAGTTCGTAGTAATTATCCGCCACTTCGGCAATCAAACTCGAAAGAATAAAGTTTTTCCCCTCCACCGTGGATAAGTAATGCGCCACAGCCGACTCCTTCTCGGTACGGAGTTTATGCCAAATATCCACTTCCCAATTCATGGAAAGCCCTCCCCCCGTATTAAAAAGCGGATCGGGAGTTTCCTTACCCGGTACAATCTGCGTACCGGCATCGCCCGCTCCTTCACTCGTATAGCGCCCCGCCTTGCGAACCCCTTGCCCCAAACCGGCCGAAACCTCCGGTGAAAGCCGCCCGCTCCTATACATCACATTACTTCTGGCAATCTCAATTTCCTGATAGGTCTTGAGCAAATCTTGGTTATTCGCCAAAGCTGTTTCAATCAGCCCTTGAAGGGTTTTGTCCGTAAAAAACTCCCGCCAAGGCGTCATCCCTGTATTTCGTTGGCTCAGGCCAGATTCATTCTGAAAATGTTCAGGAACCGCCTGTTTCACTTGGCCATTCACCTTGGTCGCCATAGGCGCCTTGCAGCCGATTAAAGCCAAGCCAAGAAAAGCAGCCGCTAAAGTGGGTTTATAAAAGAGGTTCATCATCGTTTAGGGTTTCAGTTAATGGATATTCTTCTTCGTATTTTGCCAGTTTAGAACGTTCTGCCAACGTTCCGAAAATGTAATACAGTCCCGGTATAATCAACAACCCGAAAAGAGTACCTATCAGCATTCCTCCCGCAGCCGCTGTTCCAATCGTACGGTTGCCCAAAGCCCCCGGCCCCGAAGCCAAAACCAAAGGAATCAGCCCTGCAATAAAAGCAAACGAAGTCATCAAAATTGGACGGAAACGCAACGCCGAACTCTCCAACGCCGCTTCCCTTACCGAAAGCCCCTCAGCCTTTCGTTGAATTGCATATTCCACAATCAAGACCGCATTCTTACCCAACAAACCGATAAGCATCACCATGGCCACCTGCGCATAAATATTATTCTCCAGCCCCGCCAACTTCAGACACAAGAAAGCCCCAAAAATACCCGCCGGCAAAGATAATATCACCGGAAGTGGTAAAATAAAACTCTCGTATTGAGCCGAAAGAATAAGGTACACAAATCCCAAACAAATTAAGAAGATATATACCGCCTCATTGCCACGCCCTACTTCGTCTTTGGAAATCCCCGCCCAATCAATTGCAAACCCTCGGGGCAAAGTCCGATCCGCCACCTCCTGAATCGCCTTAATGGCATCGCCACTGCTATATCCCGGTGCAGGCGATCCGCTCACCTCAGACGAATTATACATATTATGGCGGGTAATTTCCGAAAGCCCGTACACTTTTTCCAATCGCATAAAATCCGAATACGGCACCATCTGGTCGTTATCGTTTTTCACATAGAGTTTCAAAACATCCTGAGGCAAAGCCCGATACTGCGGCCCGGCCTGAACAATCACCTTATAAGGCTTCCCGAAACGAATGAAGCCCGTTTCGTAGTTTGAGCCAATCAACGTCGATAAATTATCCATCGCTTTTCCTACACTCAGCCCCTTTTGCTCTGCAAGATCATTGTCTACCCGAAGCATATACTGCGGAAAACTCGCCGAATAAAACGTAAATACTGAGCCTAATTCTGGTCTTTTTTTCAGTTCGGCCACAAAATCCTTACTCACCTTTTCCATCATGTGATAATCTCCACTCCCCGTTTTATCCAATAATCGGAGTTCAAAGCCTCCCGCCGCACCATACCCCGGAATGGATGGCGGTTGAAAAAACTCAATATTCGCGCCCGGAATTTCTTTCGCCTTTTGCTCTAATTGTTCAATGATTTCCGAAGCACTTTCTTTCCGCTCACTCCAGTCTTTAAGATTAATGAGACAAGTTCCGGCATTCGCTCCCGTACTCTCCGTAAGGATTTCGTACCCCGCCAAAGACGAAACCGACTGCACCCCTTCAATCGCTTCCGAACTCCGCTGAAGATCGTGCGAAATCTGATTTGTCCGCTCCAAAGACGACCCCGGAGGCGTCTGAATAATCGCATAAATCATCCCCTGATCCTCTCCCGGAACAAAACCCGACGGCAAATGATTACTCAACAGATAAGTCCCAAAGCAAAAGCCCAAAAGAACCGGTAACGTAATCATTTTCCGAGTTACGGTTTTGCCAAGCATGGAGCTGTATCGGACCTGACCTTTAGTAAACAACCCGTTAAATTTGTCCAATACCACCGTAATAGGCGTCTTCTTTCTCGCCTTGCCGTGATTGTTTTTCAAAATCAAAGCACAAAGAGCAGGCGTAAGCGTAAGTGCCACCAAGCCGGACAATATAATCGAAGAAACCATCGTAATGGAAAACTGACGGTAAAATACCCCCACTGGCCCCGACATAAAAGCCACCGGAATAAAAACCGCCGCCATAACCAACGTAATGGCAATAATGGCTCCACTAATCTCACGCATGGCTTCTTCCGTCGCTTTCAACGGAGACAAATGATTTTTCTCCATCTTGGCATGCACCGCCTCAATCACCACAATGGCATCGTCCACCACAATCCCAATGGCCATCACCAAAGCAAACAAAGAAATCAAGTTAAGCGTAATGCCAAACGCCGACATAACCGCAAAAGTACCAATAAGAGAAACCGGAACCGCCAAAGTCGGAATAAGCGTAGAACGCCAATCGCCCAAAAACAAAAATACCACAATCGCCACCAACACAAATGCCTCAAAAAGTGTGTGCACCACCTTTTCCATGGAAGCATCCAAGAAACGGGAGACATCATAACTGATTTCATAATGCATCCCCTTAGGAAGCGAACTTTTTTCCAAACCCGCCAACATCGTCTTTACATTGTGAATCACCTCGCTGGCATTCGATCCGTACGACTGTTTGATGGAAATAGCCGCCGAAGGCTTCCCATTGAGCGTGGAATAAATATCGTACATATTACTGCCAAATTCAATATCGGCCACATCTTTCAAGCGGACAAACTCGCCATTGCCGTTTGATTTCAGAATAACATTGCCGTATTCCGCCTCCGTAGAATACCGCCCCGGATACTTCAAAATATACACAAATGCCTGCGAACGCTTGCCTGAACTCTCGCCCGTTCTCCCCGGAGAAGCCTCGATACTTTGGTCACTCAAGGCCTCCATTACTTCGTCGGCCGAGATATTATACGCTAACATGCGGTCGGGTTTCAGCCAAATCCGCATGGCATACTCCCGCGTCCCTAAAATATCCACAAAACCCACCCCGTCAACACGTTTGAGTTCTGGCAAAATATTGATGTCCGCATAGTTGAACAAAAATTTCTGATCCGCCTTCGGATCGTCACTATAAAGATTCACGTACATCAACATATTGGGCTCCTCCCGAGAAATTTTCACCCCCTCACGAACCACCAAAGGCGGAAGTTTATTAATCGCTGCCGACACCCTGTTTTGAACGTTAACCGCCGCCACATTAGGATCCACTCCCAAATTAAAAACCAACTGAATCGAAGCCTCCCCATCATTTCCCGAAGCCGAAGTCATGTACTTCATCCCCGGAACCCCATTAAGCGCCTGTTCCAAAGGCGTAATAACGGATTTAACCATTAACTCGTTGTTTGCTCCGGGATAATCGGCCACAATATTAACCTTAGGTGGCGAAATCGCAGGAAATTGAGTTACCGGGAGCTTGACCAACGATAAAAGCCCCAAAAACACGACAATGAGTGAAATCACCACGGAAAGAACCGGACGACGTATGAATTTGCCAAACATAATATTCTTCTTTACTTTATGCTTATTTCCTCTTAGTTAGCCTTGAGTCGGAGTGAGGCCATCACCTGCTTGGGCGATTGAAATTTCGTTTGCACCCGCTGCTCATCCTTCACTTTCTGAATACCCTCAACCAAAAACTTTTCGTTAGCCTTTAACCCCGAAGACACTACGTAAAGATCAGGCATTGCATACGCCACTTCGATGTTTCGGGAAGAAACCGTACCGTTAGGTTCAAGCACAAAAACATATGTTTTGTCCTGAATTTCATACGTGGCTTTCTGAGGAATAATCAGCGCAGAAGGCAAAGGTATTTTCATTTGAATCTTTCCCGTCTCGCCGTTTCTTAAAATATTTTGGGAATTGGGGAATTTTGCCCTGAAGGCAATATTTCCTGTCTCGCTATCGAACTCGCCTTCAATCGTTTCTATTTTTCCCTGCTCCGGGAAAGGCTGACCGTTTGCCATAACCAACGTAACCGTCCCATCGCCGTATTGGGAGCCGTGCGTCACATAATTGAGATACTCGGGTTCCGACACATTAAAATAGCCGTAAATCCCCGAATTGTCGGAAAGCGTCGTGAGCAAAGCCCCCTCCTCTACCAAACTTCCGATTTTCAGAGGTAAACGATTAATCACTCCCGAAAAAGGCGCCCGAATAGTCGTAAAAGACAGTTTGGTTTGGGCCAATTTCAACTCGGCTTTGGCAGCTTCCAACTTCGCCTGAGCCATTTTTTTCTCGTTAACCGAAACCACATTGCTCCCCGACAATACCGACGCATTCTGAAGCTCAATGGACGCCTGATTAACTTCTGCCCGAGCTTTTTGAACCTCAGCCTGAAGCAGCTGCGGCATAATTTGGAACAACGGTTGCCCCGCCCGAACATAATGCCCTTCGTCCACATAAACCCCTTGCAAAAAGCCTTGCTCTTTCGCGCGGATTTCGATGTTTTTTTGGGAACGAATTTGAGCTACATATTCCTTGACCACAACCGTATCTTTCGTTAAGGCCGTTGTCACCGGATAAACCATCTCCTGCTCTTTGTCCTCTTTTTCCTTTTTGCAGCCGATCGTTAGGAGGAATAAACCGAACAGCCCCGCGGCAAGTGCTTTTTTCATTATTTTATCTTTTGTTAAGTAAAATTACTGCCGCAAAGGTGCTTGGAAATTCTGAAGAAATTCTGAATTTAATCCCTCATTCAAATAAAAAAGCCCATCCTAAAAGGATGGGCCTATCGTATTCACCGTAAAGTGAGCTTACTTCAATTCTACTTCAGCACCAGCTTCTTCAAGTTGCTTCTTAAGCGCTTCTGCTTCGTCTTTTGGAACACCTTGCTTAATTGGAGCAGGAGCACCGTCTACGATGTCTTTTGCTTCTTTAAGACCTGCACCTGTAAGATCTTTCACCAATTTAACAACAGCCAACTTAGAAGCACCTGCAGATTTCAAAATTACATCGAATTCTGTTTTCTCTTCAGCAGCTTCACCTGCAGCAGCACCACCTGCAACTACTACAGCCGCAGCAGCAGGCTCAATTCCGTACTCATCCTTAAGGATAGCAGCCAATTCGTTTACGTCTTTTACAGTAAGGTTTACTAGCGTTTCAGCTAAATTTTTTAAATCTGACATTTTAATAATGTTTTTAGTTGTTGATTATGATATTTTTTGAGTGTAAATTATTCAGCAGAAGCAGCCTCCTCTCCGGCAGCCTCCTCGGTTTTAGACTCCGCACCTTCAGATTTGTTCTCAAGCGCAGAGAGTACTCTCTTGATCGGAGACTGAAGCAATCCGATAATCTCGCCAAGCATTTCTTCCTTAGATTTGATGCTCGCAAGAGTATCCAAATTATTATCACCGATGTAGAAAGTTTCTTGCAAATAAGCCGACTTCAAAGCAGGTTTCTCCTCTTTCTTTCTGAAGTCCTTAATCAGCTTCGCCGGAGCATTAGCCGTCTCGGAAATCATAAGGGCAGAGTTCCCTTTGAAAGTGCCAAACATTTCGGAGAAATCTACGCCCTCGATCTGTTCCATGGCTTTTTGCAAAAGGGTGTTCTTCACCACTTTTACCTTGATGTTATTCTTAAATGCTTGTCTTCTAAAATCTGAAGTTCTCGCTGCATTCAAGCCTTCAAGATCCGCTACATAGATGTTTTTCGCATCTTGCAAAAGATCCTTTATCTCCTGTATAACGGTTACTTTATCTTCTTTTCTCATTGTCTTACAGATTTTAGTTTACAGATTTAGTATCGATTGCAATTCCGGGGCTCATGGTAGAAGAAAGATAAATCGACTTCACATAAGTTCCTTTAGCCGCTGTTGGTTTCAGCTTCTGAAGAGTCTGTAAAAGCTCAGCCGCGTTTTCTTTAAGCTTCTCTGCATCGAAAGATACTTTTCCGATTGCCGCGTGTACGATACCGTACTTGTCTACTTTAAAATCAATCTTACCGGATTTCACTTCCGAAACCGCTTTTCCGATTTCCATCGTTACCGTTCCAGACTTAGGGTTCGGCATAAGACCTCTTGGCCCTAAAACTCTACCCAATGGACCTAATTTACCCATGACAGCAGGCATGGTTACGATAACGTCCACATCCGTCCATCCGTTTTTGATTTTGTCCAAGTACTCATCTAAACCAACAAAATCCGCACCTGCTTCCTTAGCTTCCGCTTCCTTATCCGGAGTAACCAACGCAAGAACTTTTACATCCTTACCTGTTCCGTGAGGAAGAGAAACCACCCCTCTTACCATTTGATTGGCTTTTCTTGGGTCAACCCCAAGTCTAACCGCAATGTCTACAGAGGCATCAAATTTCGCAGTATTAACTTCTTTTACCAGCGCAGAACCTTCTTCTAGGCTGTAGATTCTACCTTTTTCTACTTTGCTTAAAGCTTCTTTTTGTTTCTTCGTTAATTTTGCCATTTCATTCAGTTTTAAGCGTTAGCTGGTTTAGTTCCTGTTACTTTGATCCCCATAGATCTTGCCGTACCTGCCACCATGCTAATAGCAGAATCCAAAGTAAAGCAGTTAAGATCTGCCATTTTGTCTTCAGCGATTTTTTGGACTTGCTCCCAGGTTACTGATCCCACTTTGTTACGGTTTGGCTCACCGGAACCTCCTTTTAGCTTAGCCGCATCCAAAAGTTGAATTGCAGCAGGAGGCGTTTTAATCACGAAGTCAAAGGACTTATCCTCGTACACCGTAATCACAACAGGCAATACTTGCCCCGGCTTGTCTTGAGTTCTTCCGTTGAATTGCTTACAAAACTCCATGATGTTCACCCCCGCAGAACCCAAAGCTGGACCTACCGGTGGAGACGGGTTAGCAGCGCCACCCTTCACCTGAAGTTTTACCATTTTAAAGACTTTTTTAGCCATTTTTTGTTTTTTAAAATTTGAATAATTAATGAGTTTGGAAGCATTTATTATTCCTACCGAAGTGTTTATCTCACCTCACAATCCGGTATTTGAGTTTGCAAAATTATAAATATTTTTTGAGATAGCCAATAATTAAATCATTATATTTCAACAAGATTTCATGTTTCTCCGATTTACCGAGGCTTACTCCCATTTTTTCTTTTTTATTTTAGCCACTTGCTAAAATAAAAAACGTTCGAGCTTGACTCGAACGTTATACTTATATGATTTGTAATCATTACACTTTTTCAACTTGAACATAACTCAACTCCATTGGAGTCTTTCGTCCAAAAATCATCACCGAAACTTCCAATTTTTTCTTATCCTCAAGAACCTTCTCTACCGTTCCGTTAAAGCCATTGAAAGGACCATCCACTACTTTCACGCTTTCGCCCACCACATAAGGAATAGCCAAATCCGTTGCAAATTCGGAAAGTTCATCCATACGACCCAACATTCGGTCTACCTCGATTTTTCTCATCGGAACAGGATCGCCTCCTTTAGTCAGAGATAAAAAAGAAATTACGCCCGGAATGTTCTTTATAACGTGTGGAATCTCCCCCATCAAATTAGCTTCAATCATTAAGTAGCCAGGGTAATAAGGCCTTTCTTTAGGCACTTTTTTTCCATTCTTTATTTGGATAACCTTCTCCATTGGAATCACCACCTGAGTAACATAAGAATCATAACCCAAGCGCTGAATCTCATTCTCAATGTAGTTTTTGACTTTGTTTTCCTGTCCACTAACAGCTTTCAGTACATACCATTTCAAATCGCTCATCTCTGTGTACTTATTTTTAAATTTTGTTAATTGAATAGGTTAATTAGTATAGACAAAGCATTCTGTATAATCTTATTAAAGAAAGTATCCACACCAAAAAGAAAAATAGCCAGCAAAACGGTAGCTACGGTAATCACAATCGTTGAAGATTGTAAATCAGCCCATTTTGGCCATTCTATTTTTTCTTTAACTTCGGTATAAGAGCCTTTTAAAAAATCTACAAATGAACTCATAATTGTTGTTTGCACGGGCACAAGGATTCGAACCCTGACCAAAGGTTTTGGAGACCTCTATCCTACCATTAGACGATGCCCGTAGTTGTTTTTAAAAGTTCCGCAAGTTTTTTCCTTGCGGAACTTTTTATTGGATGACTATACAGTCGATTAGTCTAGAATTTCAGTTACCTGACCAGCACCTACTGTTCTACCACCTTCTCTGATCGCAAATCTAAGACCTACGTTAAGAGCGATTGGTTGTAGCAATTCTACTTCGATAGTCAAGTTATCACCTGGCATTACCATTTCTACACCTTCTGGAAGACGGATCTCACCAGTTACATCAGTCGTTCTTACGTAGAACTGAGGACGGTATTTGTTGTGGAATGGAGTGTGACGTCCACCTTCTTCTTTAGAAAGGATATAAACCTCTGCTTTGAAGTGTTTGTGTGGCTTAACAGAACCTTGCTTAGCGATTACCATACCTCTTCTGATATCGTTTTTCTCGATACCTCTAAGAAGTAGACCTACGTTATCACCAGCTTCCCCTCTGTCAAGGATTTTTCTAAACATCTCTACCCCTGTTACAGTAGAAGTAAGTTTTTCCTCACCCATACCTACAATGTCTACAGGATCACCAGAGTTGATTACACCAGCCTCGATTCTACCAGTTGCTACAGTACCTCTACCAGTAATAGAGAATACGTCTTCGATTGGCATCAAGAATGGCTTATCTTGATCTCTTACAGGAAGCTCAATCCAGTTATCTACTGCATCCATCAATTCTTCAACAGTAGCAACCCATTTCGCCTCACCGTTAAGTGCACCAAGAGCAGAACCTTGGATTACAGGAGAGTTATCTCCGTCGTATTCGTAAGAAGAAAGAAGATCTCTAAGTTCAAGCTCAACAAGCTCTAGAAGCTCAGCATCATCCACCATATCCACTTTGTTCATGAACACAACGATTCTAGGAACGTTTACCTGACGGCAAAGAAGGATGTGCTCTCTAGTTTGTGGCATAGGACCATCAGTCGCCGCACAAACCAAGATAGCTCCGTCCATCTGAGCAGCACCCGTTACCATGTTCTTTACATAGTCGGCGTGACCAGGACAGTCTACGTGAGCGTAGTGTCTGTTTTCAGTTTCGTATTCAATGTGAGCAGTATTAATAGTAATACCTCTTTCTTTTTCTTCTGGTGCAGAGTCAATTGCAGAGAAGTCTTTCTTTTCAGCAAGACCTTTATCAGCCAATACTTTAGAGATAGCAGCTGTCAAGGTTGTTTTACCATGGTCAACGTGACCAATAGTACCAATGTTCAAGTGCGGTTTGTTACGATTAAACGTTTCCTTTGCCATGATTTAAAATTATTTATTTAATTTAACTTTTTAATATTTCGGTCTGCAAATATAATGAATTTTTGAATATCAAATCTTTTTTGGAAAAAATTTGTTTCATTATTAAAATCCAAGCGGTTGCAAAATCCCGAACAACGACCAAATCAGAATGCAAAAGTACACTTTTTTCCTTCTCAACCAAAAGACAACCTTCGCACCAGCTTTCTCTCAATCTTTGCAAAAACTTTTTCCGGTCTGACAAAAAAAGACTGCCCTAAGGCAATCTCTTCTCTTGAGCCATTATCGGGATTTGAACCCGAGACCTCTTCCTTACCAAGGAAGCGCTCTACCCCTGAGCTATAACGGCAGTTTCCTTAAAAAAAAATCACAAGCCGCTGTTGGTTGTGATTTTCTTTGAGCGGAAGACGGGGTTCGAACCCGCGACATTCAGCTTGGAAGGCTGACGCTCTACCAACTGAGCTACTTCCGCATTTTTTGTTATTGTTGGTAACGGTTTGCAAATGTAAAACATTTTTCACAATCTGCAAAATTTAATTTAAAAAAAAGTGGGGAGAGCAGGATTCGAACCTACGAAGCCGAAGCAACTGAGTTACAGTCAGTCCCATTTGACCGCTCTGGAATCTCCCCAAAGTTTTTCTTAAATTAATGAGCCTCCAGAGGGATTCGAACCCACGACCCCGAGATTACAAATCACGTGCTCTGGCCAACTGAGCTATGGAGGCATTGTAGATTTCAAAAGAACTTCTTTTCGTTTTGCGGTTGCAAATATAGAACTATTTTTTTGAAACCCACAAATATTTTTAAACTTTTTTTTATTTTTTTTTACTGGTTTTTTTCTTTCTTCTTGATTAACAACTTTTTAGCTACATCCACACAAAGATCCAAACTTTCCTCAAAACTAGCCGAAGTCTTCTTCACCACGATATCATCCCCAGGAACCACCAGCTTAATCTCCGCTGTTTTATTCTCCTTTTCCGATGCATTTTCGACCTTCAAAAAAACCTGACACTCTTGAATCTTGTCATAAAACGTATCCAACTTGTTTACTTTTTTGTCGATGTACTCTTCCAAAGGTTGATGAGGCGTAAGCCCCATGGCTTGTACTGTAATTTTCATAAATCCTGTTTTTTGAAATTAAACGATGGCAATCTCAATCTTTCTTCGCTCTCGGATGCGCATTATTGAACACTTTTTTCAAACGTTCAATATCTGCACTGGTATACCCCTGAGTCGAAGCCAAACTGGAATGCCCGAGAATCGCCTTGACTTTGGAAATCTCCGCCCCATTCCCCAACACATGCGTCGCAAAACTATGCCTGAGAATATGAGGACTCTTTTTCCTCTTCGAAGTGACAATACTAAGGTAGCGGTTTACCGTGGAATAAACAAATTTTTCTGAGAGTTTTTTTCCCTTCCGATTAACAAAAAAATAAACCTCCGACTCCCCCACCGGCCGCCTTAGCCGGCAGTACCGCCGCATTAGCTCCGCCAGCGCTTCCGAAATAGGAATCACCCGCATCTTATTCCCCTTACCTACCACCCGAAGCTCCCGCCCCTCCAAATCCACATAATCCATCCGCAGCCCGCACAATTCCGCCTTACGCATTCCCGTTTGATAGAGCACTTCCACCACCAAAACCTCCAACAACCTCTCGTCCTGTACCTCTCCAAAATCTTCTCGCAACAAATCCATCTCCTCCACCGACATCGGCACCTGCCTCTCCGCATAAAACTTAACCGACTGCACCCCCTCCATCGGAGAAACTTCCACCATGCGAAGCCGTTGCAAAAAAAGATAAAAGCTACGCAAAGAAGACAATTTCCTATTAATACTCCTCTTAGCCAAAGCCTTCTCCCCAAGATCCGCCATAAAATTACGCACCACCCGCTTATCCACCCGCACAGGATCCTCATGCCCCTCCGTAGCCCGCACAAAACAAAAAAAATCCTCCAAGTCCTTGCGATAACTCGTCAGAGTATGAGGCGAATAACGCTTTTCAACCTCCAAATAATCCAAAAATTTACACACCATAACAAAATAAAATCACTTCCCAAATTTAAACATTTGGAAAGTGATTTAAAGTTTTCTTTTCTGTCAAAGACAGGATTAAGCCTGTTCTTCCTTGCTAGCTTCTCTTTGTTTATGAGCTGCTTTCAATCTCTGTTGTCTAAGGATAACCGAAGGTTTAACAAACTGTTGTCTTGCTCTTAGCGAACGTACAACGCCAGTTTTGTCGAATTTTCTCTTGTATCTCTTTAACGCTCTGTCGATAGACTCTCCGTCTTTTACTGGAATTATTAACATATTTTACATCTCATTTTGGACTGCAAAAATAGAGTTTTTTTTTTAAATACACAAAATTTACACTCTTTTCCTCTGATTTTTTATTAATTTGCACCATATGAACGAGTCCAAATCCTACATCGCCATCAATGCATCCGCCGGTTCAGGTAAAACCTACACCTTAGTACAAAGGGTTCTTGCCCTTTGCCTGAAACAAGAAAACCACCACGATGCCATTCGTCACATCCTCGCCCTGACCTTCACCAACAAGGCCGCCAACGAAATGAAAGAGCGCATCCTGAAATGGCTAAAGGCTTTCACAAAGGAAGATTACTTTTCCAACAACGACCTGAAAGCCATACGGGAAAACCTTCACCAAATGGGAATACACGTCACCATGAGCGACCTAAACCGCAGGGCACAAAAAACCTTGGATTATATTCTCCACAACTATTCCACCTTAAACATTGGTACCATCGACAAGTTCAACACCAGACTCGTCCGAAGTTTTTCTTACGAACTGGGACTCCCCCACAAATTCGGATTAGAAATCCAAAGTAAGCCTTATTTGATTGAAGCCGTGGATCAAATGCTGGATCACATCGGCGAAGATCCTCATCTTTCGGAGGCCTTTATGGATTTTGTCAATTACAATCTCGACAATGAAGCCCGGATAAGCCTAAACAGTACGCTTTATCGAAAAGCCCAAACCTTCATCAACGACACCCATTACCACCAACTCAAGGCCAACGAAAGCTTCGACTGGCAAGCCTACGAAAATGCCAAAAACCAACTGAGAGAAGAAATCGCCGCACACAAAGAGCAAATGAAAACGCTAGCCATGGAAGGCACAGCGTTGATTAAAAACAACCATTTGGAAGCCGAGGATTTTGCTTCCGCCAGCGGAGGCTCTTTGGGCAAATGGTTTCCGTCGGTCCTTCAGTTTCTCACGAGCCGTAATGCCAAAATGCCCCTCCCTGCCGACGAAGAAACCGCTTTGGCAAAAATAAACAAAGGCGCCTCTTCCAAATCCAAAAACCGACAACAAGACATCCTCAACCTCCTTCCAAACCTCCTCCAATGGAGAGAAGAAATCCTAAACCACTACATCCAAAGTGAAAAAAAAACCAAAATACTCAACGAACTTCTCCCGCTAAAAATCAATACGGAAATTCAGGAAACGCTCAACACCATCGAGGAAGAAAATGATTTGGTACTGCTCTCCAAATTCAACATCCTGATTCACGAAAACCTAAAGACCGAACCCTCCAATTTTATCTACGAGAAAATCGGAACCCAATACCACCATTTTTTCTTCGACGAATTTCAGGACACATCCACTCTTCAATGGCAAAACATCATCCCGTTGAAAGACCATACCGTCACGAGTCTCGATCATTCGTTCACTTTGGTCGGCGACCCCAAACAGAGCATCTACCGCTTTCGTGGAGGCGATAGCGAACTAATGCTCAACATTCTGGAAGGGCAAGAACCCTCCCCCGTCCCGGTAACCGTAGAAGTCCTCGAAAACAATTGGCGGAGCGCCAAAAACATCGTGGACTTCAACAACGAACTCTATGCCTTTACCGCTCAACAAGGGCTGAGTGAAGCCCATCGGAAACTCTTCTCCGACCACGCTAAACAAAATGCCGTAAAAACATTCCCCGGCAGAGTCAAAGTGCAACTCTCCCCAAACTGCCGCCGCTCGGAAGACTATTACGCCAACATTGCAGAACAAATGCACCGAAGCCTCCAAGAATGCCTTGATAACGGATTTTCTTTCTCCGACATTACGCTGCTTTGCCGTACCGGAGCCGAAATACAAAAACTTTCCCGTCTGCTGAGCAGCCAAAAAGTTTTTTACAAAGGAAAAGAAACCTACCTTAAAACCATCTCGGAAAAAGGGCTCTCCCTCGACCTAAGCCCTACCCTTCGAGCCGTAATCGAATACCTCCGATGGGAGCAAAATCCGGAAAACAAGCAGTATCTGATCAAAATGCTTTACTATCTTAAAGAAACCGGACGCATTAGCGTCGGTGATTTTTCGGAAGAAATCCTCTCTCTGCTGCAGCTCCCTTCCGACCACCAACGCCTGAAAGAAATCGAACGACGCTACAACCTAAACCTCCGTCACCCCAAAGGCGAACGGCTAAACCTCTACAATCATATCGAAAACTGCGTGATGGCATTTTCGGTAGAAGGCAAAGAAACCGATTTCCTGCTTAACTTTTTGGAGAACCTCTACGGCCTTACCCAAAACACCGGCGTAACCGTAAAGGATTTCATCAAATATTGGGATGAAGAAGCCCACTCGCTCGCCATACAAGCCAGCGAAAACGTAGATGCCATCAACCTGATGACCATCCACGCGGCTAAAGGATTAGAGTTCCCCGTGGTTTTCCTTCCCTTCCGCCACAGCCATAAAGATGGCGAATTCAACGAATGGCTGGAAGTCGAAGGCTTAAACCAACTTAAATCCGTCAACATCGAAGGATTCAAAAAAGAATTGGAAAGATACGACGAAGAAATCCTAAGCTTTAACGAAGAAAACGCCTACAAAAACAAAATCGACCGGCTCTGCCTCCAATACGTAGCCACCACACGCGCCGTAGAGCAACTTTTCCTCTATTTGGAACGACCGCCCAAAGCCGGAAGCAAACTGGAAATCTACGATTATATCGAATCCCTAAACCCTGAAGATTTGGACGAATTCGACCTCTATCCCGCCGAAAGCTTCGCCAAACACCACACCGAAAAAACTTCGCGGCAAGAGACCTTGGAAATCCCCTCCATTGCCTTTCCGAACCGAAAAAAAAGCCAAATCCTTATCGCTACCCCTTCCAAAAACTACCAAAACAAAAAAGAAGCCGTCCGCATCGGCATCCTCGCCCACAGCGTTTTGGAAAAGATCCGCACCACCGAAGATCTTCCGAAAGTCCTCAATCAGTACCTGATGGAAGGCCTGATTTCATCCGAAGACCTCGCCCAAATCCAATCCCGTCTAACAAACGTAATGAACGATAAAGAATGGGCTCCGTTATTTGCCCCCGGTTTAAAAATAATCAACGAAAAAGAAATTATGGTTACCGAAAACGGCCAAACCGAAATCTACCGCCCCGACCGACTGATTGAAACCCCCGAAGGCCTTATCCTTCTGGACTTCAAGACCGGTGCCGAACAACAAAAACACGAAAAACAAATCGAGCGCTACAAAGCCGTCATCGAAAAAACCGGACGAACCGTTTGCCAAACCCGCATCATCTACCTCTAACGGTAGAAATCACAAAGCAATGCCGGAATTTCGGATAAGTGACGCACCACCTTAACTCCGGGAGCCTGATTCCCCTCCCGAAACACGTCAAAAAAAACAGCCTTCATCCCGAAGGCAAAGCTCCCTTGCACATCCGCCACCCAGTCATCCCCTATCATCAGACTTTCGCCCTTCTGCGCCCCCGCTTTAGCCAAAGCGTAAGCAAAAATAGCCTCCTGAGGCTTGCGCACCTGAATTTCATCCGCACTGGTAATGGTATCAAAATAGCGCTTAATCCCCGAAAGTTCACATTTACGATGCGTTACCTCCTGAAAACCATTGGACAAAATATGCAAACGATACCCCCGGGAAGAAAGATCATCCAAAAGAGCTAACGCTCCGTCCACCAGCTCGTTATAGTAAAGAATTTCGTCTAAAAATTCGGATTCGAAACGATCCGCCAACGCCCTATCGTCAATCCCGAAAGCTAAAAACGTATCGTAAAAACGATGCGCCCTTAAATAAGCCTTATCGATCTCGCCATCCCTTATCTGAGCCCAAAGCCTTTCGTTAACGGTAAAATACACCCGATGAAAAGCCTCGAAATCCAAAGCGTAACGCATCGCCAATGCTTCCCGCCGAAAAAGTTCTTTTAAAGTCAAGTAAGCGTTTTTGCGGTGGTCCCAAAGCGTATTATCCAAATCAAAAAAAAGATGCCGTATCATAACGGCACAAAGGTAAGTTTTAATTTTTTGAAACCAAGGCCTGCCCAAACCGCCCGTCCAAAACCGTAACCGCTTTGGAAAAGCGAAGTAAAAAATCAATTGTTTTAGGGTGAGGCTTCAAGGTTTTCCGCTTCAAAGTGTCATTTTTTTTCATAGGCAAAATTATTTTCACACCCTTAGAAACGGATAAAATCGACAAATATTATTTAGTCAGAATAATTCGGTGCTCTTCCGCCATTTTCCTCAGGTTGATCAAGGCGTAACGAACCCGTCCCAAAGTCGTATTAATACTACTATCGGTCTGCTCGGCAATTTCCTTAAAACTCAAACCGTCAAAAAAACGCAACCGCAAAACTTCCTGTTGATTTTCGGGAAGGTGTTTCATCATCCGATTAAGATCCGAATAAATCTGAGCCGTTACCATACGATCCTCAACACTCTCCGAAGGCTCGCGAAGCAAATCAAAAATGGAATAATCCTCGTTCTCGAATGTCGTTTCCGATAATTTCGGATTCTTTGAACGGGCACGGTAATAATCAATGATCAAATTATGGGCAATACGCTTGGCCCAAAGCAAAAACTTCCCTTCTTCGTTGTAACGCTTTTCCTTCAACGTTACAATGATCTTCATAAAAGTATCCTGAAAAATATCATTGGACAAATCCTCATCCAACAACTTGTAGTAAATAAAAGCGTAAAGTTCTTTCTGATAGCGGTCGATCAACTCCGCCAAAGCCCCCTCGTTACCATTCTGATAACAAGAAACAAGCAAACTATCGGACCATGTTTTCATAACCTTATCGTTTACGGCAAATCCCCACAAGACGCCCCATGCAAGAAATTAAGCCTCAATAAATAGTAAAGTTATGCTTCGATAGTCAATTCGTTTTTTAGATTTTCCGGCGGTAAAATTAAAAAAAATCGTCAAAATTTAACTTATGTTAACAGAAAAATAGTTTTCCCCGCCAAACTCATTTTTTGAAAACCACCAAAGGCACATTGAGCGTTACCCCAAAATTAAGCCCTTCCAGCCGCTTTTCGTTTAGCCGGGCCGCACCAAAAGGAAGCGCATACCCCACGGAAAAATCCAAAAGCCCAAGCACGTTTAGCCCGGCTTTAGGCGATGCATATTTCGACGTGGCCTCCACCCCCACCAAAAAATAATACGGGTAAGAAACATCCCTCGGCGCACCAAAGTTAAACAAAACCTCCCCCTGAATCTTCGGAAGTACCGCCCCTTTGCCGTTAACCGAGCCCATCAATGCCGCCGCACCCGCCCGCCAAAGCACCTGATCCTTCCGAAGGAAAAGCACCCTTCCCCCCAGCTCACCGAAGCTCTGGTTTTGGTAAACATACCCCGCATGAACCAGAGGATGCACAGCCACCGCCTGCGCCGAGAAAAAACTCCCCCAAAACAACATGATCAACAAACCAACAATACTTTTCTTCATTTCTTCAAATCAATCTGTAACAGACCCCAAAATTAACAATAAAATAACCGGCACAAAAAAAACCGTTGCATTTTCGTCAGCCAAACGGTTTTCCAGGGATTCCGACGGGCGGGGAATCCTCATCGTCGTTTTCCCAAATACAGAGTATTTAACTAAAAAACAAAAATTTGCATAATCGAAATGCAATTTATAGATTTATCATCGAAAGTTAAAAATCATTACCTATTTATCTCATTAGAGGCTAAAATAGTATGTGATTTTTAGTAAAAGTAGTATCAACCTAATAAAAACAAGTAAAAATGGCACAAGAGAACACCATTTCTGTAAACTTCAGTACAGAAGAAATCAAAAAAGTGAAAGACGCTATCCGCACCATTGCCGGTGTTTTGGAAGGTAAAGTAAAGAGCCTTACGCCTACGGAAAGGCAAGGTTTCGGGCGGGTAAAGTACGAAAAGGAGATCTGGATCGACCGTGTGAAACTCCAAATGGACGCCAACCCGACCAAAGTCCCTGCTTATGTGGACAAAACGGAGTTCGACCAAGACTACGCCGCCCACAAACAACTCAACGAACTCATCAACCTCTTAGATCAACAGCTGCAACTGATGAAGGATACTAACCTTCTATTGGGCTACGATTTGGACGGAACGGCCCTGATGTTTTACCGTGCGATAAAGGTGGCCGCTACCAATAACGACCCCGGAGCAGGCACCATCTACACCGACCTTAAGCAACAATACCCCGGCGGAAGGGCAAAAGCCCCCGTTGCCAAGCCCTCCGAACCGACTAACTAACCCTTCTGATTCCCCTTGCTTACGGGTAAGGAGGTTCTATTTTAGGGGGACAGGAGGCGTTATTTAAAACCCCGCCCCCCCTTTGGAAGGGCTAAGCAACCCCTTCGGAAGGGGTAAAAAAGGGGTTGATAAGGGGGCAACAGGTCGTAAACTACGGGATAAAAGTCCGTTCCGAAGGGGACTAACCAATAAAAAACAATAACAAAAAAGATAAAACATGAAACAAAAATTAACCCTTTTGGGTCTGTCCGGTCTGCTGTTATTAGCAGGCTGTAGGGCAGACGACATGATAACCAATGCCAAACGGCAAGAGGATTTGGCAAAGAAATTCAGTGTCTTTACGAAGACAACCGATAATGAAATGATCGACTATCCCAGTGGATTTGCACGGTTGGCATTACGGTACGATAGTTTGCATCACAAAAACCTATCCGGGAGGCGTGCACTGGAGCGTCTTAAGACCCTTTCCAAAAAGAATGAAGTAGCTCCGACAGCGGTAGAAGCCGAAGCTTACATCGATTTTAATATCCGCTCTCAGACCATTGTTGAGAAAAATGGGGATAGGTGGGTCGTTTTCCCCAGAATAAAAGGCGGTAAGGTCGCAGAGTTGGTCGCCGGAGTGCTCTCGGAAGAGGAGACCCAGGTTCATTTCTACAGTCTAAAACCCGATACGGAAATTTATAAAACCAATGCGCATCTCTTCGAGGGAAAATACAGGAATAGATACGCCTCTAAGGTCAACCAGACTAATCTCTTTGAGCTGTTACCCCTGACGGTTTGCAGTAGAAAGCAAAATCAGATGGGTGAATGCATAATAGATGAAGTCATTATAGCCCCTCCCTTTCCTGATACAGGTGGCGGCGGCGGTGGTGGCGGTTGGTTTTTAGGTAGCGATGAGGGCAATGCGGGTGGAAGTGCTGGTGGTGGATGTACTAAGTACGCAATGTGTATGTCTGATAATAATAGCGGAGGTGGTGGCGGTGGCAGCGACAATAGCCAACCGCCTCCACCACAAAATCCGCCCACAGACCCTTGCGAAAAAGCCAAAACTGGTGTTAATAATGCCAACGAAATAGCAAAAAACACTAAATTTACCTCTGCTAAGAACGGGATAATGGCAGCATTTAATAATAACGGTAAAGAAAACGGGGTAGCCTTTGGTAAAGATTCTCCTAATGGAGCATTAAACGCTACAGAAGTACAGAATTACCAACAGAACAGCGGTACGGTAATCAGCCCTTACGCTTACCCCGTGGCAGACATGCATAACCACCCTAATGGTAACCCACCATCTGTAGGAGATGTTTATAGTATGATGCAACATCATCTGGAACATGGGAGTTTTAGCACCCGCTATGTAATAACTTCGGACGGCAGTATGTACGCACTAATAGTAACGGATACCGAAGCTATAAGAAAGTTTCTACAAGATTATCCGCCTTCCCAAATACCTGGGCACAACCCAAATTTTCCAGAAGCATTATCTAATGAATGGAATAACATAAGGTTTGATTTCTCTGAGTCAGGAGCATTAGCTCATATTCTAACCAAATATAATGCGGGAGTATCTTTGAGTAAGGCGGATAGCAATGGTAGATTTAGAAATATCAATGTTAATGAAAGACATGACCCACAAGGTCCAACTTATACTTATACACTATGTCCTTAAAAAAATTATTTATTATGAAACATTTATTGAAAACCACTTTGTTATTACTCTTATTAAGTTTTAATTTTTCTTGCTCTCAGCAATTACAAATGAAAACATTATCTGATGCTAAAAAAATTGAAATTAATAAAGCGAAATTCATAGGAAAGCCTTTGAGTTATTTATTGGCTACTATTAAAGTTCCTATTAAGTCAATACAAGCCGTTCCTAATAAAAATAAAAGTGAAATTAATACATTAACCTTTAGGTATATTACTTATGACGAATATCGTAGAGTATGGATTAAAAATAGTATTGAAGAAGGTCCCACTCAATTAGTTGTTAAATTTAATCAAAATTGGGAGACATTAGGCAACTTATGTAGACCTAAAGAAAATCCCCAATGTGCAGAGTGGTTGCCTGAAGATGAGAAAAATTTGGGAGATTTAATCGTTTATGATATAATTGTTCTCGGAAAAAACTAAAATAACAAAAGCCCAGCTTTATAAAGCTGGGCTTTTAGCAAAAACCATTATGAAACATTTATTAAAAACCATAGTTCTATTATGCTTATGTTTATTAAACTACGCATGTGCACAACAATTAAAAATTAAAGAACCTTCTGAAACAAGAAAATTAGAGATCAATAAGAAAGATTTTATAGGAAAACCTTTGAGCCAATTATTAGCAACTATCAAAGTTCCTATTAAGTCAATACAAGCCTATCCTAATAAAAATAAAAATGAAATCAACAGGCTTACTTTAAGATATATTACTTATAATGAGTACAATAAAATATGGAGCAAAAACAGTATTGAAGAAGGACCTACTCAATTAGTTATTATCTTTAATCAAAATTGGGATTTTATAGGACAGAGATGCTATCCTAATAAAAATCCCCAATGTGCAGAATGGCTACCTGAAGATGAGAAAAATTTGGGAAATTTAATCATTTATGATATAGCTGTTCTCGGAAAAAACTAAAATAACAATAGCCCAGCTTTATAAAGCTGGGCTTTTAGCAAAAACTATTATGAAACATTTATTGAAAACCACTTTGTTATTGCTCTTATTAAGTTTTAATTTTTCTTGCTCTCAGCAATTACAAATGAAAACATTATCTGATGCAAAAAAAATAGAGCTAAACAAAAAAGAATTTGTAGGAAAAAAACTCAATTATCTTCTCAAAAATGTAAATATAGAAATTCAATCCGTTATTCCTATGCCTAATAAAAAAGTTAATGAAGTTAATCGACTAAGTTTTCTTTTTGTTCCTATTGACACCTATAAAAAAGCGTATGGAACTCCTTTATCAAAACCGACAAGATTAGTAGTTATATTCAATCAAAATTGGGATTTTATAGGACAGAGATGCTATCCTAATAAAAATCCCCAATGTGCAGAATGGCTACCTGAAGATGAGAAAAATTTGGGAGATTTAATCGTTTATGATATAATTGTTCTCGGAAAAAACTAAAATAACAATAGTCCAGCTTTGTAAAGTTGGGCTTTTAGCAAAAACTATTATGAAACATTTATTAAAAACCACAGTCCTATTATGCTTATGTTTATTAAACTATGCATGTGCACAACAATTAAAAATTAAAGAACCTTCTGAAACAAGAAAATTAGAAATCAATAAGAAAGATTTTATAGGAAAACCTTTGAGCCAATTATTAGCAACTATTAAAGTTCCTATTAAATCTGTACAAGCTACACCTAACAAAAATAAAAATGAGGTTAACAGACTGAGATTTAGGTATATTACTTATGATGAGTATCGTAAAACATGGGGTAAGGAAATTGAGGATAGACCCACTCAGTTGGTAGTAGTATTTAACCAAAATTGGGAGCTAAATGGAGAAAGGTGTTTTGTAAAAGAAAATCCCCAGTGTGCAGAATGGCTGCCTGAAGATGAGAAAAATTTGGGAGATTTAATCATTTATGATATTTATGTTCTGGGAAGAAACTAAAATAACAATAGCCCAGCTTTATAAAGTTGGGCTTTTAGCAAAAACTATTATGAAACATTTATTAAAAACCACTTTGTTATTACTCTTATTAAGTTTTAATTTTTCTTGCTCTCAGCAATTACAAATGAAAACATTATCTGATGCTAAAAAAATTGAAATTAATAAAGCGAAATTCATAGGAAAACCTTTGAGCCAATTATTAGCAACTATTAAAGTGCCTATTAAATCTGTACAAGCTACACCTAACAAAAATAAAAATGAAGTTAACAGACTGACATTTAGGTATATTACTTATGATGAGTATCGTAAAACATGGGGTAAGGAAATTCAGGATAGACCTACTCAGTTGGTAGTAGTATTTAACCAAAATTGGGACACATTAGGCAATTTATGTAGACCTAAAGAAAACCCCCAATGTGCGGAATGGCTGCCAGAGGATGAGAAAAATTTGGGAGATTTAATCATTTATGATATTTATGTTTTGGGAAAAAATTAAAATAACAATAGTCCAGCTTTATAAAGCTGGGCTTTTAGCAAAAACTATTATGAAACATTTATTAAAAACCATAGTTCTATTATGCTTATGTTTATTAAACTACGCATGTGCACAACAATTAAAAATTAAAGAACCTTCTGAAACAAGAAAATTAGAAATCAATAAGAAAGATTTTATAGGAAAACCTTTGAGCCAATTATTAGCAACTATCAAAGTTCCTATTAGATCTGTACAAGCTACACCTAACAAAAATAAAAATGAGGTTAACAGACTGAGATTTAGGTATATTACTTATGATGAGTATCGTAAAACATGGGGTAAGGAAATTCAGGATAGACCTACTCAGTTGGTAGTAGTATTTAACCAAAATTGGGACACATTAGGCAATTTATGTAGACCTAAAGAAAACCCCCAATGTGCGGAATGGCTGCCAGAGGATGAGAAAAATTTGGGAAATTTAATCATTTATGATATAGCTGTTCTCGGAAAAAACTAAAAAAATAAAGCCCAGTCTTGTAAGACTGGGCTTTATTTTTTTAGTAAATATTGTCATTCATGACACACGAACCCAAAACGGAATTAAAGGTCAAAAACCTTCTTAATATCCTCTACTCTGTCTAATTTCTCCCAAGTAAAGAACTCCAGGTCTTTTATCGTTTTTTCATTCGAACGTCCTTTGTTAAAGGTTTTATCCGCCACGTAGGACTCGCGCCCCATATGCCCGTATGCCGCCGTTTCCTGATAAATGGGATGACGTAATTTCAAATTCTTTTCGATAGCGTAAGGCCTCAAATCAAAAATGGATAGTACTTTTTCGGCAATTTCTCCATCCGTAAGCCCCACTTTCGACGTCCCGTAAGTATTAATGTAAAGTCCGCAAGGCTCCGCCACTCCAATCGCATAAGACACCTGAACCAAAACCTCATCGGCCACCCCTGCCGCCACCAAGTTTTTAGCAATATGACGGGTAGCATAAGCCGCACTACGATCCACTTTAGAGGGGTCTTTACCCGAAAAAGCACCGCCTCCATGAGCGCCTTTCCCTCCATACGTATCTACAATAATCTTGCGCCCAGTAAGTCCCGTATCCCCATGAGGCCCACCAATAACAAATTTGCCGGTCGGGTTAATATGGTACTTAATCTGATCGTTAAAAAGATTCTGTATTTCCAATTTCTGCTTGGCTTTAACCCTCGGAATAAGAATATCGATTACATCTTTTCTTATCTTCGCAAGCATCGCCTCATCACTTCCGAATTCGTCGTGCTGAGTCGAGACTACGATAGAATCAATCCGAATGGGGCGATGATCGTCCGAATACTCTATCGTCACCTGGGATTTAGAATCCGGACGCAAGTACTTCACCGCATCGTTTTCCCGCCTAAGCGCCGCCAACTCCCTCAATATACTATGTGCCAAGTCCAAGGCCAACGGCATATAATTATCGGTCTCGTTGGTCGCATAACCAAACATCATGCCTTGATCCCCTGCTCCCTGAGCCTGAGCCTTAGCTTCAAAATCATCCTCGTCCACAATGCGATCCACCCCTTGGTTAATATCCGGTGATTGATCGTGTATCGCCGAGATAACCCCGCACGAATCCCCGTCAAACATGTATTCGCCTTTGGTGTAACCTATCGTCTTAATCACTTCCCGGGCAATCGACTGAACGTCCAAATAGGTTTCGGATTTAACTTCACCGGCCAAAACCACCTGCCCCGTTGTCACAAGCGTTTCACATGCGACCTTGGAATGAGGATCGTAAGCCAAAAAATGATCAATAAGCGCATCAGAAATTTGATCGGCAACTTTATCCGGATGTCCTTCCGAAACGGATTCGGATGTAAATAAATAAGGCATTTATCGTTTCTTTTATTTAAGATTAAAATTAAGAAAAATCCGTACCGTCGGCAGACTGCTAAAAGAAACTAAAATAGAAAAATCTGTTTTAGCATTTTTTAAAGAGGTTGCAATCAGTACAAATTTCTCCTCCTGAACTTTGTGCCTGCAAATTTATAAAAGATTTTATTTACAGCAAAAACTATTTAAGTTCATCATACTTTATTGCTTTCATATCTAACTTAAGATATTTTCCCTGATTATCAACGCCCTTAGGGTTACTTACTCCCATAAGCTCCAAAACGGTTTTGTAGACCATGCTTGTTGATACAACTTTATTTACCTCAACACCTCTATTTTTAGTTTTATATAGCGGTGAGTACCAAATAAAGAATGGCACCTGAACGGCTTCCCTATAATCTCCATGGATGTACTTATCGTCTTTTTTGATTTGGCCGTGGTCTGAAACATAAACTAATACGGCGTTGGTTTTCTCAATCTGCTTCATCACTTCCCCCATTACCTTATCGGTATATCTTATGGAATTGTCGTAACAATTATCCAATTGCCCTTGGTATTTCCAATACTCCTCTTTCTCTGGATATTTATCACAAGAATAAGGATGACTGCCATTGATGTGCATTACAATAACCTTCCTCCTTTTTGAGTTTTTATTTAGAGCCAATATACTCGACAGCTCCGGCAGCAAACTTTCATCAAACCCGCTAATCCATTTTTTATTTTTAGAGAAAGAAGCTATTGCCGTTATCCCAGCCGCCCCACCTTGCGTGCTCAGCCAATAGGTATCATACCCTTGGTGATTAGCTGCATTCACAATATTATCACTAATAGACAATATATTTTCTTTATAGTTATCTATATCAATATTACTTAGAATGATAGGCACTGCTAAATTCGTGATAGCCGCCGGAGAATAGGCATTATTATAAACTTCCATGTTATGCTTCTCAGAAACTGCTATAGGGGTAGTATTCCTTCCATAGCCGTACAACGACATATTTTGCTTCCTTGCAGACTCTCCAATTAAAATCACAATATTCTGAGGCAATCCTTCTTCACTATCCAACGGAGACAAATTATATTGTACTTTATTCTCCGTTATGAGCTTTAGCTCTTCTCTTAGATTATATGCTTTTTGTAAATCACTAGCATGGTAGAAGACATTTTTAATCATGCTTCCCCCGCCTTTATTACTAATATACTTATGTTTTGCATGAAAAAGCAGTGGCAACAATACCCAAACAAACGAATATAAATATATTGGTGCTCTTTTAAAGTTATATATTTTCTTTGATAGCTCTCTAATAAAAATAAATACTAAAACCACAAACAATACAGCCGCTATAATAGGTAGTATTAAAGTTTTAGACATACTAAGGCTTTCCGAGAGGTTAGTATCTAGTACGCTCATTATCATTCCTACATTAAACCCCTGTTCATATATAAACAGGCATGATGCGGAAATCATAAAATTAACACCCAACAAAAACAATAGTAAAAAAACTATCGATTTGAAAAAATAATTCCCTCTATATAAAATACTACAAAAAGTAATTATCGAAAAAAACATCACACCATACTCCACAACATTTCTTACCACATCCAATGCATTAACACTCTTAGAAGAACCGTCTAACAAATAAGGATACGACGAAAAAAAACCGACTATGTAGATTACAAAAGATAACAGTCCAAATAGATAGATTTTTTTACTATTAAATGTATTATAAAAGAAATCCATATTCTTTTTTAATCTGGTCTAATGTTAACATAATCTTTTGGAGCTTGTGTGTAGTTTAGTTTCGGCTGAACTGAATCTCTAATCATTTTAACCAACTCATCAATAATCTTCTGTTTATAGGTTGGCTTATAATACACCATGCTGATTTCCCGACAAGGAAACGGCTTTCTAAAGCGGAAAACCTTTTGTTTCTGCTCCTCAGAGAATTGATTTTTCGCTAACTCCGGAATGATAGAAACCCCTCCCACCTGGTCCACCATCTGAACCAAGGTATTAATATTAGAGGCTAGAAATTCCAAATTTTTAGGTTTAAGGGAATTTTCTTTCAAATGGCAAATATTCTCAAACTGAGTCCGCAAACAATTGCCTTCTTCCAACAGCCAAACCTTCTCCACATCGATATCTCCGGGAGCCACGAAACGGTCCTCTTTGTTTTGGCTGGAATAAATCATCAACTCTTCGTTGAAAAGAAAATCTTTATAAAACTCATTAGCCGCGTCATACGGTGTGGAAATAATCCCTGCATCCAACTCGCCCGATTTCAGCCCCCTGATGATGTTTTCCGTCGTCATTTCCTTAACTTTCATCTCAATTTTGGCGTTTTTCTCCAAAAAATCGAAAATCTCCACAGGAAGAATGAACGTCGATACCGTAGGTATAATCCCTAAATTGAGTTTCCCTCCCAATACGTTATTGAGAAGATCCGCTTTATTCCTTAATTCATTCACCGCATCGATAACCTTACGGGCTTGTTCGATAATCTGATGGCCTACATCCGTCGTCCGTATCGGATGGGTTGTCCGATCGAAAATCTTAACATCCAGCTCGTCTTCAAACTTCTGTATCATAGCACTCAGCGTCGGTTGCGTAATAAAGCAAGCCTGAGCCGCCTTGCCAAAGTGTTTATACTTGTCTACCGCTATAAGATACTCTAATTGCTGAATGTTCATGTAATTACTTATTATCTATCACAAAGATAGGACTTTTTGGATTATAAAGAAATTTTGCCCTAAATTTGAATACTGCAATAAAAACACGGTTCCGATGGATTCAAAAAAAATCACCAGCTCGTCAGGAGCACCCTACTATGAACATCAAGACTCCCAAAGCGTAGGCGCCAGGGGGCCGATTTTGCTTCAAGATTTCATGTTACAAGAAAATCTTGCCCACTTCGTAAGAGAGCGCATCCCCGAAAGAGTCGTTCATGCGAAAGGGACGGGAGCCTACGGAACATTTACCGTAACCAACGATATTACCTCCTACACCAGAGCAAAGCTTTTTTCCAAAGTCGGTAATACTTGCCACCTCTTCGCGCGTTTTTCCACCGTTGGCGGAGAGAAAGGAAGCGCCGATACCGAAAGAGACCCCAGAGGTTTTGCCGTGAAATTTTATACCGAGGATGGCAATTGGGATTTGGTCGGCAACAATACCCCGGTATTCTTCATCAAGGACGCCAAAAAGTTTCCCGACTTCATTCATACTCAAAAAAGACATCCGAAAACCAACCTGAAAAGCCCTACCATGATGTGGGACTATTGGTCGCTAAACCCCGAAAGTCTTCATCAGGTTCTTATACTGATGTCCGACAGAGGTACTCCGTTCGGCTACCGCCATATGCACGGTTTTGGTTCTCACACCTTTTCTATGATTAATCATCAGAACGAAAGAGTATGGGTTAAATTTCATTTTAAAACCAAGCAGGGCATCAAAAACTTCACTAGCGAAGAGGCCAATGCCATGAAAGGCGAAAACCCCGATTTTGCCCAAGAAGATCTCATCCGAGCCATCGAAAGCGGCAATTTCCCCAAATGGACCCTCTACATTCAGGTGATGACCGAAGAACAGTCGAAAGATTTCCGATGGAACCCCTTCGATGTTACCAAAGTATGGTTCCATGATGAATTTCCTCTGATTGAAGTGGGCGAAATGGAACTCAACGAAATCCCGACCAATTACTTTGCCCATGTGGAACAGGCCGCCTTTTCTCCGAGCAACCTCATTGACGGAATTTCATTTTCCCCTGACAAAATGCTTCAGGGAAGACTTTTTTCCTATCCCGATGCTCAGCGCTACCGACTCGGCGTTAACGCTCATCAATTAGAAGTCAACCGTTGCCCTTTCGGCGTTCATAATTACCAAAGGGATGGCCTGATGGCTGACGCCAAAAGCTATGGCGACGCCCCCAACTATTTCCCCAACAGTTTCGAGGACAGTAAAACACCGCCCTCCTACAAAAGCTACGATTACGAACTAGACAGCAACCAAGTCGCCCACTTCAACCGAAACGAAAACGACGACGACCATTACACCCAACCCGGTTTGCTCTATTCCAAAGCCATGAACGAAGACGAAAGAAAGAGTCTCGTTCGCAACATCGTAGAGCACATGAAAAAAATTGAAGGCCCCAAACAAAACGAAATCATCAGCCGACAACTATGCCATTTTTTCCGTGCAAACATCGAATTAGGCATGAAGATTGCCGTGGGATTAAACATCCGTATCGATTCGGATATGCTGAATCACACCCGCTTGTAAAACGCTAATTTTCATAAAATTTTAAACCAAAGTTTTAAAATTAAAATATATTTTACTACTTTGTCATTGCATAAAAAAAATTATCTCTCCGCTTATGAGCCATTTCGAAACGATTTCCCTATATCAAGATGCTTTTGTAACCACCATTACCATCAACCGTCCCGAAAGCCTAAATGCGCTGAATGCCCAAACCATAAGGGAATTAAGCCTTGCTTTGGATCAGGCCGGTAAGGATCGGCAATGCCGGGCAATTATTCTTACCGGGGGAGGCGAAAAGGCCTTCGTGGCAGGAGCTGACATTAAAGAGTTTGCCAACTACAATGCCTCGCAAGCCGAGAACATGGCTCGGGTTGGACAAGAGCTACTGTTTGATAAAATCGAGAACCTAAACAAACCCGTCATTGCAGCGATAAACGGATTTGCATTAGGCGGAGGATTGGAATTGGCGCTAAGTTGTCATTTTCGATACGCTTCCAGTCAAGCCAAACTGGGGCTTCCCGAGGTTACCCTTGGGCTCATTCCGGGATATGGTGGAACCCAAAGACTTCCCAAGCTCGTCGGTAAAGGCTTGGCCAACGAAATAATTTTTTCCGCCAAAATGATTTCCGCCTCACGAGCCAAAGAAATCGGACTCGTCAACGAAGTCTATCCGCCCGAAGAATTACTCGAAAAAACCAAAGAAACTGCCTTTCAAATTGCCAAAAATTCACCTATGGCTATTGAAGAAGCCATCAAAGCCGTAAACCTAAGCGACACCCCCAACGGGTTTTCCTACGAACAAAAAGCCTTCGGTGAACTTTTTGAAAAAGAAGATAAAACCGAAGGCGTTAGAGCCTTTCTCGAAAAAAGAAAACCCAACTTCTAAAGTTATGCACAACAAATTTGACATTGCGTACCTCAAAATGGCTTTGGAATGGGCCAAACTTTCCTACTGCAAAAGAAAGCAGGTTGGCGCCCTCATCGTAAAAGACCGCACCATCATTTCCGACGGTTACAACGGAACCCCCAGCGGATTTCCCAATCAGTGCGAGGACAAAAACGGGCAAACGCATTGGTACGTCCTCCACGCCGAAGCCAATGCCATACTGAAACTCGCCAGTTCCACCCAATCCGCTAAAGACGCCACCTTGTACATTACCTTATCGCCTTGCAAAGAATGCAGCAAACTGATTCTGCAAGCCGGCATTTCCCGTCTGGTATACATTGACGAATACTCGGATGACGATGGCATTTCCTTTCTGAAAGAACACCATATCGAAGTGGTAAGAATTCCGAAAGAAGACTTATAAACACAAAACAAACAAATGATGAATTGGGACGAAAAAATTAAAGACTTTGAAAACTTTTTAAAATTTGAACGCCATTTTTCCGACAACACACTCGACGCTTACCTCAGGGATATCCGAAAACTAAAAGAATACGCCGAAAATCACCTTCTTGTCGGCCCCGAAGAAATCTCTTACAATCATCTTCAAGAATTTTTGTTTCAATTATCGAAAGAAAAATTCAGCGAACGCTCCCAAGCCCGATGGGTCTCATCCGTCAAAGCTTTTTTCCGCTATTTGGTGGAAGATGAAGTACGCACGGACAACCCGGCTTCACTACTGGAAGGCCCCAAACTGGGACTCTACCTTCCCGATACCCTAAGCTCCGAAGACGTTAACCGCATCATCAAAGCCATCGACCGCTCCAACCCTTTGGGACAAAGAAACTATTGCATCATCGAAGTGCTTTATGGCTGCGGACTGCGGGTATCCGAACTTATTGATTTAAAAATTTCCAACATCAATTTCAAAGAAAATTACCTAAAAGTAGAAGGAAAAGGCGACAAAGTAAGATTCGTCCCTATGGCCGATTTTACCGCAACGCTCATTAAAGACTATATCGACAACGTAAGAGCCCACTACAAAATAAACAAAAAATGCGAAGATTTTCTCTTTCTAAACAGCAGAGGCTCAACCATGTCCCGCGTCATTGTATTCATCATCATTAAAGAATTGGCCGACAAAGCCGGAATCAGCAAAAAAATATCCCCTCACACCTTCCGTCATTCCTTTGCCACCCATCTCCTGCAAAACGGTGCCGACCTGAGATACATCCAAGAAATGTTAGGCCATTCCAGCATCACGACCACGGAGATCTATACCCATCTGAAAACGGAAGAACTTCGGGACGTCATCCTAAACTACCATCCAAGAAATAAAAATTAACTAACTTTCCAAACCGATGAAAGCCCTGACATACTGCCCCAAATGCGGCCAAAACACCCTATTGTGGGATGGCGAAAAGAAATGGTCCTGCCGCCATTGCGATTACGTGTTGTTTCATAACTGTGCTGCAGCCGTAGCGGTGGTCATCCGCTGTGGCGACGAAATCATGCTCACCAGACGCAACCAAAATCCGGGGCTCGGAAAACTCGATCTCGCAGGCGGTTTTGTCGACCCGAAAGAAAGCGCCGAAGAAGCCTGCATCCGTGAACTGAACGAAGAGCTAAAAATGGCTCTAAATCCAAAGCATCTCCGTCTGCTCATGACCTTGCCCAATGTTTACCATTACAAAGGCATCGATTACAACACTTTGGATATTTTTTTCGAATATTCCGTGGAAAATAAAACCTCGCTTTTAGACTTGGACTACAGCGAGGTTTCCGAAGTTGTTTGGCTTCACAAAAACGACCTGAATATGGACGACATCGCGTTCGATTCCCAAAAAAGATTTTTCGGACACTACCTCAACTCGTAGCTTCCCGAATCTAAAATCGACTGAAAATAATCCTCCAGCATTTTTTGCTCCTGAGGAGAAAGCCTCGCTTCCGGGTGCTTTGCCACATACCCCGGAACAGGCATCGAACGGCGATTGATACTAGCCACCGCCTTCTCCAACATGCCTTTTTTAAGCTCTTTATTATAATCGCCCCAAACGGAAAAATTAAGATGCCGACGCCCCCGATCCACATTATGGTTTATCGACCACGATACCGGAGCCACAAAAGCATAAAAAGGATAAACCGTCTCGTAAGAATGGCAATCGTAGCAAGCCCGGCGAAGCACCTGGCGAACCGGCGAGGGCGAATCAAAACGAACCACAAAACTTTTAGAAGCCTCCAAAGGAGGCGTCGTACGATCCACCGGGACAAACTGAATCAAAGCACCCACGATTATCACCCAGTAAAGCCCATTAAAAAACTTCTTCATCGTCTGTTGCAATTGAGTTATAGCGGTGTCACCTCCGACTCCACTTTCAAAGGAGCCGAGGTACTGCCCGTTTTTAAATCCCACACTTCCTTATTCTCCCAAAGCGGACGAATCTCCACAATTTTAGGAAATACGTAAACGCCTTCGGCTTCCACCTTGTTTTCAAAATCCGTCGGATCCCAATGCCCGTTTCTGTTATCATCCACCAAAAGGCGAAGCTGGTAGCGGCCGGGCTTCAACTCCGTAAAACGAACCAATGCCTCTTCGGAAAGCTTCGAAAACTGTACCTTGTCCCCCTTTTCACTGAGTAACTGCACCCAAAAAGGAGCTTCGGGCTTATGTTGCAAATCCAGCGTTAGGATTCCGTAGTTTTCGGCTTTGTCAATTTCAAAATTAAACTGATACGATTTTCCCACTCCGGTATAATAAGATTTCACCGTTTCCTTGGGAATGGTCAGGCTGTATTTTTTTCCGATTTCGAAGGCGGAACGAATTTTAATTTTAAAAGGATTGCGCTCAAGCGTCTCAACCGTAAACGGACGACTTGTCAAGCTGTCTTCCACAAGTTTCCATTTGGCAGATTCCAAATGGGCAATAGGATAATTGGCCTCAATTTCAAGAGCACTATTCGGAGGCAGCAGATTTCCGCTCGCATTAGACAAAGTCATCTCCTTAACCGCTCCCGCCCGATAAAACAAAGACGCTTCCCCCGATTTTCCATCGGCAGTATATGCAAACTTCAAATTCTCACTTCCCGAGACCCCGAGGTCTTGAGCCTGTGCATCAAACCAAAGACGAACGGTATCCGACTTAGGATGGTGGATAAGGTTATACGTTTTCAATTTCTCACTCAGAGGCTTAACCTCCACACGGCTGGGATTTCCTTCAAAAAGAAGCATCGCCCCGCCATCCATGTCTTTCATCTCCTTATAACGCAAGGGCTTTCGAACAGGAAATATCCTCAAATCCAACCCCGAAAGACTCTTCTGCAGCTCCAAAGGCTCCTTCAAAAAAGCCACCGCCTCTTTACCCACGTCATAAACCGAATTCTGATTCTCATCATTAAAAGCCAAAAGACGATAGCGCCCCGCCGAAAGATAATTCAATTCAAAATAACCATCGGGATCCACCTTGGCAATGTAATAAGGTTTCTTCGCATAATCCACCGTATCTTTTTCCTGATAAAGCCCAACCACGTAATTAGCCTTGTCGGCAGTTTCCTTTTTTTCGTTTTCGGATCGTCTTAGCATCCCGTCAAACACCTCCCCACTGACATAAAGATCATCCAAACGATCCCCCGTAGAAAAAGCAAAGTTATAATACGGCAGAATATTCCCTTCATTCAAATCCGCAATAGCATTCCCAAAGTTGAAATTATACGTCGTATTCGCCAATAAATCCCCCTCCCATTCAACCAAAACGTAACGGTTCCCCATCGAGGTTGGCAAAATCCGTTTTAATTTCAACGGAGGCGAAATAATAAGGTTCTTAGAAGCGTCTTTTAGCGTAATATACTCATCGAAATTCAAACGCAACTGTTTCAAATCCGTAGGCACCCCCACACGCGACGTATCGATATTAGAACTAACAAAACGAGGCGCCAAAGTATCCTTGGCTCCGCCCACAGGAGAGCCCACTCGTGCGCAAGCCCCCAGCATCAACCCCATCCATACTAATAGAAAAAAATTCTTCATCAAAAGATTTTGTACAAATTTAGGGAAATATTATTCGCTACCATCCCCTGCTTCCTCCGCCGACGGAAGCGTATCGCCCATTACCTGACGAAACTTCGCCATCTCATAAGGAAAAGGCTCGAACAAAGCCGAAAGCGCAAGCGCCGAATAAACCCGCTGAGAATATTTATTCCCAATCGCCACAATCGTTACCTTAGAATCCTGCAAATGAGCAAACACCGAATTACTCCCGTGCCACCACCCATTATGATACGTTAGGCGCCGCCCATCCTCAAAAATTTTCATCCTAAATCCCAAACCGTAATTATTCACGCCGGCCTTTTCATTGCTGTAAGGCACAAAAACCTGAGCCATCAAATCCTCCTTTAAAAATCCCTCAGTATACATCGCACGTGAAAAACGGTACAAATCCCTCGGGGTAGTATAAACGTTTTTGTCCCCATAGATTAAATCCAACCGATCATAAGGATAAACCCGAGGTCCTTTGCTGTAAAACGATTTTGAAGCCCGCAGCGTATCTTTAGCCTGAAAGACATAAGTATGGTTCATTTTCAGAGGGCGGAAGACCATTTGCCGCGCCGCTTCAGGAAAATCAACCCCCGTTACCTTCTCAACAATCAAAGCCAAAAGAGCATAATTGGTATTGCAATACATAAATCCAGTGTCAGGATTCCGAGCCGCCTCGGGTTTATACCGAATCAAAAGATCGAGCACCTCCGAGTTGTGAATAAATTTTTGAGACAACACAGGCTCCTTGGCCTCAATATGGTCAATAAAATGCTCGTACTTAGGAAGCCCGCTTCGATGATTCAAAAGCATTTTCACCGTGATTCCCGGATAAGGAAACTTCGGAAAAAAACGGGTCAAAGGATCGTCCAAACCCAACATTCCGGCTTCCGCCAACTTCAAAACCATCATGGCCGTTATCGTCTTGCTGACCGAAGCAACATGCAAGGGCGTATTTCCATCAATCGGTTGCGTCTGGCCTTCCTGAGCAAATCCACGGTAGTTTTCATACACGATCTCGTCGCCTTTCGCCACCAATAGCCCGCCCCACAAATCGCCGTCACTCCAAACCCGTTGGTAATATTCCGCCAGAGCCATCGTCAATGAATCCTCCTGCTTGCGAAGCACCGGCTCGTCCAAAACAACCCGCCCGAAGTTGGGAAGATTAGTGGCCGCTTCCCCTTCCGCCGTCCCTTCTTTTTTGGCGCAATGCCAAAAAGACCAAATAATCCCTAAACAAAAAATGCCTCTGAGTATCTTTTTCATTAGCCAACAAAAATCCACTTTGATTAAAGGTTGCAATTTAAGGGATTTTGAGAAATTCAAAAAAAATAAAATTATAACCTACACGCCCGAAAACCGATCTAAAATCTTATCGACAATCACCTGAGCCAATTTTTCTTTGCTCTGATGCGTCCAGCCAGCAATATGCGGTGTCACTAAAACTTTATCCGACTGTAAAAGATAGTGCAACTCTTCCTGACCTGCTTCCAAATGTTCGAAAGAAGATTTCTCAAACTCCAAGACATCCAGTGCAGCCCCTTTAATTTGCCCCGCCTCAATGGCTTTAACTAAATCTTTCGTTTTAACATTTTTCCCCCGTGCCGTATTCACCAAATAAAACGGTTTACGCATCTTGGCAATAAACGCCTCGTCCACCATGTAATGTGTCTTTTCCGTCAAAGGTACATGAAGCGAAACCACATCCGCCTCAGCCTGCAACACCTCCAAAGGAACCTGCGTAGCATAAGCATCGGACAAACCCGAAAGAATATCATGAAAAATCACCCGAACCCCGAATCCCGAAAGCCTCTTGGCCGTAGCCTTCCCCATATGCCCATAACCGATAAGCCCCACTGTTTTGCCGAGCAATTCGTCCCCGCGATTCTCCTCTCTCTTCCAAATGCCACGCTTCACCTCCTCGGACGCAATGAAAAGACGGTTCATCAAAACAAGCAAAGAGCCCAAAACCTGTTCGGCCACCGCATCCCGATTGCCCTCCGGAGAATTAATGAGCGCTATCCCCAAAGTCTCAGCCTTTGCCACATCGATATTCTCCATCCCCGCACCGACTCTCGCAATGAATTTAAGATGCGACGCCTGATCCAAAAAACGAGCATCAATCGGAATCCGGCTACGGAGAATAACCCCCTCGTAGTTCTTAATCTTGGACAAAACCTCATCGTAACAAGACGTATGATCCTCCTCCACCACAAAACCACGAGCCGAAAGCTGTGCCGAAATCAAAGGGTGATTATGATCCAACTGCAAAATCTTCATTCGCCGAAAAAATTTAATGATTTCCAGAATTAAGACTGGAAGAGTTTTTTCAGCTCCACCGAGTCGGCCGCCTTCATCCGTCCTGAAAGAATCAGAGACAACTCCTTACGCCGCAAAGCCGCATCGTACCGTTGCTGTTCCAACTCGGTCTCCGGCTCCATCTGAGGAATCGGCACCGGCTTGTTGAATTCATCCACCGCCACGAAAGTATAAATCCCCTCGTTGGTATGAATCTTTTTCCCCGCAATAGGATCATCCAACCAAACATCTACATAAACCTCCATCGAAGTAGAAAACGCACGCGAAACTTTCGACTCTAAAATCACAATCCCCCCTTCCGGAATAGGGTAATTAAACGACACATGATTAACCGACGCCGTAACCACCCGACGCTTGCAATGACGCGTCGCCGAAATCGAAGCGCAACGGTCCATCCTCGCCAAAAGCTCACCGCCGAACAAATTTCGAAGCGAGTTGGTCTCGTTAGGTAATACGATATTAGTCATCACCGTAAGTGATTCTGATGCTTTTTTGATCTTAGACATGAAAATATATTGTATTTTAAATTATCCGATTAACGCAGGCTATCCTTAACCTGCAATGAGTCTCCTAAACGAAAGGCCTCCGTAGAATCTCTTTTTAAGGAATCTTTTTGGGCTTGCTCTCGGTGAATCGGCACTTCATCCCCCCTATCCGGAAAAGACAACTTCCCAAAAAGCATCTCCCTTTGGGTAAAAGCCAAAATCAAAAATCCCCCCAAAGGCAAAATCAATAAAAAAGCCCACAACAAAGCATTTTTAATTTGATATTCGGTGGATTTCGGAGACGTTTTTCGTTTAAGCTGATGAAGATTAATTTCCTCCAAACCATAGAAATCAGGGGTCTCGTCCTGTACTCTCTCCCCTTCAAACCGCAAGCGTTCTTCCAAAAAAACAAATTTCCCCAAACCCTCCAGCGAAAAAGAGCGTTTCTCCGCCATATTCGCCTTCCAAAAAGTCACCACCTCAGAAATTAGCGTCAAAGCTTGCCCTCGGGAAACCCCTTGCTTCTCAGCAACATGATCCGCCAAAAGATTTCCTCCCTCCAAATCTCCCTCTTCAAAACGAACCTCTCGCGCCGGAGGAAGAAGATGACCAGTCGATTGATCCAACTTTGCCTGCCCTTTCCCCAAATAAAAAACGCCAAACGAAGGCACCTCCGCCCGCCCATAACGCCTTAAAAAAGATGCGATAATGATTACGATATCCATATTAAACGCAAATTTAGTCTTTTTTGGTAAACCGCCCGTCCGCCATCTAGTATTTTTCCACCGTAAAAAACCAAAGCCCAAACCAAAGCGTCCATACCGAACCTCTTTTTAAAACCAAAAAAGGGAGTGATTTTTTGTTCACTCCCTTAAACCAACCTATCCAAAAGTAAAACTACCTGAACTTCAAAGTCATCCCCAGCATATAATTAGTTCCCGCCTGAGGGTAAACAATCACCCCGTCATAAACATAACCGTTATTGGCGTACTTACGATTCAAGATATTATTGACCATCAAGTTAATCCCCAAATCATAACGATTAAACTCCATGCGATAGCCCACCAAGGCATCCAGCACATTATAACCCGGTAATTTCAACTGATCATTTTGGGTATTGTCAAGGTATTGGCGACCAACATACTGATTGGTTAAGGTCACATCCAGTTTCTCCAAAGGACGGTAAGCCACCGAAACCGAACTTATAAAGTTAGGCGAGTACGAAATCGCCGTATCACCATGGTTTTTCGCCACCAGCACCGTCGCTCCCGAAGCATCTGTATAAGAATCCTCCGTCTTGTAATTTTTGTTTCGGTTTTGGCTCAAGGTCATATTCCCCGAAAGTGTAAGGTTACGAGCAACTTTTGCCGATACAGCCGTTTCCAATCCCAACCGGTAAGACTCTCCGGAATTCTCCCGAATCATCGCTCCCACATCATTGATCTTCCCCGTTAAAACCAACTGGTTTTCGTAGTACATCAAATAACCGTTAGTGCTAAACGTCAGCCAACGCCCCACCTGCTTTTCAACGCCCAATTCGACATCGTGGAGCTTCTCCGCCTCGGTCTTCAGATTCGCAATCAAATCGCCTCGGTTAGGCTCACGATGCGCATGGGCATACGATAAATATACCTTCCCCTGTGGCAAACGGAAATTAACTCCCGCTTTCGGATTGAAAAACAACCAATTACGATCAATATCAGCTCCCTCCGAAGGATTATTCTTAATCTCCGTATGATAGCCTATGCCCCTAAACTGCACATCCGCAAACATATCAAAACGCCCCAAACGATACAAAGCCTTACCATACCAAGCCATTTCGTTTTTCAAAGAGCGATTAAGGTAATAGCGGTGTTTATTCGGAATATTAACCCCGTAATCCCGAACAGAAGTCACCTCCCCAAAATGATCCCCCAAATACTGATTGGTAGCCAACCCAAAATTAAGCTCCAAATCGCCCGTTTTGCCATAAAGGTTAGAAATCACACCATAAAAATGGTTATCCAACCATTTGTAACGAATCAAATCCGCACGGGAAACCGTAGCGCCTCCAAACTCAAAAGCCTCCAACTGGTAACGGTTCAAACGATCGTTCTGACGGTAATTTTCATAATACCCCTTCCCCCGGGTATAATGCACGGTGGTCGCCAAATTCCAATTCTCCGAAAAAGCCTGCTCCCAAAGCAAATGGTAGTGGTTCTGTCTGTAATTGTCCGTTTCGTTATCGTAATACCCCGTAACGCTACCATCCACACCATAAATCGCCCCAGAATAATTGGTTTTCGGATTTTTCAAAAAATCTTCCCAAGTAATTCCGTTCCAAGCCTGATACGTCTTCTCCTTCCCTCCGAAAGCCATAAACCGCAGTCGCATACGCCCCTCTTCAAACAAAGCCGTAAAATTATAGGATTTAAGATCCGAAAATGCCCGATCGATATAGCCGTCGGATTGCGTCATCGAATAACGCCCCATTAAGGAAAGTTTGTTATTGAATAATTTACCCGAGCCCAGTTCAAAGGCATGACGGCGGGTATTAAATGAACCGTACGATTGGTTCGTCAAAGCATACGCCTTATCTTCAGGATCTCTGGTGAGCACATTCACGCTGGCTCCGAAAGTCCCCACCCCATTCGTGGAAGATCCAACGCCGCGCTGGATAACGATATTGGAAGCCGAAGAAGCCAAATCCGACACATTGACAAAAAACGTCCCGAACGATTCGCTGTCGTTGTAAGGCACCCCGTTGAGCATAACGTTAATCCCTGCACCTCCCGTACCTCGAATCCGCCATCCCGTATACCCCACACCATTTCCTGCATCCGAAGTCGATACGACCGACATTTGGTTTTTCAACAAAATAGGAAGATCCTGAGCCAGATTCTTAACCCTCAAATCCCGTTCTACATTAATGATTTCTTTAGTCACCGGAAGGCGTTTAACGAAACTTACCGTTTCAATCGTTTCCACCTTTACAGAATCCTGCGCCTGTTCTTGCGCATACCACACCGCCGGACTTACACAAAGCCCCAAAATAAAAAATCCTTTCATTCTTTATAAATTGTTTTAAAATTTATCGGAATAAAAGGGGTTCTTTCAGATTATGTCGAGCCTTAACCTACGCCTAAAGATTCGAAAAACGCAAAATTTCAGCATCAAGCCGTCTCACCTCCCTAAACAGCATTACCTGTTCCAGGTTCATTGGGTATAATCTCAGCCGCCAGAGCAGCACCCCCTAAAATTCTGGTCGCGAAAATACAATTTTTTACCTTAAAAAAACAACCCCTATTTTGCACCTTTCTACCTAAGCAATTTAGTCAACCTAAGGATTCAATCCCACGGACAGATACTCAATACACCTTACGAAACATTCTCAAAAACAGTTCAAAAGAGTTTATTTCGAGAAACTTAGCGCTAAGAGTTTTAGCTTGTTATTTATACTAAATCTAAATTATACCTCTTTTCAAAATCCTTAATTATTTGTAATTTTGAAACTTTATTAGGTATTAACAATCCAAAAATTTTTAATGACATGATTTTTGACCTTGATATGATCAAAAAAGTGTACGCGCGCTACCCGGAAAGAATCGCAGCAGCGAGAAAAGCCGTAGGAAAACCGCTAACACTTGCCGAAAAAATCCTTTACGCCCACCTTTGGGAAGGAAATGCTACACAAGCCTACGAAAGAGGAAATTCCTATGTGGATTTTGCTCCGGACAGAGTGGCCATGCAAGACGCCACGGCTCAAATGGCATTGCTTCAGTTCATGCAAGCCGGCAAAAAGAAAGTAGCAGTGCCCTCCACGGCTCATGCCGACCACCTGATTCAGGCCAGGGTAGGCGCCGAAGCCGACCTTCAGGAGGGAATCAATAAAAACTCTGAAGTTTTCAATTTCTTAAGTTCCGTCTGCGACAAATACGGTATTGGCTTTTGGAAGCCCGGAGCCGGAATCATCCACCAAGTGGTATTGGAAAACTACGCCTTCCCCGGGGGAATGATGATCGGAACCGACTCGCATACCGTAAATGCCGGCGGACTCGGAATGGTTGCCATCGGCGTAGGTGGTGCCGATGCGGTTGACGTAATGGCCGGAATGCCTTGGGAGCTAAAAATGCCGAAACTTATCGGTATCAAACTAACCGGCAAAATGAACGGATGGACTTCGGCAAAAGACGTCATACTGAAAGTCGCCGGCATCCTTACCGTAAAAGGAGGAACCGGATGCATCGTTGAGTACTTCGGAGAAGGCGCCCAGTCTTTATCCGCAACAGGAAAAGGAACCATCTGTAACATGGGGGCCGAAATCGGAGCCACCACGTCGACTTTCGGTTACGACGATGCCATGAGAAGATACCTCGCCGCTACCGGAAGACAAGAAGTTGTAAACGAAGCCGATAAAATAGCCGAACACCTCACCGGTGATGCTGAAGTTTACGCTAATCCCGAACAATATTTCGATCAGGTTATCGAAATCAATCTTTCTGAACTCACTCCTCATCTTAACGGGCCTTTCACTCCGGATTTAGCCACTCCTGTCGCTGAATTTAGAGAAAAAGCGCAAGCCAACGGATGGCCTTTGGAGGTGGAATGGGCTCTGATTGGTTCTTGCACCAACTCGTCTTACGAAGACCTCTCCAGAGCAGCTTCCATCGTAGAAGATGCTGTTGCCAAAGGAGTTAAACCCAAAGCCATTCTTGGAATCAACCCTGGATCCGAGCAAGTAAAATTCACGGCTGAAAGAGACGGCTTCTTGGATTCGTTCCGAAAATTTGAAAATGCCAGAATCTTTACCAACGCTTGCGGACCGTGCATCGGCCAATGGGATAGAGAAGGTTCGGAAAAAGGAGAAAAAAACTCCATCATCCACTCATTCAACCGAAATTTTGCTAAAAGAGCCGACGGGAACCCCAACACGCACGCTTTCGTGGCATCTCCCGAAATGGTGGCTGCCGTAGCCATCTCTGGACGATTGGATTTCAACCCGATTACCGATACGCTAACCAACGAAGCCGGAGAGCAAGTTAAATTAGACGAACCTAAAGGCGCCGAACTTCCAGCCAAAGGTTTCGATGTGGACGACAACGGTTATCAAGCTCCATCTGAAGACGGTTCTGCCGTACAGGTTTTGGTCGACCCTCAGTCCGACAGGCTTCAACTTTTAGAGCCTTTCAAACCTTGGGACGGTAAAAATATCGAAGGAGCAAAAGTATTGATTAAAGCCTTCGGCAAATGCACCACAGACCACATCTCGATGGCTGGACCATGGTTGAAATACAGAGGTCATCTCGACAATATTTCCAACAACATGCTCATCGGTGCGGTCAACGCCTACAACATGGAAACCAACCTCGTGAAAAACCAATTGACCGGAGAATACGGAGAGGTTCCTGCTGTACAAAGAGCCTACAAAGCCGCTGGAGTTCCTTCTATTGTGGTAGGTGACGAAAATTACGGGGAAGGTTCTTCCAGAGAGCACGCCGCTATGGAACCAAGACACTTAGGCGTAAAAGCCGTACTGGTTAAATCCTTTGCAAGAATTCACGAAACCAACCTGAAAAAACAAGGGATGCTGGCACTGACGTTTGCCGATAAAGCCGACTACGATAAAATTCAGGAAGACGACACCATCAACTTCTTGGATTTGGATCAGTTCGCCCCAGGAAAACCGCTCACGTTAGAATTTATCCACGCCGACGGAAGCAAAGACACCGTCATTGCAAATCATACTTACAACGACCAGCAAATCGGATGGTTTAAGGCCGGATCAGCATTGAATCTCATCGCTGAAGAAGCCAAGAACAACTAACCCGAATGGCAATTTCGGTCAAAACAAAAAACGCTTCGTCCCAAGGACGAAGCGTTTTTTTTATCATTACTCACATCTAAATTAAATTCAGCATAAAAACCTCCCCTAGTGCTTACCCAAACTAAAATTTAGTCTTCACTTATCCCGTTTGACTTTAAGGCAAGCCTAAATTCTTTTTCAAATAAAATTCAAATTCCCTCTTCTATTCAACCGATTGTTCCAAAGCCGCCCAAACAACATCATTGGCAGGAACCGGCGCCGTTATTTCAATCGGATGTTTAGTCACCGGATGCACAAAAGAAAGCCTTCGAGCATGAAGAGAAATTCCGCCATCCGGATTCGACCGAGGAGCCCCATACTTCAAATCCCCCTTAATCGGAACCCCAATCTTGGACAACTGCGCCCGAATCTGATGATGACGCCCCGTTTCCAAATCAATCTCCAAAAGCTGATACCGCTCAAGAACATGAATTAATCGGTAAGATAAAATGGACTCCTTCGCCCCTTGCGTCGCACTAGAAAAAACAATCGCTTTATTGTTTTTTTCATTTTTCTTCAAATAATGAACCAACCGCTGAGAAACCGGTATCATCTCTTTAGGCACCACCGCCCAGTAAGTCTTCTTAATCTCCCTGTTTTTAACCATTTGAGTCAAACGGGTTAAGGCCTTTGACGTTTTAGCATAAATCACCAGCCCCGATGTCGGACGATCAATCCGGTGCACCAACCCCAAAAACACATTCCCCGGCTTGGCATCCCGCGCTTTGATAAACGCTTTAATACTTTCCAATAAAGACTCGTCCCCCGTCTTGTCGCCCTGTACCAGTTGTCCTGCTTTTTTATTCACCACCAAAAGATGATTGTCTTCATACACAATCTGAACCGCCTCAAACCCCTGTTGTCTATCCATAATTTACGTTTACTTAGGAGCGCCCCGAAATCCGTGGACGGTTAAAAATAGAAATCAAAACTCCGGCAAACAAACCAATACTCTTAATACCAGAAAAACGACTCTCCTCGGGAAGAAAAGCGCCCACCACGCAAAATAAAGCCGCCAAATACATCGGATAAACCATTTTCCGATTCACCAGCGAGGGCACCATCATAAAAAAACTCGCCCCGATAAGCACATAAAAAACCTGCCTATAAATAAAGTAATTAACCTCCGGAGAAAAAAGATTCAACCAGCCCACCACAATGCAAAACAAAGCGCCAATCGATAAAATCCCCTGAATTGTTCGACTATCCATCATTTAGTATTTTTCGTTTTCGTTGGGAAAATCTACCGCCTTCACGTCTGCCACATACCGAGACACCGCCCCCGTAATCTCCGAATAAAGATCAAGGTAGCGTCTCAAAAACTTAGGCGAAAACCCTTGATTCATCCCTATCATGTCATGATAAACCAAAACCTGACCATCGCAGTCCGCTCCCGCACCAATTCCTATCGTAGGAATGGTAAGACTCTCCGAAACCTTTTTCGCCAAAGTCGCAGGAATTTTTTCCAAAACCAATGCAAAACATCCCAAAGATTCCAAAAGTTTTGCCTCTTCCATTAGCTTTTCGGCCTCGGCTTCCTCCTTTGCCCGAACCTTATACGTTCCAAATTGATAGATGGATTGTGGCGTAAGCCCCAAATGCCCCATCACCGGAATCCCCGCATTTACAATTTTTCGGATGGATTTTTCAATCTCGGCCCCGCCTTCCACCTTAACCGCATGAGCCCCGCCTTCTTTCATCATCCGCACCGCCGAATCCAATGCTTTCTCCGGATTGCTTTGGTAAGTCCCGAAAGGCAAATCCGCCACCACCAACGCACGCTCAACCCCTCGGATAACACACTGAGTATGATAAATCATCTGCTCCAGAGTAATCGGCAAAGTCGTTTCGTGCCCCGCCATCACATTTGCAGCAGAATCGCCCACCAAAATAGCATCCACTCCGCCGGCATCCACCATTTTGGCCGTGGTATAATCGTAAGCCGTAAGCATCGTGATCTTCTCCTTGTCGAACTTCATTTTCCGCAAGGTTTCCGTCGTAATCTTCTTTATTTCCGAATGTACAGACATAATAATTTAGTATTTAAAACAAAAATTAAAGCCGGATGAAACTCCAGCTTTTTTTCTACATGACCACGTGTCCTAATTTTATCAGTTTCTCGTGGTTTAAAATCTTAATGTTACGCCCCTCCGTCTCAATCAGCCCGTCATGCTTAAATTCCGAAATAAGCCGTATCGCACTTTCCGTAGCCGTCCCGATGAGGTTGGCAATTTCTTCCCGAGTAAGCGAAATCTTTATGAATCCCTCCGGATCCGTCCCGAGTTTCAGCTCCAAAAGGAGTAAAATCTCAGCCAAACGCTCCCGAACCGTTTTCTGTGCCAAAAACGTAATCGTATTGGATGACTCTCCCAGTTCGTAAGCAAATTTCTGAAGCATCGTAAAAGACAGCTTGGAATCCACCTCCAACATATGAAGAAAGACCTCCCCGGGCACAAAAACAACCTCTACTTCGGACATGGCCTCGGCTTTCGCCTGAAAATTCTCACCGATTAACAAAGAACGATACCCAATCAGATCGCCCTCCTTTATAAATCTAAGAATTTGGTCTTTACCGTACACTCCCGATTTGGACAACTTAATCGTTCCCTTGGTAACGAAATAAACGCCATCTGCATCTTCATTCTCATCAAAGAGCATCTCTCCCTTGCGAAACGAAATCTCCTTACGAGCCTGGACATACTTATCAAAATCCTGCGGAGAAAGCATCTCGCGAAAAGCATTTTCATTGAAAACACTCAAAAGATTTTGCTCAATCAACTCCTGTTTCTCTATCGACATATAAATCTCATGATATTTATCAGCAAAAATACTACATTTTAAAATTTACAACAAAGTTTTTTGTTATATTTTTGCAAGTCAATTTCCAAAACACCGTGTCAAAATCATGTTACCACTGCGGTCAGCCCGCTGAAAAAGAGCAGATTAAATTCGACAACAAAACATTCTGCTGTAACGGATGCAAGTCGGTCTACGAGATTCTGAACATGAACAATCTCGGAAATTTCTACGCTCTGAACAAGAGTTCAGGCATTCGTCCCGACGAAAACGCCTCGCAATTCGACTACCTCGACACGCCCGCTGTTTTCGATAAAATAACCGATTTTTCCGAAGGAAATACCACTTTGGTCACCTTTAAAATCCCCGTGATTCATTGCAGTTCCTGCATTTGGCTTTTAGAAAGTCTCCAAACCCTGAATCCCGACATCCATTATACTCAGGTGCATTTCACCAAAAAAAACCTACAAATTTCCTTCAACCATCAAAATTTAAAACTCAGCGAACTAGCCAAATTCCTGACCAACTTAGGATACAAGCCCGTAATTAACCTGGAAACCGCCGACAAAAAAGAAGAAAAAATCGACAAATCCCTCCTTATCAAACTGGCCATTGCCGGCTTTACTTTTGGCAACGGAATGTTCTTCAGCTATCCTGAATACGCCGAAATACTAATGGGAACCACCGATTTTTGGATGGAAAAATACAAACACCTTTTCCGCTTCATCATGTTTCTTTTGGCTACCCCTGTGGTTTTCTATTCCGCATCCGACTACTACAAATCCGCTTGGTACGGTCTTAAAAACGGCATCATCAACATTGATGTTCCCATCGTGCTGGGGATTCTCGTACTCTACGGAAGAAGCATTTATGAAACCCTTACGGATTTCGGCCCCGGCTACTTCGACACCCTCTGCGGGCTCTTATTTTTCATGCTTTTAGGGAAAGTCTTTCAAAAAAGAACCTACAACGCCTTGGCTTACGATCGGGATTACAAATCGTTTTATCCGATTGCCGTTACCAAAGTGGAAACCGGCGGAAAACAAAACAACATTCTGCTCTCCGAGCTCAAAATCGGCGACCGAATCCTTGTAAGAAACCAAGAAATCATCCCCGTAGATAGCATCCTTATCAGTGGAGAGGGCCACATTGACAACAGTTTCATCACCGGTGAAAGTGCCACCATCGCCAAACAACCGGGCGATAAAATTTTCGCTGGAGGTAAGCAAATCGGCTCGGTATTAGAACTCGAAGTCATCAAAAACGTTGACCAAAGCTACCTCACCCAACTTTGGAACAAAGAAGCCTTCCGAAAACACGAAAACGGCCTCGACAACCTTACCAACAACATCAGTAAATATTTCACCCTCGTCATACTGGGCATCACTCTGATAGCAGCAATCTATTGGGGACGCCTCGATTTTGAAAAAATGTTCCAAGTCGTTTCGGCCGTCCTTATCGTCGCCTGTCCCTGCGCCCTGGCACTTTCAGCCCCCTTCACCCTGGGACACATCATGCGAATTATGGGACGAAACGAGTTTTATGTAAAAGACACCCTAACCATCGAAAAACTGGCCAAAATACAAACACTCGTTTTCGACAAAACAGGAACCATCACCCACAACAAAAAATCCCACCTGACCTATGAGGGGGAACCTCTTAGCGAATTCGACCTAAAGAACCTGAAAACCCTTTCTAAAAATTCCACCCATCCGCTTTCCAAAGCCTTGTACGAATTTTTGGACACGGAAGACGAATACTTCCCAACAGATAACTTTGCCGACACCCCAGGAAAAGGCTATACAGCAATAGTAAGAGGACACCAGTACAAAATAGGCTCAGCCGAGTTTAACGGCAAAACACCCCAAAACCTGGAGACCGCAGTCTACCTGAGTAAAGACCAGCACTTCTTGGGCAAATTCGTCTTTAAAAACGAATACCGCAACGGACTCCCCTCCTTGTTCAAACAATTGAAAAACTATAAAATCCACCTTTTGAGCGGCGACAACGAATCGGAAAAAAACAATCTGAAAACCATCCTCCCGCAAGATTCGGTAATGACTTTCAACCAAGACCCCGAAAGTAAACTCAATTACGTAAAAAAGCTACAAGAACAAGGGGAAAAGGTGGCCATGCTAGGCGATGGACTTAACGATGCCGGAGCCTTAAAACAAAGCAATGTTGGCATTGCCGTAGCCGACGACACCAACGCCTTCACCCCTTCCTCGGATATCATTATGGCCGGCTCCCGCGTTGCCTCGCTGAACCACTATCTCGACCTGAGCAAAGACGCCATCAAAATCGTAAAAATAACTTTTGCCATCAGCTTAATGTACAACGTAATCGGCATTTCGATTGCCGTTTTGGGCTACATGTCCCCTCTCATTGCCGCTATCCTGATGCCAATCAGCTCCATCAGCGTCGTGAGCTTCACCTCGGCAGCCACTTGGCTAAATGCCCGTAAGTATTTCAAAACCAAAAACTAATTTCACTCATTTTAATTTAGAAATATTATAAATTAACACTATTTAACATCGAATGATGAATATCATAAATTTTAACTAAATTTGGAGAAAATTTAAAATTAAATTTGCGACGCTATGGATATACTCTATTTGATGATCATTTGCAGTGTATCACTAGCCGTGGTTTTTTTGGTTATCTTCATTATTAATGCCCAAAAAGGTCAGTTTGAAGACGACGAATCGCCGGCCGTAAGAATCCTCTTGGACGACGAAGTTAAAAACGAAAACCCCGGAAAAGAGAAGGCCTCTGAACAAGAAAAAAAGTAATTAATATATATGGAAACACAAAAGTTTAGTTATGACAACAGCATTGTGCGTGCGTTCCTCTATGCCACCGTTATTTTCGGGGTTGTGGGGTTCCTGCTCGGACTGACTGCCGCACTAATGCTCTTCTATCCTGAGTTACCTGAATTCTTCTTCGGAACGGACGACCCGACCATTAAAAGTTTGGCCGCTGGTAACATCGAAGGTCTCATCAACACCAATGGTGCTTTCGGATTCGGTAGAATCAGAATGCTGCACACCAGCGCCGTAATTTTTGCGTTCGTTGGTAACTGCATCTTTGCGGGGATTTACTACTCTTTGCAAAGACTATTGAAAGCCAGAATGTTCAGCGACGCTTTGTCTTGGATTCACTTCTGGACTTGGCAGATCATGATTGTCGCCGTGGTCATCACCTTCTTCATGGGAATCAATACCTCGAAAGAATATGCCGAGCACGAATGGCCAATCGACATCCTTATTACTTTGTCTTGGGTGATTTTCGGTATCAATATGTTCGGAACCATCGCTAAACGAAGAGTAAGACACCTTTATGTGGCTATTTGGTTCTACATCGGTACTTGGATTGCCGTGGCCATGCTCCACATCTTTAACAACTTAGAGGTTCCTCTTTCTTTCACCGGATGGAAATCTTATTCTGCATATTCCGGAGTAAAAGATGCGTTGGTACAATGGTGGTACGGACACAACGCCGTAGCGTTCTTCCTTACAACGCCAGTGCTTGGTCTAATGTACTACTTCCTACCTAAAGCAGCTGACCGTCCCGTATTCTCTTATAAGTTATCCATCATCCACTTCTGGTCTTTGATTTTTGTTTACATCTGGGCCGGACCTCACCACTTGCAGTACACTGCCCTTCCAGGGTGGGCGCAAGCTCTAGGAACAGGATTCTCCGTGATGCTTATCGCTCCGTCTTGGGGAGGAATGTTGAACGGACTTTTAACCCTTAGAGGAGCTTGGGACAAAGTAAGAGAAGATCCTATCCTTAAGTTCTTTGTTGTGGCTGTAACCTGCTACGGTATGGCAACTTTTGAAGGGCCTCTATTGGCCACCAAAACCCTTAACAAAATCGGTCACTACACCGACTGGGTAATTGGTCACGTTCACATTGGTGCACTTGGCTGGAACGGATTCATCGCCTTCGGTATGATTTACTACCTACTTCCTATCATGTGGAGAACCAAGCTTTGGTCGCCTAAATTGGCCAACTGGCACTTTTGGTTGGGAACCTTAGGTATTATTTTCTATGCCGTTCCTCTATACATTGCCGGATTTACCCAAGGATTGATGTGGAAACAATTTAATCCGGACGGAACATTGGTTTGGAAAAACTGGCTGGATACCGTAACCGCGATTATCCCTTACTATGTAATGCGTTTCATCGGAGGTATCCTCTATATCCTAGGAGCTCTTCTTATGGTTGTTAACGTAATTGCCACCGTAAGAAAAGGATCCTTCCAAAAAGAAGTTCCTGCGGAAGCTCCTGCTTTAGCCAATATCGGCAGCGCAAGAAAAGAAGGCGAGGGCGCTCACCTTTGGTTGGAAAGAATGCCTCTTTACCTTTCAGTGTTGGCTTTTGTCGCCGTAGCCATCGGTGGTGCGGTACAAATCATCCCGACATTGACCGTAAAAGAAAATGTACCTACAATCACTGCGGTTAAACCTTATACGCCTTTGGAATTGGAAGGTAGAGACCTTTACATCCGCGAGGGTTGTAACTCTTGCCACTCTCAGATGATTCGTCCGTTCAGAGATGAAGTCGTACGATTCAACGGGAAAAACGGACAATACTCCAAGGCCGGAGAATTCGTTTACGACAGACCTTTCCTTTGGGGTTCTAAAAGAACCGGTCCGGATTTGCATAGACAAGGTGGAAAAAACCCTAGCTCTTGGCACTACAAACACATGTACAACCCAAGATCAACATCAGCGGGGTCCATCATGCCACGTTACCCTTGGTTGATTGCTAACGATTTGGACAGAAGCCAAATGGTAGACAAATTGAACCTTATGAAAGACGTATTTGATGTGCCTTACACCAAAGCAGAAATCGATACAGCTAATGCCTGGGCCGATAATCAAGCGAAACAAATCGTGAAGCAAATCTTCTCCGAAGCCGCTGACATCAAGGAAGCTTACGCTCAAAAACCAGCCGGAGAACTCGAGAAGAAAGAGATTATTGCGCTTATCGCTTACCTGCAAAGATTGGGTACCGACATTAAAACCACTCAGGTTCAAACCGCAAGCAATAATTAATCGTTTCATCCGCAAAGTATTAGCCGCATGATACCACAGAATTTTAAAGATATCATATCCAACGAAGCCTATACCGGTTTATTTCAGACCATTGCGCTTCTTATCTTTATGACATTCTTCATAGGGTTGGTGATTTACGTCTTCAGCAGACCGAAAAAACACTACTCCGATGCGGCTAATACCCCGCTGGATGACGAGGATAAATCCTTTAATTTATAAAATTAAAACATCATGAAACAAAGAACCCCCGTGATTGTCAATATACTTGTAATTCTTACCATCTTGTTTGTGGTTTATTACATGTTTGTACAAAACACCTCTTTCTTGTCTTCACCCTATTTTTGGGGAACAGTTGTTATCAGCTGTATTTTAGCCATGATCCACGGTGCTATCGGAGATCTTATCGAAAACAACAAGTTCCAAAAATTATCCGAAGCCGAAAGAGCGGCTTACATCGCAGAAAAGAAAAAACCTTACTTGAAGTCCCTTTGGGAAAGTGCCTTTAAAAAGCAATCCACCAAGGAGGAAAAAGACATCCTCATCGACCACGGTTTCGATGGCATTATGGAGTTGGACAACCAACTTCCCAAATGGTGGCTGGGACTCTTTTGGTTCGGTGTCGCTTACTGCGTGATTTACATTGTGGCTTTCAGTTTTACCGACTTTGCCGACCCAGGTAAAGAGTACGACGAAGAGTACAAAACCCAAATCGCTTCCGTAGAAGAATACATGAAAACCGCCCCACAAGCCACTCAGGAAACTGCGGCTTACTCTGCGGATAACATCGCCGAAGGTCAAGAAATCTTCAAAACCAACTGTGTTTCTTGCCATATGGACGGAGGTAAAGGAGGGATTGGACCAAACCTTACAGACAACTACTGGATTAACCAACCCGAACCTACATTGTTCAAAAGCATCTTCCACGTAGTGTATAATGGTTCTCCTAACAACCCTACCATGGTGGCTTTTGGTAAAAATGGGCAGCTAACCGGTAATGATATCGAAAAAGTAGCCGCTTACATCTACCACATCAATCAAGAGCAATCGCCTATTACTCCGGCGCAAGGAGGAGCCGCTCCTCAAGGAAATGAGGCTCACTGGGAAAAATAAAAAATTCATTTTTTTCAACTTCAAAAAAAAGACTGTCTCAGGACAGTCTTTTTTATTTTATACGCCTTCCGTTTTGGTAACAAAAATCACATTATGCTTTTTTTAAATTTTGCTACCTTTGCGTCTAAACATTTATTCTCTGTGCAATGTCTGAATTAGAAAATAAAGAAGAGATAAAAGGAGGCCAAGGCCAAGTCGTCGAGCCCGAAACCTTCCGCGATACCGTCAACACGATGGATCAATCCGGAAAAAGAAAATGGGTCTATCCACGTAAACCCAAAGGAAAGTACACCAATTACCGAACAATCGTCAGTTATCTCCTATTGGGCGTTTTCTTCGTTATTCCTTTTATCACAATCAATGATAATCCCCTGCTTCTGATTAACATTCTCGATCGGGATTTTTTCATCATGGGGCAGCCTTTCTATCCTCAAGACTTTTTTATTTTGGCATTGGGAGCCATCGCCTCTATCGTGTTCATCATTCTGTTCACCGTCGTATTTGGACGGATTTTTTGCGGATGGATTTGTCCTCAAACCATCTTTATGGAAATGATTTTCAGAAAGATTGAATACGCCATCGAAGGCGATCGAAATAAGCAGATAAAACTGGACAAGCAACCTTGGAATGCCGAAAAAATTTGGAAAAGAGGTTTAAAATGGAGTATTTACGGGCTCATCTCTTTGGTCATCACCCATTTCATGTTCATGTATATCGTCGGTCAGGAGGAGGTGCGACGCATCATGAGACAAGGGCCATTTGAACACCCGACCAACTTTTTGGTAATGATTCTTTTCACCGGAGCCTTTTATTTTGTGTTTGCCTGGTTCCGCGAACAGGTCTGCACCTTGGTTTGCCCCTACGGACGTCTGCAAGGCGTATTGATTGACAAACAAACCATTAATGTCTATTACGACTTCAAAAGAGGAGAAAACCGATCCAAATGGCGAAAAGGAGAAGACCGTAAAGCCGCAGGAAAAGGCGACTGTATCGACTGTAACCAGTGCGTTGTGGTTTGCCCTACGGGAATCGACATCCGAAACGGACAACAGCTCGAATGTGTAAACTGTACCGCCTGCATTGACGCCTGCGACGAAGTTATGGAAAGAGTCGGACTCCCCAAAGGTCTTATCCGCTACGCCACCGAAGACGAAATCGAAAAAGAAAGGCCTTTTAAGTTCACCAATAGAATGAAAGCCTACACCGTCGTCTTGTCCCTTTTGATTGGTTTTCTATGCTTTTTGCTTTACAACAGAGGAAGCATGGAAGCCAAGTTCATCAAACCGGCAGGCTCTACCTATTTCGTGAAAGACGGTCGCATAAGCAATAGTTATAATTACACCTTCCTCAACAAAACCAACGAGAACAAGAAAGTAACCATCAAAGTAATTTCGCCCAAAAACGGAGAAGTAACCTTCAGCGATACCAATGTTATTTTGCTTAAAAAAGACCAAATTACCAAAGGAACCGTTAACGTCAGCTTTCCCGAACAAGAAATTAAACTTTCCAAACAGAATCTCTCCATCGGAGTTTACGATGAAGACGGCAAGTTACTCGATAGTTTTGACACCTATTTTGAAGGTCCTTTTAAAATTCAATTTTAACCGTACGTTATGCTGAAAAAATTCACTTGGGCTCACGGCATCATGCTCGCACTCGGAGGGTTCATCGTTTTTATCCTTTCCATGATTTTCTTCTTTACCCGAGGCTGGCAAAATGCAGAGCTTGTCTCCAATGACTATTACGAAGAAGAATTGCATTATCAGGCGATTATCGATGCCAAAAACAATGCCGACGGACTCGCTGTAAAACCCGTCTATAAACAAACCTCCGAAGGCATTGTCGTTCATTTTCCGGAAGAAATAAAACCCGAAAACGGAAAAATCGACTTCCAACTTTTCAGAACGGACGACGCCAAACTTGACGTCAATAAGACCCTGCCCTTGGATGCCCAACAAAGTATAACCATCCCCAAATCCATTTTATTCCCCGGGTCTTACACCCTCAAAGTAAAATGGAAACAACAAAGCAAACCTTACCAAATCGATTACGACGTCCTATGGAAATAACCCTCATTCTATCGGCACTCGGACTGGGTCTCGCCTCCGGCTTTCATTGCATCGGAATGTGTGGTCCCATCGCCTTATCCATGGGATTCGCCAAACGGTCCAAATTCCATCTTCAAAATACCAGCTATAACCTGGGAAGAATTGTAACCTATACGCTTTTGGGCGCAACGGTAGGTATTCTCGGTAAAGGGTTTGAAATGGCCGGATTTCAAAAGTACCTTACCATCTCCGTGGGAATAGCCCTAATTGCAATGGCGCTATTCTCTTTCGGCGGAAACGATTTTGCCTCTAAAATCCCGTTTTTAAACCAAGCTCTCATGCAGGTGAAACGGTCGCTGGGCAAACAACTTCAAAAATCCGGGCTAAGCTCCCGTTTCTTCACCGGAATCCTCAACGGCTTTCTCCCTTGCGGTATGGTCTATATGGCTCTCACGGCTTCGTTGGCGGCCGGAGGAATTTTGCAAAGTGCACTTTTCATGGCGCTTTTCGGTTTAGGAACTTTTCCTTTCATGTTCGCGGTGGTTTTGGCCGGGAATCTGATGGGGCAAACGTTTCGTTTCAAACTTCTGAAAGTGATTCCTTTCTTCATGATTGTATTAGGCGGCCTCTTTGTCCTGCGCGGCATGGAACTGGGCATCCCTTACCTTTCCCCGAAAGAAGAAGCTTTAAAACTAAAAATCGACACTCCAAAAAACCAACACCAAAACGAACACTCCTCTTGCCATTAACTCCATGAAAAAATTGATTCTCCTAATTTGTGGTATTTTCGCAGGACTCTGCGCCCAATCTTGTCAAGTGTACACCGATATGGTTTTTCACAAAGACGCCTCCTACTCTTTTGAAACCAATGCCGATTTTTCGCTTATTATCGAAGCGATAAAAAAAGCAGACCATTCGGATAAGAAAAAAAGGAAAAGCAAGAAAAACAACAACGACTTAGAAAAGAATCTCGAAAAAATCCCTAACGAGTGGACCAGTCTCTACCAACTTCGAGCCGATGAAAAAAATAAAGCTCCGCTAAACGAAGATTCGGCAAGGGTATTGAAAAAGATTTTCATTAAAGGGCTTTTTGATCAAAACGAACTCTCGGGCATGGCCATCAAAGCAGACCGCCTAACCCAAGAAGACCACCGTCTTTACCTCAAAACCGAAGACCCTAAATCGCTCGACAGCCAATGGGACGGTAAAACCCTTATGCTTGACACCAAACAGTTTACCATAGAAGGGCTAAGCGAATTGCTCGAAAAAAACAAATTGACGGCGAAAGAAAAAAAAGAGGCTGAAAATATGCTCCACCTGCTTTTGAGCGACTTTGTCGTCAATCTCAAATTCGAATCCGATATTGAAGAAATTACAGGAAAGCACCCCTTCGTTACCCCATTGGATAAGCGTACCGTACAAATCAAAATTCTAAAGAAAAAGCCCGGCACCACCGAAGAAACCGCCGAAAAAGCCCCCGAGGATTCCCAAATCATCATCCGCACCCGATAAGCAAAAAGGGAGTCATCAGCTCATCTTTTTAAGCCGATGCCACCAAATCAACACGCCGGTTACAGGAAGCAGACTCCCCAATAAAGACACAAAAAAATAAAAAATAATACTGGGCAATCCCATGATTTCCCCCGTATGAAGAGGTTTGGCAAGCGAAGTAAATTGCTTATCCAAAGGTTTATCCATAAAAAGTATCTTGCTTTTCAAAACGCCTTTTTTATCAAAAGACAATTCGTCCGGAAGCAATGCCCCTAAAGCATTATCCGAATTGATTTTTCTTACCGTAAACCTCGGATTTTCCTCATTGGGAAACTCCACCATAACCGTCCCCGACGAAGGAAAAAGACGATCCGTCGCCGCCAAAATAACCCCAACCGATACCGGCTTTTCGTCTTTTAAAGTCGTTTTTTCCTTTTGGCGATTCAGCATATCCCCCATAATAGACGCAAACGCTTCATCCTTCACCTCCGCCTCATTCTTGATTTCACTCAAAGGTTCTCCGCCCAAAGAGACGATAAGGGCATTCTTCACCCAAGGGTAAGTTACATACAGCCCCGTAATCGCAATAAAAGCCAAAAACAACATCAGATAAAACCCCAGCACGTTATGCAAATCGTAATTAAGCCTCTGAAAACGCGCCTTAAACTTAATGGTAAGCCCCTGTTTCAAATATTTCATCTTTTTGGGAAACCATAAGACCAACCCCGACAACAAAAGTCCCAAGAACATCAAAACGCTGGCTCCCACCACCTGACGCCCCACCGAGCCAAGCATTAAATTACGATGCAAGTCCAAAACAACCTCAAAAAAACGATTCAGGCCGTCATCCCCCGTCCCAAGTTCTCGACGCATATAAGGGTCGTAAAAAACCGAACGGGAAGCCCCTCCTTCATCCAAGTAGCCTATCCCCCAAGAACGTCCAAAATCCTGAGGCAACACCAGCGATGTCATTGTTTTCCCTTCCGCCTCCAACGCCTGCTGAACCTCTTGCGCAGAAGCCCGCTCCTGACCTACCTCGACAAACACCTTATCGGCATTATACCACTCCGAAATCTGCGTTTTGAAAGCATAAAGACTTCCCGTAAAACAAAGGATAAATACCACAAGGGAAGACCAAAGCCCCAACCAAAGATGCAGCAAATACATTACGTATTTTAAGCGTGATTCGTTTTTTCTTCTCTTTCGGAAAAGACTTTTCAATATTCGTTTCATAGCCCAAAAACGGAAGCTGAATCTATCATGACAACAAATCCAGCTTCACAAACCTAATTGATATGATAAGGTAATTTTTTATTTTTTGCCCCGAGGAACGTATTTTTCATTCTTCACCACTTCGAGATAAGCCGAATACTGCTCTGCCGTCAATGCGTGTTTAATCGCCGCTTTCCTTTGGGCATCAAACCGCTCCCAATACTCCTTGGCCAACTCGCCGTTGCCGTGGTACACATCATGCGCATCCTGATAAGCCTTTTCAAAAGCATTGTTCGCCGCATGAACCACCTGCATCTGCTCTTCGTTCAGCCCCGCCTCTGTTTGAATTTTAGCCAATAACTCATCGTTATAGCGTGGTCTTTTTCTCGTGTTTTGGCTGACGAAAACCTTGTATTTTTCCATTTCCTGAGGCGTTAAAATCTTACCCACTTCCGCATCCTGCTGCTTCTGCATCTCTTCCATTTTGGTAAATAGAGCTACGCGGTCCGGCTTCTCTCCCATGGACTTGCGGTTCTCTTCCCTCATTTTGGCGTATTTCGCCACTACTTCGTCAAACTGTTTGGCTTTCTCGCCTTCCAGTTTCAATTCTTTTTTAATGATGCTGTAGTCGGCTCCTTTGGGTCTTTTATTATCTTCCCCGCTGCAAGAGAACATCACGGCCGACAGTGCCAAAGCCATTACGATACGATTCATTTTCATATTAATCTTTTTTTATTGTTTTTGAATTTAATTAAAACCGATAAGTGATCTGCCCCGAAAAATTTCTAGGCTGGATTTGGTCGATATACCCTCCCCTGAAGTAAGAGCTGTATCCCACCGCATCAAAAATATTCCCGAAAAACACCCGAAGTCCCCAATTACCCAATGTATACCCTACCTGAGCTTCCACCGTGGTATAAGCCTTCATGTCAAACGGTTTCATCCCCGGAGTTACGGAATTCACATGAGCCGTGATAATGGTTTTCTGGCTGTAGTTATCCACTGGACGCGCTCCCACATAATACGCCCCAAGCCCCAAATCCAAACAACGCAAAAACCCTTCTCGAAACTTATAATTCACCCAAGCATTCGCCGTATGTTCCGGAGTATTCATCGGTGCCGAACCATTGACAAACGCCGGACTGTCCCTGTACTGAGCATCCAAGTAAGCATACCCCGCCATAACCTGCAAATTCGGCAATACCCGGCCAATAAGCTCCACTTCCGCACCGCGACGTCTCAAATCTCCGGCCAAACCAAATTCGCCCGTCGCCGTACCGTCGCTGTTAAGAACCGAATAAGAAAGATTACCCGTATTGATATGGAACAACGTTACATTAAAACGTAATTTTTCGTCCAACCAGTCCGATTTTAAGCCAACCTCCACCTGATCCGTCCGGGAAGCCCCAACCGTACCGCCTCCATACAGCGGGTTAGCCGCACTACGCAAATCCGTTGTCGTGGTATAAGAGCCAAACAAATTCATATTCTCCCGAGGAGAAAACATAAGCCCCAACGAAGGGTTCCAAGCCTCGGCATACTGGCTGCCCTTACCTAATTCACGACTGTAACGAAGCCCAAAAGTTCCCTTAAAATATTTATTGAAAGTAATGACATCCTGAGCCATCAGCCCCGAATACATCGCCTTGGCATTGACCCGACGGGACAAATCGAAAATGGCATTGCTAAGCCCCGAAGGAAGATCATTGGAAATTGTCTCCAGCACGTTAATCCGATCCCTGAAAACCACCCCGTTGGCTAAAGCATAAGTGTCCGTATCCGTATCCGCCATCCGCCAGTCGAACCCGACCTGAAACGTATGTTTAATCTTCCCCGTATACACCTCCTGGCCTACAAAATCAAACTGGAACACCTGATTGCGATCCAACACCCCACTCTTAGCCAGTGTTCTGGATCTCACCGCATACCCCGTGGCAGCTTCGCCCCTGCCGATATTCGCTCCTACACTCTCCCGCTGCGCCGAAGAATTGAAATAAGCCGTACGAATTTTGAATTTATCGTTGAGTTTTCGTTCCGCCGTCGTCGAAAAATTGAAACTCTCCGTATGAACATAATCGGTAGAATACCCCAAAAACTTCCCTTTCGGCATATGATACAAAGCCTCTACGTCGCCTTCCGAAAGATTCACCGTCCCACGATCCGGAACGCCTTTATGTTTCAGATAATCCATCTCGACCACAATTTTGGTGCGATCGTCCGGCAAAAATGCCACGGAAGGATTAACATACACTCTATCGTTATACACATGAGCACGGAAGCTGTTACTGTCTTGATAAGCCGCATTGAAACGAACCGCCACACGCCCTTCACGATCCAAAACCCTCTGGAAGTCCAAAGTCGGCCTGTAAAAATCCCAACTGCCATAACGGAACCCAACTTTAGTTTCGTCCCTGAACTGAGGCGATTTGGTCACAACATTAATAACCCCGCCCGCAGAACCAAGTCCCGTACCAATCCCCTGCGTTACAGCCGCAGATCCCTTAATCACCTGAATGCTTTCCACCCCCTGCATATCCGTAAGCATCGAACCCGTACGAAAATCCGAATCCATAAGAACCCCGTTCTTCAAAACCGGAACCCCTCTAAATCCTCTAATACTCATACTCTCGCGAACTCCACCGTAGGACGCAAACAAAGTCACCCCGGGCACATTCTTCGCCACATCCGTCACCGTAAGCCCTCCCAAGTCCTCAATCACCTTATAAGAAATCACCGAAATACTCTGAATCTGATCCCTTGTTTTCAACGGCATCCGCGTAATAACCTCCAACCCTTCCTGATGCTTTTTGGACTCGCCAAACAACTGTACTTCATCAATACGACGCGTATGCCGCAACGTATCCAAATCCGTAACGTTTGGCTGGTAACTCATCTGAGCCGAAACCAAACCATAAGCCAACCAAAAAAAAGCACCCGCACCAAGTCGTTTCATAAGATCAATAATTTGATGCAAAGATATTATTTTTATTTATTCTAAATAATAGAAAAAGATGATTTTTATCATTTAATTTTTACTTATTCTAAATAATAGAAAAGTCCGCTCCAAAAAAGCAGACAAAATCAAAGAAAATTAAAACCCGATTAATCTTCCGATACCCTAAACGTCGCCCGTACCGGATAATGATCCGAAAACCGAATCTCCGTATTCACCGTATAATCCACCGGTTTAAATTCCGAGGAACAAAAAACATAATCAATCCGCAAAGGCACCGGAAGCTCGTAAAACGAAGCCCCACTGCCCCGACCCACCAGCTCAAAAGGATCCTGCAAAACCGCCCGAAAACGATAATATTCATACGAATTAGGAACCGCATTAAAATCCCCACCCAAAATCACCGGGTAAGGCGAATGCTCAATATAACGGTAAATCTTCTCAATCTGCAATTGATGAATCTTGAAAACCGGAAGCATCTTCGCCGCTACCCCAAACGCGTTAGAGCGGTTTTCCTCAAAAGAAGAACTAAGCCCCAACCTCGATTTCTCCAAAGTAAACGACTCCAAATAAACATTAATAAAACGAAAGACTCGCCCGTCAATCTCAATATCCGCATAAAGCGCATCGCCCACCCAACCCTCAGAATCATCCAAAATACGCGCCTGACGAAGCACCTTATGCTTCGTATAAAGCCCCACAAGCGGATATTTAATCGCCGTATAGCCTCCCGTCTCAATATCCCTTAAATCCATAAAATCCGGCTCCTGAAGAAAAAGAACATCCACCTCGTGTTTTAAAAGAAAAGCCTCTATTTCGTCCTCAAATTCATGATTGTTATACTCCACATTATAAGTCATCACCGAAATCTCCCGTTCGCCCTCCGACTGCCCCTTCAGATTAAAATACCGCTGCATCGGCAACAAACAACAAAGCGTAACCGGAACAAAAAACCAAGCCTTACGCTTCTTCCGCCATACCCAAAGAAAAAAAAGCCCCAAATGAACCCCAAAAAGAAAAGGAAACAAAAAAGGTAAAAAATTAAACAAAGGAAATACCGAAGGCGGAACGTAAGCATTAAGAAAATTAGCCAACAGCAACGCCGAAACCACCAAATGTACCCCAAACAAAGAAATTTTCGCCCATCCTTTCATCCCCCAGCTTTAGCAATCTCCGTACTAAACCCCTCAAATTGCACGTTTTTTAACAAACTTTAAAATTTAAAACCTCCAAAAAGCATTAACAGTCGGTTAACACCCGTCTGCTCCACCTCCTAAAGTTTAGTTAATTTTTAAATCCGGAATAATCCCAGCATACTATTTGATGCTTTTCCCACATAACCCTTTTTAAATTTTAAACCAATGAAAAAAATGATTACGGCCGTCGCCTTAACCCTCGGCCTCGCTTTAGGTTCCGCCCAACAAGCCCAACCCAAACCTCAGAAAGCCGCAAAAGAAACCGTGGCAAAAGACAAAAACAAAGCCGCCGAAAGCAAAACACCCCAGCTCCCAAAAGAGAAATCCTCTGCCCGCCCCCCCCTAAAGCCCCAAGCGGAGCAAAGCTAAAAAAAGACGGCACCCCCGATAAACGCTACAAAGAAGACCAACGCCTGAAAAAAGACGGCACGCCCGATAAAAGGTATAAAGAAAATAAACAACAAAAAACCTCCTTTCGAATAAGGAGGTTTTTTGTTGTTACAGTTACCAAATCACTTCTTATCAGGGTAAGTAACCGCCAAATTTAAGTCTATCGGATTATTATATCTTCTTAGATGATTTTGATATTTTAAGGTTTGTTCTCTTTTATCCATTTTTATCGGATTCCCCTCTTTATCCGTTACGATCATGTTTTCTTGCCCCTTTAGTGGATTATGAAAATCCTCTAACTTCAATTTCTGATAAACATCCAATTTAACAGGAAGTGCTTTTTTGCCATAATTGGTTTCCAAAAAATTATCGGTTTCTATTTTTTCTTTTTTAGGCACAATCCGATTAACAGAAAATATAAAGTTATCCTTTGTATCTCGTAATTCAAAGATAAGCCCAGGCAACCCTCTAAATTTATATGGTCCCTCTAAAACTGGATATTTATCCGAAAACCAAGCCTCCCAATCTCTTTTACCAAATCGGGTAACGGCTTTCCTCAATACAATACCGTTAACGGTTTTGGTTTCATCGACGATCGTCCAATTTTGGGTATCGTTAGACGATAACGCATAATAATCCATATAAACCGTTACATACTCTGTATTTTCAGAAGTATTAAGAGCCCTTTTAACTTTATACTCTAATTTGGGATAAGCAAAATTTATCTCATTCGTTTGCTTTTGGATAGAATCGGCTTTCAGATACTCTGTGGAATAAAATTTCACCTCATTTTTAGATATATCCAATACGGCTTCTTCCTTATTGAAGTGTTCTTGTAAAGAATCCAATTTAAAACTCACATTATAATACACCATTAACTCTTGAGCCGAAAGCCCAACAAAACCACAAAAGAATAAAAAGACTCCGATTAGTTTTTTCATCATAGCAGTTATAAGATTTAATTTAAGATAATGTTACAAAAAATATTCTACACAAAAAAACGCCTTCATCCAAATTCCCTATAGATGAAGGCGAAGATAGAGTTTCTATTAGTTTAATAAAATAAACCTTGTGAAAATAAAAAGCTTAATGGCTTTCTATCATAATTTTTTTCCTTACTCCAGTTCTATAGGGTTATAAGGTTTTTGAGGTCTTTTATGGGGCGAATTCAGTGTAATCTTCACTTCCGTAGAGGTGTTAATGTACTGAACCCAATCCTTACTTGCCCTCTCCTTGAGTTCGGTATATTTCTTTTTGGAAGTATTTACGGGTTTCACTTTCTCCCAAACCTGAAAAGAGTTTAACCCCTGCAAAGCAACAGCCTCAAATAAAAATTGCTTTTTGGTATCCTCAACTTTCAGTATCAGCCCCGGAAGCCCATTGAATTTATACGGACCGTCGGGAACCGGGATTTCCTCCGAAAACCACGCCACATAATCCCTGCCTGCGAAACGGCCTTTGGCTTTTCCCACCGAATAGCCCAACAAATCATCTTTTTCATCTTCGATACTCCAGTTAATTGTAGGGATTTTTTCGGTGTATTGATACGCCTCTGCTAAAATTTCATCGTAGAAAATTAAAGTGTCTTTTACAAAATCCTTAGTGATGCGGTAAGCATTTTTATCTAAGTGGTACTTATAGCGGTTCATTAAGAGCGTCATTTGGTCCATTCCATTTTCTTTATCTTTATTAAAAACAGAATCCCCCACCTTACGCAGGTGGCTGTAAAACACCGAACGTCCAGGTTTGGTTTCAAGCACCATCGTATCACTTTTCTGAGAATGCACCTCGGTAGAATCTTTTAAATAATGGTATTTATAAAAGATTTTAAAAGCGTTTTTCTCTTGTGAAAAAGCCCCAAAACTTACCAACAACAATACAAAAAATAGTATCTTTTTCATTTTATCATTTTTTTGGGTAAAAATCAGGATCATCTCATGAAATGAGACCTTCCAACTGAGCGTTAATAATTTTTATTTTTTAATTAACTTCTTGATGACAGTGTAATTATCTTTTGTGGATATTTTAACTAAATACATTCCTTTAGGCAGTTGTTGAATATCATATTGTTCTTGGGGAATATATGATTTTACCATTCTTCCCAAAGTATCAAAAACTTCAACCGTTTTTAATTGGTCTTCATGGCTTATCACAAAATGACTACTTGCAGGGTTAGGAGCTATAGAAATAGCTTTATCTTGTTTTGCCTCATGTACTAAAAGTTGCTCTATAGTTCCAATTTGAAGATTGTCTATACATAATACATTTATTTCGTTAGTAGGATTATAATTAGTTTTATATACGAATGCCAAATTATAAACACCATCTTCACCAAAAGATCCTATTTCTTCATCTACAACAACTAATTTATCAAATTCTTCAATATCCTTATGCCACAAATAACTCGGCCTATTTCCTCTTATATCATACGAATAAAGTGCAATTTGCGGTTCGGCCAAATTATTCACATGCATCATGTCAAATTTGATACGTATGTTAGCCCCTTTGGGAATAAATATTGGAGGTAAATAAAACTGATTAAAAGTAATGTCATCTGCGATAGATGAGGTCATAATAAATTTATTTTCACCTTGATCAAATATTTTTTTATCAGAGATAAGAAAGTCTTCGGCATAGATATTTTGTTTTAAAACATCCCCCTCAAAATCTTGTTTATAGGGTAGATTATAGGCCGTTCCAACGGGATAAGGTCCTATCCACATCGCATTAGATTTGTTGTCTTTCAGATACGCATGCCAAAGAGTGCCTTCTTCCAAATCATCTACAATGGTATAATCACCGTTTACTTTTATCCCCTTATCCGTAGAGCTTGGCACTTCATTATATTTCTTGAGCAATAGTTCCACATCTTTGCTTCCCTTCCATTTCATTTCAACAGACTTAGAGCTTGTTGCAGCATACTCTAACAAATTAGGATTAGAAATAGCTTTACCTCCTAAATAAATATTATCAATAGCGAGGAGAAACTTATCGGTAGAATTATTGATGAAAGCCACTCGAATGGTTTTTCCTATATATTCGCTTAAATCTAAACTTTTAAAAGTAGGCCGATTTGAAGCACTCTCTACCGAGTAAATTTCTTTTATAAAATCTTCCTTTTTATTACCCGCATTTTCTGAAACCTTTATTTTAAATCCATCCGGATTTTGAGGGTCCACCGCATATTCTTCCCAATACAACGTGTGGTTATCAGAAGTTACGGATATTACGGGAGAAACCATCCATCGATCTGCTTTTATACCACTATCGGTATACTTAGAGGTTGATATAGCAAATTTTTTAAACGGGTTTAGGTTATAGAGGTATAAATTTTTCTCAATCCAAGGTTCTTGGTAGTCTGCTACATAATACTCCGGCACCCCATTGTCTCCATAGAGCGTCCATTCCTGTAATCCCTTTCCAATACCGTCAAAGTTTTCTTGATACCCTTGAGCATCTATTAAAAAACCTGAAATCACTGATACAATTAGGTAAATTTTTTTCATATCGTAATAACTTATTTATTTAACACTCTACTAAAATAAACAAATCTTTCAAACGCAAAAAACTTTACATGATAAAATCACGATTAGATTATTTACATGAATTTTAAATACCCCCTTAACAAAACAAAGCCGCCCTCTATTGGCGGCTTTATCTTTCCAATCATTATAGCTTGTAGTTTTACTCCAACTCTATGGGATTGTACGGGCGAGGTTTCTTCCTAAAATTGATGGGGTTTCCTCCTGCATCATAAGCCGTTCCATCAATGAATTGCCCGGGATTTTCGTGATACACCCGCTCCAGCTTTTTGTATTTCTCACGCGTAACCTCAAGCACCTCTTTCCCGCTTCCTTTGGTCATCACAGTATCCAATTTCTCAATTTTAAACAGCGTAAAGGCATAATGATTTGCGGTATCTCTAATCTCCAAAATCAGACCCGGCAAACCTTGAAACAAATAAGGTCCGTAAGAAAACGGTATTTCTTGGGTAAACCAAGCCTCATAATTTCTGCCCGAATAGCGGGTGGTTGCTTTTACAGCCAAATAATCGCCTATTTTTTTGGTTGTAGAACTTATTTTCCACTCTAACTTTGGGATAGGAGCCGTATAAGTATAGTAATGAGACAATTCATTATTAAGCGTATAGACATTCTCTTTCGGATTGGAGTAAATCGTATAAGGAAACTTTGGTCTAAGTGCCAAAAGTTGGTTAAACTCCTTAGTTCTTATAGATTTTAGATACTGAAACTCATTCCTAAGCGAATCTGATTTATAGGTATTAGCATCTGCAAACTTTACGAAATTATCCCCTATCTGCAAAATCGTTACGGCTTCCCTAAAAGACGATGGTTGGTCTGCATTAAGCAAAAATTTTAGTTCATAAAAGACCTGATACCGCACACGGTCAATTTCTTTCTGTATAAACGGTTCCGGCGAAAAATTTAAGTTACCAGAAACCGTAGCAACCTGACTGTAAGCAATATTAACCACCAACAGCCCAAAAAAAATAACACAAAATTTAATTACACTTCGCATCATCAAAATAATCTACAGCTTTCATTAATTCTTTCATATTCTTATAGCTATCCGAACACAAATAATATCGTGCTCCACAAGAAGCGTCCACTGTAATCCAATTCGAACAAGCTCCTGCCGTTATAAAAGAAGGTATATTTACCTTTTCCACTCCTCCTAACTTTTTTATTGGTAGATACTCAATACTTTTTTTCGCATCATCTTTAATGCATTTTCTGTTAGGAGTACCTACTTTTGCACTCATTACACCAGCGACCAACAATGTAGCCACAAAAAATAATTTTTTCATAATATAATAATTTATTGGTTTAACATATCACAAATATAAATAAATTTTTCAAAAACAAAAATTTTTATATGATAAAAATCACATTTAATTTATTTATATAAATTTCAAACAACCCCTTAATAGAATAAAGCCGCCCTCTATTGGCGGCTTTACCATTCTCATCGTTAGCGTTTGTCCTCAATTCCAAACGCTTTCCATTGGGAGCTTTGGACATCTAATTTTACCCTCTTCTTGGCTTCAGAAGCCGTTTTCTGCAGGTTACTCATCAGTTCTTCTACTTTGGCGGTTTGCGTTTTTAAGTCGGCTTTCAATTTCTCTTGGAGATTGTTTGCCTGTACCAAGTCTTTCATCAAATCTTCCATCGTCTTTATAAAAGCAGCATCTAATCCTCTTGACGACAACTCCGACTGATGGGCTTTCAGCCCGCTCAACATAAGCTCTGCAGCATGTATTACTTCTGCAAGTCCTTTTTTTGGCATAATGAAACGGTTTTAAGTTAATACTCCAGACTTCACTTTTTGAAACTTATCAATAGTTAGAGCCTGCTGATACAAATTTAATATTATTTTCCACCTATCAAAATGAAATTTTCATTAAATAACTCGGGGAAAACCCTCCCCTCTTTGGGGCAACCGTCCCCCAACTTAAAAAACCGTCCCCCTATCTTGGGGACCTTATTTTCAACAATGGGGAAGCCTTTTTCTATAAAACAAAATCTATTCTTTAGCTAAAAAAAATGTTCCCCAAGATGGGGCGGCAGTTCCCCAACCCCAAAATTTTTATTTTTTATCCTAAAAAAAGCCCCCCTTAGATAGGGAGGCTTTAGTCTAAACAAATAAAACTAATCTTTCATAAACTTATGCACCGTGTAGCCTTGTCCGTTTTCCAGTTTCAGCAAGTACACGCCTCGGTTCAAGTCGCCCACCTCTACGGAAGCGTTGGTTTTGCCACTTTTTAGCACTCTCCCCGTAACATCAAGCACTTGGTAAGTGTAGGTTTGAGCCTTATCCGACAGGTACAGCTTATCCTTCGCCACCGTTGGATAGATGGAAACTTGGTCGGGTTTCTTAATTTCGGAAACAGCCATCGTCGCCGCATTGTAAATCACGGGATACCCCTCATTTACACCGCTTTCGAATTTCCATTTTTCAGGTGTTCGGTTATTATTCAGTAAATCTAAGAACGACTGCACTTTCATCGCTTCGGTGGTATGCCCCATAAGGTCCACTCCCGGAGCTGGAGCATCGCCATACCCTGACATCGGAGCCACGGTCTTGTTAAAATGAGTATTTTCAAGAACGCCTCCGCCTCCGATACTTCCCACAAATCCCCCTACCGTTCCCGAAGCGCCATCAACGGTACTCACAGAATACGAATTTTTAATTTTCCCTACCTGCAAACCGCCGTAAAAACCGCCCACGTGTTCAGTCCCCACGACTTCCGCCATCGCATAGCAATCCTCTATTAAAACCTCGGAATTAGGCGTGAAGGCAAAGGTACTGAACCCCGACAAACCGCCCACGAAATAAGCACCTATCACTTTTCCTTTGAAATAAGAGTTTTTTATCACGGCTTTGTTCCAAGGCGAGCCTACCAAGCCTCCCACCTGCTGGAAGCCTTTAATCACGCCTTCTGCCGAACAATAATCCACCACGCTGGAAGAAGTTACCGAACCGCACAGCAGCCCCACATTAAAGGCACTCGTGGTATAATTAGGGTCGTAAACGCCCAACAGTTTTCCGTTCTTGATATGGCAGTTGCTCATTGTAGCCCCCGAGGTGAAATTCCCTACCAGCACTCCAGCCGTGTCCTTCCCTCTGACCATCCCTCCGTCAATCGTCAAGTCTTTTAAATTCCCCGAAGCATAGTAGCCGAACAACCCCAGGAAATCCCCATTATCCCCTCGGTACACTTTTAGATTTTTAATGGTGTGATGCTTCCCGTCAAAATTACCAGAAAACGGCGTTCTGTAAGTGTAGCCAATCGCTGTCCAAAGGTGTTCGCCCAAGTCCAAATCATTCCCAAGACTAATGGTTTTTCCCGAAAAACTGTTGCCTTCCTTCACCAATTTGGACAGACCAGCGAGTTGCGCCTCGGTGGTTAAGGTAAACTCGTTAACCGCATCCGAATACCAAGACACATCGGCAAAAGTCTGCCATTCCGAAGTCGGAAACACCATATTATCCAACTCGGCATCATCCGCCATCGTAACTGGACTCACACTCTCGGCTAATGGAGCTTTATAGCCCTCTTGTCCATAGAGAGAACCCAAGCCAGCCCCTACCACACAAAATGCAATTGCTGTTTTTAATAAATTTCTTTTCATAGCTTTTTACTTTTATTGTTATGCTACGAATATAAAACTATTTTTTTATTGGCAATCTATTTTTCATAAAAAAAACGCCTCCCTTAATAATTAAGGGAGGCATCAGTTAACCTTTGAAAATCAAAACTTCATCCTCAAACTGATTGCACAACGCATACAAAATTTACAAGGATAACCATCGTCCTCAAATTTTCTGCCGAACCGTTGGGGAATAAAAAAATTTTGAACACTAATCAAGATAATTGTTTTTTCTATTTGCGTTTCTTTTTACCAGCTCCTGCTCTTCTTTCGACATGGTTTCCTTACGTAATAGGAGTTTAAGATTTCCGACAATGTTAGCCTTGGCTTCCGCCCTGGTTTTGATAAAGTTTTTATACGACAGCCATTTGCCCCCTCGAAACAAAGCCTCAGTGTCTTCCTTGCCAAAAGAACGCAGTTCAAAATAAAATAATTTTTTCTGGTCTTGCAAAGTAACGATTAAACCGGGCAACCCTTTAAAGGTATAGGGCCCTTCCGAAAAAGGAATCTCCGGAGTAAACCAAGCCTCATACGTCCTGCCATTATACTCGGTAACCGCATTCCTGCACTCATAACCATTAATCACTTTTTTATCCTTTAAAATCGTCCACTTCGGATGGTTTTCGGCAACGTACTGAAACCTGTAGGTAAGAATATCATCGGCAATGTACACACTATCGTTTATTTTTAAAACTTCATGTTTAATGTTTATTTTCGGTAGCTTTCTAAAATCAGCCATCAATACTTCCCCCGGTTTTACAGCCGCAATATTCTTCTCTAAGGTCTCGTGTTGCAACTTTTCAACCTGGTCTTTATTAAGACTTTTATAAAGGGACCGGTTTTCGCCGATGTACAACGCCATCTGCTCTTCCTTGGCAGAATAAACATCTGAGGTATCCCTTAAAAAAACGACATCGTATTTCGCTACATACCCCGACTTTACAAGGTCCTGACAAAGCAAGGTCGGCGATATTAACCAAAACAGCAATAAAAAAAATTTACTCTCCACAATAATACTCTTCATACATAGCCGAAGCTTTCATTAAACAATCTATCCCCCAACTTGAGCACCAAGAATCATACCCGATCAATCCGCAACTTGTGTGATAAGCTACTGTCCCACACCATTCATCGGCCAACAACTCGTCGGAAGAACCGTCAACCTGTACCTCCGGCGTAAGATCACCAAAAGACACTTCAGAGAGAACATGCTTTGCACTCACCAACCCTGCAACTCCAAGAGCTGCCATTAATAATAATTTTTTCATGATAAATCAACTAACGGGGTTTAATGTTAGCACTTCAAAGCTAAAGCTAAAATTAAAACTACGCAAATTTTACATGACAAAAATCATATAATGCCAAAAATTTTTATTTATTCCTAATAAAAATTCCCTCTACGTCTTTGCATAGAGGGAATTTATTATCCTAAAATGGGATTAAAATCACACTTTAATTTCGACATCTACTCCAGAAGGAAGCTCTAACTTCATCAGAGCATCTACCGTTTTAGAAGAAGAAGAGTAGATGTCCATCAAACGCTTGTGAGCTGAAAGTTGGAACTGCTCTCTCGCCTTCTTGTTAACGTGCGGCGATCTAAGAACCGTAAAGATTCTTTTATTGGTAGGCAACGGAATCGGACCATTTACTACGGCTCCGGTTGCTTTTACCGTTTTTACGATTTTCTCGGCAGATTTATCTACCAAATTGTAATCGTAAGACTTAAGTTTTATTCTGATTCTTTGTGACATTTTCAAAAATTTTAGAGATTAAGCTTTAGCTTTAGCGATTACCTCATCAGCGATGTTCTGCGGAGCCGCTTCGTATTTTTCGAACTCCATGGAAGAAGTCGCCCGACCTGAAGAAAGCGTTCTAAGAGACGTTACGTACCCGAACATTTCGGAAAGAGGAACAAAAGCCTTGATCACCTTAGCATTGTTTCTATCGTCCATACCGTTCACGGTACCTCTTCTTCGGTTAAGGTCGCCCACGATGTCGCCCATATACTCTTCCGGTGTTACCACCTCCAGTTTCATGATCGGCTCCATGATAACCGCCTTCGCTGCTCTTCCGGACTCTTTGAATCCTAGTTTCGCTGCCAATTCGAATGAAAGCTGATCGGAGTCCACCGCGTGGAATGAACCGTCCTTAAGGGTAACCTTCATCGAGTCCACCTCAAATCCGGCCAAAGGTCCGTTCTTCATTGCTTCTTTGAAACCTTTCTCCACTGAAGGGATAAATTCCTTCGGAATGTTTCCTCCCTTAATCTCGTTGATAAATTCAAGACCGGTTTTACCCTCGTCAGCAGGACCAATTTCGAAAACGATGTCGGCAAATTTACCACGTCCTCCAGACTGTTTCTTATAAACTTCTCTGTGGTTCGCCACCTGAGTCAATGCCTCTTTGTACTCTACCTGAGGTTGTCCTTGGTTAACTTCCACCTTGAACTCTCTCTTCAAACGGTCTACAATGATGTCCAAGTGAAGCTCTCCCATTCCTGAGATAATGGTTTGACCAGAAGCCTCGTCGGTTTTCACCTGGAAGGTAGGATCCTCTTCAGCCAATTTCGCAAGAGCGTTACCTAATTTATCTTGGTCTGCTTTGGTCTTAGGCTCTACCGCGATACCGATTACCGGATCAGGGAAGATCATAGATTCCAAAACGATTGGGTGTTTTTCATCCGAAAGCGTATCTCCGGTTTTGATGTCTTTAAAACCTACCGCTGCACCAATATCTCCCGCTTCGATATACTCCACAGGGTTTTGCTTGTTCGCGTGCATTTGGTAAATTCTTGAGATTCTTTCCTTGTTACCGGATCTCGTGTTAAGCACGTAAGATCCCGCATCCAAACGCCCAGAATAAGCTCTAAAGAAAGCCAAACGCCCTACGAAAGGATCGGTAGCAATCTTAAAGGCCAAGGCAGAGAAAGGCTCTTTAACATCCGGTTTTCTTTCGATTTCCGCATCGGTATTCGGATCGGTTCCCTTAATGTTGTCCTTATCCAATGGAGAAGGAAGGTATTTACATACCGCATCCAACATAAACTGAACCCCTTTGTTCTTGAAAGAAGATCCACAAGTCATCGGAATGATAGACAAGTCGATTGTCGCTGCTCTAAGTGCCGCATTAATTTCTTCTTCAGAAATAGAATCCGGATCCTCGAAGAATTTCTCCATCAAGGTCTCATCGTAATCAGCAACCGCTTCCACCAACTTCTCTCTGTAAAGCATCACTTCTTCCTTCATATCTTCAGGAATAGGCACTACCTCGAACGTGGCTCCTTGTCCAGCTTCATCCCAAACAATCGCTCTGTTCTTGATAAGATCAACCACCCCCTTGAAGTCTTCTTCCGCACCGATAGGCAAAACGATAGGCACCGCGTTGGATCCCAACATTTCTTTCACCTGATTCACTACGTTAAGGAAGTCCGCTCCTTGTCGGTCCATTTTATTAACGAATCCCATACGAGCCACCTTGTAGTTGTCCGCAAGTCTCCAGTTGGTCTCAGACTGAGGCTCTACCCCGTCTACCGCTGAAAACAAGAAAACCAACCCATCCAATACCCGAAGCGAACGGTTTACCTCTACGGTAAAATCCACGTGTCCCGGTGTATCGATGATGTTAAAGTGGTACCCTTTGGTTTCAGGAAGATTTTTTCCTTGATCGGTTGGGAAGTTCCAAGTACAAGTCGTTGCCGCAGAGGTAATCGTAATCCCTCTTTCAGCCTCTTGCTCCATCCAGTCCATGGTTGAAGCCCCTTCGTGAACCTCACCAATCTTGTGAGTCTTCCCGGTATAGAACAAAATTCTTTCTGTCGTGGTGGTTTTACCGGCATCAATGTGCGCAGCAATACCGATATTTCTTGTGTATTTAAGATCTCTTGCCATTTCAGATTAGAATTTAAAGTGTGAGAATGCTTTGTTAGCTTCTGCCATTTTGTGCGTATCGGTTTTCTTTTTGAACGCCGCACCTTCTTCCTTGGATGCCGCAATGATTTCAGCAGCCAATTTAAGAGCCATAGACTTATCGTTTCTGGCTTTTGCGTATTTAATCAACCACTTCATAGCCATAGAAATCTTTCTATCGGCACGAATCGGCATAGGAATTTGGAAGTTAGCACCACCCACTCTTCTTGAACGCACCTCAACGTGAGGCATAACGTTCGTTAGGGCGTCTTTCCATATTTCCAATGATGTTTTTTCGTTTTCTCCTTTTTTGGATTCTACGATATCCAACGCATCGTAAAAAATCTTAAACGCAATTGATTTTTTACCATCTAACATTAGATTATTAACGAATCTCGTTACCAATTGATCATTAAACTTTGGATCCGGTAACAACGGTCTTTTTTTCGCTTTTGTCTTTCTCATTGTTTCGTTTCTTAAAATTTAATGATTACTTTTTAGCAGCTCCTGCTTTTGGTCTCTTCGCTCCGTACTTAGATCTTCTTTGCGTTCTTCCATTAACACCAGCGGTATCCAAAGCACCTCTTACAATGTGATAACGTACTCCCGGTAGGTCTTTCACCCTTCCGCCACGCACCAATACTATCGAGTGCTCCTGAAGATTATGTCCTTCGCCCGGGATGTAAGCGTTGACTTCTTTTCCGTTAGAAAGTCTTACCCTCGCCACTTTTCTAAGTGCAGAGTTCGGTTTCTTCGGAGTGGTAGTATATACCCTAGTACATACTCCTCGTCTTTGTGGACAAGAATCAAGAGCAGCCGATTTGCTCTTCTTGGCAAGTGTGGCTCTTCCTTTTCTTACTAATTGTTGAATAGTAGGCATTTAATTGCTTTTTATTTTAGGGTGCAAAAATAACAATAAATTTTAAACTGACAAACACCCTGCAAGAATTATTCGTGAAATCTAACGAATTCATTCTCACCCGCTTTCCCTTCACCATTTCCTTAGCTCTAAAAACCATCGCCCAACCGTAGCCAATCCCGCCAATGAAAACACCGTGATAGAGAAACTCAATCGCAAAAACCCGCCCGAAGAATATTATTTGCAGAACTTTGCAAAAAAAAATCATGGACAACACTTCTATCATCGGCTTAAAAGAAGCCAACACCCAAATCATTACGGAAAAACTAAATTTGCTGCTCGCCAATTACTCCGTTTTCTACCAAAACACGAGAGGAGCCCATTGGAACATCAAAGGAGCTGATTTCTTCACCCTTCATCCCAAATTTGAAGAACTCTACGATGCTTTGGTGCTGAAAATCGACGAAATTGCAGAAAGAATCCTAACCCTTGGCGCCACCCCGAAACACAACTATTCGGAGTATTTGAAAATCTCCTCCATTAAAGAGAGCAAAGAAGTTTCCGATGGAAAAAAATGCGTGGAACAAATTCTTGCCTCCTTTAAAATTGTGATTGATTTGCAAAGAGAAATCTTAGAAATTGCAGGAGAGGCTGGCGACGAAGGCACCAACTCTCAAATGAGCGATTACATCAAAGAACAAGAAAAAGACGTTTGGATGTACAACGCTTTCTTGGGAAGGTAAATCCAGGCCCCTCAAAAAAACAAAACCCTGTACCATCACAGGGTTTTAATTTTATACTACAAAAAGTGTTTTAATCCTCCGTATTAAGGATTGACGCTCACGCCTCATCACCGGAGGATTCCTCTGCCTCGAAAAACGAAAAACTCACATTCCCGTATTTACGGGTTTCTACACATTGAGGATGCTCCATCTTCATGCGGCTTTGGTGTTCCACCACCAGCGTTCCCCCATCCTTTAAAAACCCATTGCTCAAAACCAGCGAAATCAACTCCTGATATTTTTTTTCTTCCGTATCGAAAGGCGCATCGGAAAAAACAATATCATAGGTCTTCTTATTACGGTTTTTCTTCAGCCATTCGTAAGCGTCCGCACGCTGCACATTCAACTGAAGCGCCATATCCAAATCCGCCGCCGTAGCGTTGATAAAAGCACAATGTTTAGGATTCATCTCCACAGAAGTAACATCCCCGCATCCTCTGGACGCAAACTCCAGCGAAATCGAACCTATCCCGGCAAACAAATCCAACACGGCGCAATACTCCAGATCGTAGCGATTTTCGAGAATACTGAACAATGCCTCCTTGGCAAAATCTGTGGTAGGCCTTACCTCAAAGTGTTTCGGCGCCGCGATCTTTTTAGCCTTCCAACGGCCTGAAATAATTCGGTACATCGTTTAATTTAAAATAAAGTGTTTTTTAGGAAGGTTATCAAAAATAATTTTCATATGCTCCGCAAACTTATCCAACTCCGAAATAAACGTCTGATTCTGAGAGGTTTCTCCATAGACAAAAAAATAGGTTTCTTTAAGCCCAAAGCCTATCTTACTCAAGGTAAACATGACGAAATAAAGAAAATCCACCTCCGAATTAAGATCCAAATTATTATAAAGCAAAACCTTACGATTCTCCAATGCAAAAAACTCGCACTGATTATGGTACAAATTAACATGAATTTCCTTCCCTCCCCTTGTGGAAATAGCATTGAGGAATTTATCGCCCGAAAAATTAAACGAGGCTTTCGGCATTCGACTTTTAATCAACTTATAAAAATCCAAAGGAAAAGAATAATAAAACTGTACGCCATACTTTTTGTTGACCGACAACATCAACTCCTCCTTCTCCCGATCGACATCGGAATTGAGAGCCAGCAAATCAAAACCCCTGTCATGCTCACTGAAACCCTCCGGAACCAGCGCAAAATGATTGTACGCCGAAAACACCATGATTTCGCCGTATTCTTTAGTCAGCAGTTCCGTGAGTCTTTCTTCCACAAACCCCGAAGGCGACCACTCGTCCCGCCCTGCATAATGTTCAGAAACCACAGATTTTCCTTTCAGCACCTGCGACCAAAGCCCATCCTCCGTAAAAAGCAACCTTAATTTTTCCATAATTTAGACCGGACAAAGGTATTAAAATAATCCCGTCTTGAAAACCGCCCCCTTCGACTTATTCAAATAAAACCATCACGGCTCCCGACTGGTGTTTTAAAATTTCCTTGTGATAAAAATCCACGCCCGTTTGGCTTTCCAAAACCTCGACCACCATATTCTGCAATGTTCCGTCCCCCACCCCATGGATAACCTCGAGTTTTTTCAAACGGTTGCGGCGGCAAAAATCCAACGTGTCCAAAAGTTTATCCCGCTGAATCCACAACCGTTCGTAACTGCTGTAAGCCGAAGGACGATCCACCAAACGGTCAAAATGCAAATCAAGCACCAAATGAGACTTCTGATGTTTTTGAGATTTCGGTTTAACCTCGTGCGGTTTTTCCACCGCCCCAATCGTCTCGTAAAGCCGCCGATTACGCCTCACCAAACGCACCGCCAAATACCGGTGCGTAAACCCGTGCTCGTCCATAAAAACCACTTCCGCACCATGCACGGAAGTAATCTTGCCGGACAAATCCTCATCAAGAACCGACACCTCGTCGCCTATTTTAAATGATTCGTTCTTCATTTTTCTTTAACGACCTCCCAATTCTATCACTTCAAGATTCCGAATCTCCTCCCCGTCAATTTCAAAACGCATCATCGTTCGAACTTTATGCCATCCGACTTTTCCGCACGCCCCCGGATTAAGATGCAAAAGCGCGTTTTTCGAATCGTACATCGCCTTCAGGATATGCGAATGCCCCGAAATAAAAAGCTTCGGAGCTTCTTCCGCAATTAAAGCCTTCGCCTTCGCCGTATATTTTTCGGGATACCCTCCGATATGAAGCATAACCACCCGAACCCCTTCACAGTCGAAAGATTGAAACTCCGGAACACGCCCCCTCAAATCGGCGCCGTCAATATTGCCATAAACCGCCCGGACTTCCGCCGTTCGTTCCAAAGCCGACAACACCTCCGCCGTACCCAAATCCCCGGCATGCCAAACCTCATCCGCTTGAGCCGCATACGCCAAAATCCGCTCGTCCACATAACCATGCGAATCCGAAAGCAATAGAATCTTAGTCAAAATATCTTATTTTTGCAGTTGCAAAATTACAAAATTGAGATACTTTATAGAATTTTCTTACGACGGTGCCTCCTATTTCGGCTACCAAATCCAACCCAATCAAATCTCCGTGCAAGAAACGCTGGAAAAAGCCCTCTCCACCATTCTTCGCGAAACGGTAAAAACCACCGGAGCCGGCCGTACCGACACCGGAGTGCACGCCAAAAAAATATTTGCCCACTTTGACACCTCGCGTCCCGTAAACGAAAATTTAGTCTATCAACTGAATGGTTTTCTCCCTCCCGACATTGCCGTAAAACGAATTTTTAAGGTGAAGGACGATTTCCATGCCCGGTTCGACGCCACCTATCGCACGTACGAATATTACATCACCTGCGAAAAAGAACCTTTTACCCGCAACTACGCTTGGCAAATTTGGAAAAAAAACCTCTCCCTCGAAGCAATGAATGAAGCCTGCCGCATCTTGTTCGAGTACGAAGATTTCGAAAGTTTCTCCAAAACGGGTGCCGACAACAAAACCACGCTGTGCCACATCTACAAGGCTCATTGGGAACCCTATCCCAATGGACTGAAGTTTACCATTTCGGCCAACCGTTTCCTCCGAAACATGGTGAGAGCCATTGTCGGAACCATGGTGGAAATCGGATCGGGAAAAAGAACCCCCGAAGACCTCAGAACCATCATCGAAGCCAAAAACCGTAACGCCGCAGGCATATCCGCACCCGCCCAAGGGCTTTTTTTGGTGGATGTGGGGTATGATTTTCAATAATTCTGCCCCGTCTATGCTCTCATTCTGAGTTATTTTTTTAGAAAAGTTTTATCTTTGTAAAAAACTATAATCCCTATGAAAAAATCTATTTTTTTCTCCTTCTAATTAATTTATTTTGGATTACCGGTTGTAGAAATGATGAAGTTTCGGTCAGCACGAAAAAGGAATCGCAAACAACCGAACAGCCCAAACCCCAAGAAGACTTTGCATCCATTGAGATTATCGCCCAAGGACGCCCCAACTACGAAAATATAGAGGTCATAATTTCTGAAATAAATGGGAAATCTCTACCCGTCATAAAACTCCAAAGCAACGGGCGGTCTTCAACCATTAACCTCAAAGAATACATAGGAAAAAAATTAAAAATAGAAGCCTTTGAAAAGAATGAAAACGGCACGAAAGCAATGGTTTCCAAAACAGAATACATTACTGTCGAAAAAAACAAAAACAGTGTCGTAACCATAACTATTGAAGCAAAAAAAATTTATGATGCCGATATAAAAGTTGATAAAAACAAGACCCCTCTCCCCGGCGTAAAGGTTTATGCCTTGGATGAATTACAAAAAAACGCCCTTATTCCTCTTATTCAACTCGGCGGCAGCAAAGCATTATCAGGTGCAACAAGCGTAACGACTGGCAATGATGGAATAGCAAGATTCTCTAATCTTCCTACCGGAGCACTTAATAACAAATACTTTTTTGTGGTCGTTACCAGAGAGCCTGTCATAGGCGCAGGAATTAATGGAGCTTATGAAATGATAAGTTTAACAATGGACGGCACAAAACAAACCGGTAACATCACGATAGAGAGTAATAGTTTCAGTGTAAACATCTCGTCAGTCGATAGCCCCAAAGGATTGACCGTAGGACTATACAAAGACGAAACACTTGCCTCTTTAGGAATGCTCCCCGCCTACTCTAAAACTTTAGAAGACGGAGAGAGCGTAAAGTTTGAGGATATAGAACCCGGAAATTACTTTTTGCGTGCGTCCGATAACCAAAGTTGTAGAACTTCCGAAATCGTTCCCATAACCATCGGGAAAAATACTTCAACATCCAAAACCCTATCCGTTGAAACGAAATCAGGATTAATTCTTAAAAACGCCTCTCTTAATCCCTACAATGTGAAAATATCGGATTCAAAAGGTCATACGATGACCTTTAAAATGGAAGGCAACACTTCTAAAAATGTATTACTCCCAATAGGTACTGCATCAATAGAAGTTACTCAGGTTAGTGGATACCTAATCTATCCTACCAAAGAAAAATTTAATCAAAAGATAGAATGCAAGAAAGTTCCTGGCACTTTGTGTTTCCCATCTGACCGGTGTAAATAAAAAACTCGACAAATTTAAAGACGAAGAGGGTTGTTACAATAGCTCTCTTCGTTTTTATTTTACAGAGAGTTTGAAATACAGACCCATTTAGTTTTATTACTTTTGCATGACGATTTATTTATTCCGAAAATGAAGAAGCAAAGCACTTGGCAGATTATCCGCAGGCTCTTTTCCATAGGCATGACCTTTAGGACATGGTTCATCTTGGCCCTCATCCTCTCCGTGGTGCTTTCGGTGGTGTCCACCTACCGCCCTTACCTGACCATGCAGATCGTTGATACCGACATCATCAAAAATCAGGATAAAACCACCATGATGAACCACATCTACTGGTTGGTTGGACTCGTCTTTCTGGAAACATTTCTCAACTTCTTTTTGGTTTATTTTTCCAATTTTATCTCACAAAATGTCATCCGAGACCTCCGCGAAAGACTCTACCACAAACTCATTTATTTCAAAACGTCTTTTTTCGACAAAACCCCTATCGGACAGTTGGTTACCCGAGCCGTAGGCGATGTCGAAACCATTGCCACCGTCTATACCGACGGTTTTCTAATGGTCTTTGGCGATATTCTTCGTATCGTTTTCGTGTTGGTTATGATGTACCGCACCGATACGCATTTGGCCTCCATCTCTTTAGCCATTCTCCCCTTGATGGTATTCATTACAAGGTTTTTCCAAAAAAGATTAAAAAAAGCCTTCGGCGACGAAAGAAATTGGACCGCTAACCAGAACGCCTTCGTCCAAGAACGTTTAGCGGGAATGCCCATTATTCAAGTATTCAATCGCGAGGAACAAGAGTTTCAAAAATTCGAGGCCATCAACCTCTCTCTGAAAAGAGCCCTCCTGAGAACCGTTTTTATTTTCTCACTCTTCTTCCCGGTAGTAGAACTCATCTCCTCCATCTTTATCGGTTTTATTCTGTTTTACGGAGGCTACGTCACCATCACCGCCGGTGTGGTCATTGCTTTTATCCAATACATCGCCATGCTCATCCGACCGCTAAGACAAATTGCCGACCGCTTCAATAACATCCAAAGAGGCATCGTAGGAGCAGAAAGAGTTCTCGGATTCATGGACGAAGATCTAACGCCCGAAAATAAAGGCACCATCAAAAAACAAGAATTCAAAGGCGAAATCGAATTCAAAAATGTAAAATTCGCCTACGACGAAAAACAAGAAGTCTTAAAAGGCATCCACTTCAAAGTCAACCCAGGCGAAACCGTCGCCATCGTAGGAGCCACGGGCGCAGGAAAATCCACCATCATTAGTCTCATCACCCGTCTTTACGACATTCAATCGGGGCAGATTACCATCGACGGCACCGACCTCAAAGCCTATGAACTCTATAATTTAAGACGCCATATCGGTGTGGTTCTTCAGGACGTTTTTCTCTTCCACGGCAGCATCTACGATAATTTGGCTTTCGGCGATCCTTCCATCACCCTTGAGCGAATGCGCGACGCCGCTAAAGAAATTGGCGTCGACGACTTCATTATGCAACTTCCCGGAGGATACGACTATGTCGTAAGCGAAAGAGGCGCCTCCATTTCTTTGGGCCAACGCCAACTGCTGTCTTTCCTAAGAGCCTATCTCTCCGACCCCAAAATTCTTATTTTGGACGAAGCCACCTCATCCATTGATCACGAAAGCGAAAAACTCATCCAAAAAGCCACCGAGCGCATTACTCAGAACCGCACCTCCATTATCATCGCCCACCGCCTATCCACCATCGAAAAAGCAGACAAAATTCTCGTGATGGACCAAGGTCTAATCGTGGAAGAAGGTTCACACCAAGCCCTTTTGACTCAAAACGGCTACTACGCTACCCTTTACAACGCCCAACTAACCAAGGCTTAAAAAACAGTTTTTTTCACCAAATCGTTTAGATGATATAAAAAAATAAGCCTCTAAAAACACAAAAAAGCTCTGTTCAGAAATCCCGAACAGAGCTTTTTATCATTAATTCTGATGCAATCTCTTACATCATTCCCGGCATACCACCACCCATTGGCGGCATCGCAGGCTCGTCTTTCTTCACCTCGGTAATCACGCACTCGGTTGTCAACAACATTCCTGCTACGGAAGCCGCGTTCTCCAAAGCCACACGGGTTACTTTAGTCGGGTCGATAATTCCGGCCTCCAACATATTAACATACTCGTCTGTTTTTGCATTGTATCCGAAATCGCCTTTCCCTTCGGCCACTTTCGCAACAATAACCGAACCTTCGCCACCAGCATTGGCCACAATTTGTCTCAACGGCTCTTCGATAGCTCTTTTCACAATCTTAATACCGGTAGATTCGTCCTGGTTGGAAGCATCCACTCCGTTCAATGCTTCAATCGCTCTTACAAGCGCCACACCTCCTCCAGCAACAATTCCTTCCTCAACCGCCGCTCTAGTCGCATGAAGCGCATCGTCCACACGATCCTTCTTCTCCTTCATTTCCACTTCAGAAGCTGCTCCCACATAAAGAACCGCGACTCCGCCAGCCAATTTAGCCAAACGTTCCTGAAGTTTTTCTCTGTCGTAATCGGAAGTCGTAGTCTCCATCTGTGCTTTGATTTGATTAACTCGACCTTTGATTTCCGCTTCGTTACCCGCACCGTTCACGATAGTGGTGTTGTCCTTATCAATTGACACCTTCTCTGCCGTACCCAACATATCGATAGTAGCGTTCTCCATGGTGAAACCTCTCTCTTCGGAAATCACCTGACCGCCAGTCAAGATAGCAATATCTTCCAACATCGCCTTTCTTCTATCCCCAAATCCAGGCGCTTTAACCGCCGCAATCTTCAATGAACCGCGTAATTTATTAACCACCAAGGTAGCCAACGCTTCGCCTTCCACTTCTTCGGAAATAATCAAAAGAGATTTTCCAGCCTGCGCCACAGGTTCAAGCACAGGAAGAAGCTCCTTCATAGAAGAAATTTTCTTCTCTACCAGAAGAATGTACGGGTTATCCAACTCCGCTACCATTTTCTCAGGGTTCGTCACAAAATAAGGCGACTGGTATCCACGGTCAAACTGCATCCCTTCCACCACGTCAACGGTAGTATCGATGCCTTTCGCCTCCTCCACAGTGATAACGCCTTCTTTACCAACCTTACCGAAAGCCTCCGCAATAAGAGCCCCGATGGTCTCGTCGTTATTAGCCGAAACAGAAGCCACCTGCTTGATTTTTTCGTTGGAATCCCCAACCTCCTGAGATTGAGACTTCAAATTGGCCACCACCATGGCTACAGCCTTATCAATCCCTCTTTTCAAATCCATAGGATTAGCGCCTGCCGCTACGTTTTTCAAGCCCTCGCGCACGATAGCCTGAGCCAAAACCGTTGCTGTAGTCGTACCGTCTCCGGCAATATCATTGGTTTTGGAAGCCACTTCCTTCACCATCTGAGCGCCCATGTTTTCCACTTTGTCTTCCAACTCGATTTCCTTAGCTACGGAAACCCCGTCTTTAGTCACATGAGGTGCACCGAACGATTTTTCAATGACCACATTACGCCCCTTAGGCCCCAAGGTTACCTTTACGGCGTTTGCCAAAGCATCTACTCCTCTTTTAAGAGCATCTCTAGACTCGATATCAAATTTTATGTCTTTTGCCATTTTTTTAGTTTTGATTTTAGCGGATATCCCCAGGCAGAAAATCCCCGCCGAATTGTTTTTGTTTTCGTTTTACGGCCATTTCCGAAGCGCTGCCCCTCTTGCGAAAAAAGCCATTATTTGTTTACCAGCCTTAGCCTACAATCCCCAACAAATCGCCTTCTTTCACTATCAGGTAATCCTTACCTTCCAATTTCAACTCTGTTCCGGCGTATTTCCCGTAAAGAACTCTATCTCCTACTTTTACGGTAGTCGGCTCATCCTTTTTTCCAGGGCCTACAGCCACCACGGTACCTTCCTGAGGTTTCTCTTTCGCAGTGTCCGGGATGATGATTCCTGAAGCAGTCGTCGTTTCGGCAGCATTCGGTTCAACAAGAACACGATCCGCCAATGGTTTGAAATTTACTGACATAACTTAATGTTTGTTTATGGTTTTTTAAATTCTTTGGTTTAAAATCTCTCCTGCACCGTCTCCAAAACTTTGCCAAGCAAACCTTCCGGCCTATTTAGCATTCAATTTGGCAGAAATCCCAACCCAACCATGAAAATTTGGCAGAAAAACAGACACCCCGGCCCCCTCGGAATGGCATACTTTTACCCCCCAAAAAAACACCCGGCCTAAAGCACTTCCAATTCCAAACGAATGCTCTTCCCGAAAAATTTTTTCGAAATTTTTTCAAAATTCTTGGTAATATCCGATAAGTAAAAATGGTATTCCGGCAAAGCCGCCGAATCGTTAAGCAACTGATGCTGCTCCAAAATCATTCGTAACTGATTAGCCACAATCCCCGGAGAATCAATCACCCGAACACGGTTGCCATAGTATTGTTTAATCTCATCCATCAACAAAGGGTAATGCGTACACCCCAAAATAAGCGTCTCGATGTTTTTCAGCTTATTGTTACTGAGATAATTGTAAATAATCGCATGAGTAATCGGATGATTTTTAAACCCCTCCTCAATCGCCGGAACCAAAAGAGGCGTAGCCAACTCGTCCACTTTAATGAACTTATTATGCTTACGAATGGACTTACGATAAAGCCCAGAATTAACCGTCGCCTTTGTCGCAATCACCCCCACGTTATTATGAATTTCATAAGCCACCTTTTCGGCCACAGGGTTAATCACGTCAATCACAGGCACCCGACCGTCCACCAACTCCACCACTTCGTTCAGAGCATTGGCCGTAGCCGAATTGCATGCAATAACCACCGCCTTGCAATTTTTTTCCAATAAAAAACGGGTGATTTTCGTGGCATAACCTACAATCGCCTCCCGAGATTTTTCCCCATAGGGAAGATTTTTAGTATCGCCAAAATAAATAAGATTCTCTTTGGGGAGCATCTCCTTGATTTCCTTGGCAAAAACCAACCCGCCAACCCCAGAGTCGAATACCCCAATAGGCTGCTCCGAAGACAAATGCGAATAATCCTGTTTTTTCTTTTTCAAGTGGACTTATTTTTATGCAAAAATAACAAAGATTTCAGAGAACTTCTCCGAAGCCGAGAAATTTTAATCATAAGACGAAAAGATCCGACGCTATCCCATCCGCCATAAACCAATGCCGTGAAGGAATCCTAAGCCGCCCCTGCGCCTCAGTTAAAAGCCCTGCCTCCAACTTACGCCCTGCCTCTTTACGGTAATGGCGCCGTATTTCCTCAGAAAACGCCGTATCCAAAAGGCTCAAATCCACACCGTCTGCCGTTCTAAGCCCAATCATCAACCATTCGTTGTAGCGGTCCTTCTCCGAAAGAAATTCCTGTTCCAAAGGAAGTTCCCCCGCCGAAAGGGCCTTAAGATAATGGGCATTATTTGCCACATTCCAGCTACGCCGTCCCTCTCCGTCATAAGAATGAGCCGAAGGCCCGATGCCCAAGTAAGGTTCATAGTTCCAATACGCCGAATTATGCCTGGAGCGAAATCCTTTCTTAGCAAAATTGGAAATCTCGTAATGTTCAAAACCCTCGCGAGTCAAAACATCAACCATATGAAAAAATTGGCGGTTCTGCGTTCCTTCCGAAGGAGCCTGAAGCCGTCCCTTTTGAACCCACGCTTGTAGAGCCGTTCGAGGTTCCACCGTTAAAGCATACGAAGAAACATGAGGCACCTCCAATGCCACCGCCCGATCCAAATTTGCCTCCCACTGCGAAAAATCCGAAACCGGAGAACCGTAGATCAAATCGATGCTGAGATTTTCGATTCCGGCATCCTGCGAACGCTTCACCGCCGCTTCCGCCTGTTGCCCAGAATGCGAGCGATTCATCAATTTTAAATCCTCGTCAAAAAAACTCTGAATCCCAACCGAAAGACGATTAACCCCCAACGAAACCAACCCTTTAAGAAAATCCGTCGAAAGATCTTCCGGATTCGCCTCCAAAGTTATTTCAGCCGTATCGGAAAAATCATAATACCGCTGAAGCACCTCCATTAATCCTCCCATTTCCGAAACAGACAAAAGCGACGGCGTCCCCCCACCAAAATAAAGAGAAGGCAAGACTTTCGCATTCAACTCTCCAGCCCTAAGCTCAATCTCTCTCCGAATAGCCAAAAGCATCTGCTCTTTCCACCGGAGAGAAGTCGAAAAATGAAAATTACAATAGCTGCACTTCTGCCTGCAAAAAGGAATATGAATATAAACCATGAAACCGCCAACCCTACTAAACTAAAAACACCATAACACCACCTTCCCAACAAAACCTAGCGGTAGCGGTACCCTCGGGTATTGATGAAATTCTCAAAACGGTACCCTACGCTCAACATAAATCCATTCCCTCCATAAGTCTGAATCTGCGAAAGTCCCATATGGTACGCCGCACCAAAAGTAAACCGCCCGGCTTCCCCTTTGATTAGTGGCGAAAGGCTCAACTGCTGGGTCCCCACGTTATCCTTTGCCGTCCTAAAACTCACCCCCGCCGCAAAAAGCCCAGAATCGCCATAAACCTTTCCCAAAAGATTAAAATCCAACATCCGAGAAGAATTGGTATTGAGATTCAACAGCAAGGAAGGCTCCACAGATACCCCTTCAGCCAACTCCCAATCGTACCCCGCATTAAATAAATATTTAGTCGGAGAAGGCTCAATACCGTTTACGATAGGACGGTCGTTCGACAAAGGAATATCCAAAACCGAAACCCATGCAAAAAAACGACTGTAAGTCGCCTGAAGCCCCAAATTAGCATAAGCCACAAAAATACTGTTCGTCCCCGATTGAAGCAAAGGATCACCACTTTGTTGCGGATTAAGCATCGCCAAATCCACATTCATATTGTAAAAATTAACCGCCGTACCGAAAGAGAACTGATCCCTACGATCTCCGTCATCACTTAACGGAATAAAATAAGCGGCTCCCGCCGTAATGCCATTGGCCGAAATAGGCCCGTTCTGATCCCTGAAAAAAGACACTCCCGCTCCCAACCGGTCGATTACATTCGCATGAAGCCCCACCGTCTGAACATTAGGCGACAAATCAAATTTAGAAAACTGCTTTTGATAAGTCCCATGCAGCACCACATCATCCGTCTCGCCATAGTGCGCCGGATTAATGAGGAACTTTCCGCCCAAAAGGTATTGTTGATAAACAGGCAAGGTCTCCTGGGTTAATCCCCAAACGCCCCATTGCAATAATAAAAAGACGGCTAATTTTTTCACGATACAGATGGTATTTCAGGACAAAGATAGGAATTATTGCTTCAATTATGCGCCAGATAAGTCCGCCACTTCTCTACAGCCTGCACCATATCTTCTGGCATAGGACTTTCAAAATACATTTCCTTTTTGGTTACCGGATGAATAAATCCGAGTGTATGAGCATGCAGCGCATGCCTAGGAAGCACCTCAAACACATTTTGGATGAATTGCTTATACTTAGGCAGATTCTGCCCCCGAAGCGGAATATGCCCCTCGTAACGCTCATCATTGAAAAGCGTATGTCCAATATGACGAAAATGCGCTCTAATCTGATGCGTACGCCCTGTCTCCAACTTACATTCCACCCAGGTCATATAACGAAACCGCTCAAGAACACGATAATGGGTTACCGCATGTTTTCCTTGGCTTCCGTCCTCGTAAACCGCCATCTGCATCCGGTTCTTCAAATGCCGCCCGATGTGCCCCCGAATCGTTCCTTCATCCTCCGAAAGATTCCCCCAAACAAATGCCCAATAGAGCCGCCGGGTTTTACGGTCAAAAAACTGCTTGGCCAAATGACTCAACGCATACTCGTTCTTGGCCACCACCAAAAGCCCTGAAGTATCCTTATCAATACGATGAACCAACCCTATGCGGTCCAAATCGGTCTTTAACCCCGACTGCTCAAAACGATAGGCCAATGCATTAACCAAAGTCCCATCCCAATTGCCATGCCCCGGGTGCACCACCATTCCCGCAGGTTTATCTACCACCAAAACATCTTCATCCTCATAAACCACATTCAGAGGAATCGCCTGAGGCACCACAACGTTTTCCCGAGGAGGCCTTGCCATAAGCACAGAAATCTCGTCCCCCGGCTTCACCCTGTAATTTTGCTTTACAGGCTTACCGTTCACCACCACATTTCCCGCCCTGCAAGTTTGGGAAATTTTGTTACGCGAAGAATTCTGCCTGAAAATCTGCAAGTATTTGTCAATCCTCAGCAATTCCTGCCCCGGATCCACCATAATGGACAAATGTTCATAAAGCCCCTCGTTTTCTTCTTCAATGGAAGCTTCCGCTTGGCTTCCCTGAGTTTCATCCTCAAAATAATCGTCTCTAAAATCCTCCATAGGTTGTTTTGCAAAAAAAAGCCTCAACCCTTTGTTGAAGCTTTTAAGCTTGTTTTATTCCACTATTACTTTTTTGGTTTTCGGTTTCTCCGGAGATTTTGCCGGTTCCGCAGCCGGAGATTTTGAAGATTTAGAATCCTCCGCAGGCTTCACTTCCGAAGCCTTGCCCGACGAAAGCGTTGGCGTCCGCTGGGGTAAAGGCTCTGGCGATACCGTTTCAGGCTGTTGGTACACCGGAATTTCCTCGTACCTTACCGGAGGAAGGGAAGTATCCATCTTCACACGGTACATGGAATTAAGCTGACGTATCTTGGCGCCCATTTCGGCCGGCGTCTTTCTGCTAGCCCAAAGGTCAATCTGCATCCCCTGATCCCGGATAGAACCTCCCTCGGGATCTTGATAATAAACAATATACGAATCATCTTGGCGACCATCCTCGTATTCCACCAACCCGACCTCAAACAAATTGTTAGCCACGACCGCCTTAGCCTCCTGAACAGTTAATCCGATAAGATTCGGAACCGTCACATTACGCTTTGGTCCCGTACCAATCACCAAATCAATCGTCGAAAATCTCGGCAGCAAAACACCGGGTTTCAAAATACTTCCGTTTCGCTGCATCCGAATTACCGCATCCCGTTGGATATTAGGTTCGTAGATGGTATCGCCCACAGAAAGCCCTACCGCTTCCAACTGCCTAAAAGCCAAACCTTTATACTTATCCAAAATATCAGGAACTTGCACCGGCGCCCAAGTTTTCGGGTTCACCCGCAAGATAATCGCACGGCCTCCTTTAACCCTTGCTCCCGGATTCGGATAAATCTGAAGCACCTGGTAAGGACGGTACTTCGGATCGTATTTAAAACTATCGACTTCGTAGTCCAACCCGGCATCATCCAATGCTTCTATAGCCTTGTGTACCGACATATTGACCACATTAGGCACAGGAATTTCCTTTCCGTGGTTAGTGTGGAACTTCAACCAATAAAAGGCCAGCCAAACCAACCCCGCGAATACCGCTGCCGCAAGCAACATATTCAGCAATACTTTCCAGTGGAAAAGCGACTTTAACATACGTTTATTTTATAATCAATCGTCGGGGCAAATATAACCAATATTTTCAGAATACACCCCCGTCTTTTTTCGCCTTCCGTTTTCTCACAAATTGCATTTCCCACTCCTGGATAAAACAATTTGTACTAAATTTGCCCTTTCAGAATCCGATTGTCATGAACAAACACAACATAGCCGTAGTCATGGGAGGCTATTCCGAAGAGTATAAAGTTTCGCTGAAAAGCGGCCAACTCATTTTCGATTCTCTGGATCGAACACTTTATAATGTTTACAAAGTCGTCATCCTCGCGGAAGAATGGTACATGCTAACCGAAAACGACCAAAAAATCCCACTAAACAAAGAGGATTTTTCCGTCACCACACCGGAAGGCTCTCGTCTGAAATTTGACGTGTGTTTCAACACCATTCACGGCAAACCCGGAGAAAATGGCGAACTGCAAGCCTACTGGAACACCATCGGCCAAAAATACACCGGATGCGGATTCTATCAAAGTGCTTTGACCTTCAACAAAAAGGATACGCTGGCGGTTTTAGCAAAATACGGCATCCCTTCCGCCAAAAGCATTTACTTGAGAAAGGGCGACCTCATCGCCCCTGAAAAAATCGCCGACGAATTAGGACTCCCTTGTTTTGTAAAACCCAATCAAAGCGGTTCTTCCCTCGGAATTTCAAAAGTTAAAACCCTCGAGGAATTCCCCAATGCCTTCGATTTGGCCTTTGCCGAAGACGACGAAATCATCATCGAAAGCTTTTTGGACGGCATGGAAGTTTCCGTGGGCGTTGTGGATTTCAACGGCGAACCCATCGTCCTAGGCATCACCGAAATTGTCCCCGAAAAAGAATTTTTCGATTACGAAGCCAAATACCTCGGAGCCTCAAAGGAAATAACCCCCGCCCGAATCGACGAAGAAACCAAAACCAAAGTGGAACACATCGCCAAACGTGCCTACCAATCGCTCGGCATGAGCGGCTTCTCCCGTTCGGAATACATCATCGTTAATGGAGAACCTTTCATGCTGGAAATGAATACCAACCCGGGATTCTCGCCGGCATCCATTCTTCCTCAACAAGCCCAGCATTACGGCATTTCCATAAAAGATTTGTGCGGCAACGAAGTAGAAAAAGCTTTAAACAAATAACCTCGGCCTCAACCCCCTATCGCTTAACACCAACAACATGAAAACAGCCGTATTTCCAGGTTCATTCGATCCAATCACCTTAGGGCATTACGACATCATCGAAAGAGCCGCCACCCTGTTCGACCGACTTATCATCGCCATCGGACAAAACTCCCAAAAAAAATACATGTTCCCTCTTGAAAAACGAATGGAGTTCATCCGAAAAGCCGTGGCGCACTTCGACAACGTGGAAGTGGATTATTTTGAAGGACTTACCGTCGATTACTGTTTCAAAAAAAACGCCCAGTTCATCCTAAGAGGTCTGAGAAACCCCGCCGATTTCGAATTTGAAAAAGCCATCGCTCACACCAACCGTACCATGGCCCATAAAAAACTCGAAACCGTCTTCCTGCTCACCTCCTCGGGAAAATCCTTTATCAGCAGCAGCATTGTAAGGGAAATCATCACCCACGGCGGCGAATACGAACTGCTCGTCCCTTCATCCGTTCGGTTGTAATTCACTCCTTTAATCCGAGGCTCTCACAGCCTCTTCTATATTCATGCACGAACCATTTAATTTCATCATCGAAATGCTCGGAACCATCTCCTTTGCCATGTCGGGAAGCTTCGCCGCCATGCAAAAAAGACTGGATCCGTTCGGCGTTCTGATTATCGCTTTCGTTACCTCGGTTGGCGGCGGTACCGTGAGAGACCTTCTTCTCGACGTTCCCGTCTTTTGGATGCACGACCTTTGGATATGCTCCCTCATCTTTATTACTTCTATCTTTTCCATGGTCTTTAAATCCATCGAAAAAAACTTCAAGGTTACCCTGTTTATTTTTGACAGTTTCGGACTGGGACTGTTCACCATCATAGGCATCCTCAAAGGCATCAACGCCGATTTACACCCCGTTATCTGCATGACTTTGGGCACCATTACCGGCTGTTTCGGCGGTATCATCCGCGATATTCTCCTCAATCGTATTCCGCTGATCTTCCGCAAGGAAATTTACGCCACAGCCTGCATCGTGGGCGGAGGAGTCTTCCTGCTTTTGGCGCATTACACTTCTCTATCCTCCACCCTCATCCAAATTGTTACCATTCTGCTTATTGTAGCCATACGAACCCTTGCCGTTAAATACCATTGGCAAATGCCCAAATTCTACGGCTACCATAACGACAACGAAATGTAACCCCCGAAATGTAAACTCCAACACCAAAAACAAAGCTGAAAGAAAATCTTTCAGCTTTATTAATTATATGCCTTTGAAAAAGAACGTTAAAAATATTTCCCTCTTTGCCGCATATGCGGATTATGCAAATGTTTCTGCATGGAAGGCATCTTCAACTGCTCCTTCATCATCTTGATTTGATCCGTCATCATGCCCGAAGTATCCAGACGCTTTGCCTCCTCAAGCAACCGCTGCCCCTCCTGACGACGCCCCTTGGATAGAGCCACAGCCGCCAAGTTAAGATTAGCCATTGCCCGGTCATGCTTCATATTAAGACCGTACTCCAATGCTTTTTTCATCAAAGGTTCTACTTTGGTCGGACTCTCCTGTGCCAACGTCAACCCCTGAAGATAATGGTAATAACCATACTGCGACCGATGCAACTGCGATTGGTAATTGCGTATCCCCGAGAGATATTCCGCCGCCTTAGCCATGTTTTGTTTTCTTAACTGCCAAAACGCCAGCAGAACATACTCGTTTTTAAAATAAAGAAGAATCGGGAACGCCGATAAAAAGAACACCACAATGCCCCACCCAATGTTACGGTTGAACATCATGTAAATCCCCAATCCCATAAGCAAAACTGCAATAACTAATTTTATGTTTTTATTCATTGTAAAATTTTAGTCGATTCGGCCGCAAAGATAAGCATTTTAGCGAAATTCCGTTTCCGTTAAGAAGGTTCGGCTACACGTTCAAAAGTCATAAAACACATTCCGTACTCGTTTTTTTCATCCTTCTCATGGCACTCTTCCCTTACCTTTTTCCACCAAGCTTCGTCGATTTCAGGAAAATAAGTATCCGCAGGAAGCTCTGCCTCCACTCGGGTGATTTCCAAACGATCGGCCACCGCCATCGTCTGCTCGTAGATATTACCCCCTCCGAGAACAAAAACCTCTGAATCAATCTTTTGGGCAAATTTAAGCGCCTCCTTCAGACTCCCCACAATAAGAATCCCTTCCTCAAACCAATCCGAACGTCGAGAAACCACAATATTGGTACGGTTAGGCAACGCCCGCCCAATGCTCTCATACGTCTTTCGTCCCATAATAACGGGATGCCCCTGAGTCAGGGTTTTAAAATGTTTCAAATCCCTCGGCAAATGCCAAAGCAACTGGTTTTTAGAACCAATTTCATTTTTCAACCCCAACGCCGCCACAATTGTTATCATCTATTTGTAAATTTTCCCAAAATTAGCACATAATTTGTATATTTGGGTAATGTCATTTAACATAAAAAAGATAAAACAATGAAAAACAAAGGTTGCATAAGCGCCGCCATCTTCGGCATCGCCTTACTGGTTATCGGAATTAGTTTCTTTTCCTGGGGAAAAGACAGCTACAACAGCTTCGTTAAAGAAGAACAGAATGTCAATGCCAAATGGTCTAACGTAGAAACCGTCTACCAAAAAAGAGTCAACCTCATCCCCAACCTGGAACGAACTCTGAAATCCTACACCAAATTCGAGCGGGAAACCTTGGTTAGTGTCATTGACGCCCGAAGCAAAGCCACCAGCATCACCATCGACCCGACTAATATGACCGAAGCCGACATGGCAAAATTTCAAGAAGCCCAAGGTCAGCTTAATGGCGCACTAAGCCGCCTTATGGCCGTCGTGGAACAATACCCCGACTTGAAAGCCGACCAGCAATACATTAATTTCCAAAGAGAATACACCGCCATCGAGAACAGCATTCGCGCGGAAACGGTAAACTATAACACCGCCGTTCAAAACTACAACGATCTGGTTCTTCGTTTCCCCAACAACCTTTTAGCCGGATTCTTCAATAAGAAAGAAAGACCGTACTACAAAGCCGAAGCCGGTTCCGAAAAAGCCCCTGAAGTATTCACCAACGAATAACCACCATGGATCATTTTCTTCCAGAGGAAGCCCTGGACCAAATCGTCAGCGCCATTAAAACCGCTGAACAAAACACAACCGGAGAAATCAGAGTGCACATCGACAACAATACCCTCTGCCGAAACGCCGAAAAAGCGTTCGAGGTGTTCACCCTGCTCTGCAAAGACCAAACCGCAGAGAAAAATGCCGTCTTGTTTCACATTAATTTCAGTCAAAAATACCTCACCATCATCGGCGACACAGGAATTCACCAAAAAGTTTGTCAGCATTTTTGGGATCGGCTGCACGACGAAACCACAGAAGAATTTGCGAAAGGAAACTTCGGCTCCGCCTTGGAAAAAGCCATCCTGAAAACGGGAAACGAACTCAAAAAACATTTCCCAAGCAATGAAAAAAATCCAAACGAACTCCCGGATGAAATCACGTTTTCTTAATTTTTCATCGGTTATTTTACTGTTCTTCTGCGGAATCTTTTGGGGTTCTGCCCAGTACACCGTACCGAAAAAACCCGACGTACTCTACCCCGTCTATGACGAAACCGGCTTGTTGAAAAAATCGGAAAAAGAAGCTTTAAACGAAAAATTGATTCGTTTTGCCGACTCCACCTCCACTCAAATTCAGGTGGTCATCATCCCGAGTACCAACGGAGAAGACGTTAATTTCGTCGCTTGGCAGTTCGGCGAACAATGGGGAATAAGAAATAAAACCGTCAACAACGGCATCGTTTTCCTGATTGCCACTAATGACCGTACGCTGTCCATCCAACAAGGACGCGATGTCGAACCCTACCTGAGCGCCTCACTCGCCGGGCAAATCATCGACTACATCGTTGTCCCTGATTTTAAAAAAGGACTATGGTACCAAGGCATCAACCGCGGGACCACTGCCATTATGGAAACCGTTCAGGGAAAATTTAAACCCATACCTCCAACGAAAAAAACCAACGAAAACCCCGATCCTGTTAGATTCTTGTTCACTCTATTAGTGGTTAAATTGATTGTAGGGCTGATTCTCTATCTTATTTTCAAGCAAAACGGTGGCGGTGGCAGTGGCTACGGAGGAGACGACGTCATCATCACTCGAAGAGGAAGAAGAAGCTATCCCGGAGGCGTTTTCACTTTTCCTTCGGGAGGCTTTGGAGGTGGAAGTAGTCGAAGCGGAGGTGGCTTTGGCGGATTCGGTGGTGGCGGATTCGGTGGCTTTGGCGGCGGTGGAGCCTCTGGAAGTTGGTAAGAAAAACAAAACTACCTACTAATAAAAAAGAGCCGTTAAAAAACCGCTCTTTTTTTATTCAACCTGTTGTTCCGATTTCCCTAGCGAATTTTCACCTCTCCTCCACTGCTTTCATCCCGTTGGACCGGTACGTTTGGCTGCGTTCGACCGACCTTAACGGAACCGCTCGAACTCGCCGAAGCCTTGGCCTCACCCGATACCGACACCGCAATCGAACCGGAACTTGAAGCCTGCAAAAGCGCTTTTTCCGTCACTAAATTTTTCGATTGAATCTCTCCCGAAGAAGACGCTTCCATTTGACTATTTTTCGCCTTCCCCTGAAGCGAAACCTCCCCTGAAGAACTCGTCGAAACCGAAAGATTAACCGCCCAAACATCCCCTTTGTACACCCCACTACTAGAAGCCTGAATCGATAAATCATTCGCCTCCAACGCCCCTTCGATCTCGCCGGCACTGCTCGCTCTAACACTCATTTTCTCCTGCACAAACTTATCCTTTAGAACAATATCTGCTGCGGAATTAGCCTCAATGAAAACAATATCTCGCGCATAAATCCGAGCTTTTACCCGATCCCGACGAACCCGATTAACCCCGGAAGCAAAACGAATATGCAAACGACCTTTCTCCACTTTAACCTCCACCTTATCCAAGACCTCCGAGTCGCCCTCCAAAATCACTTTTTCCACCTCCGAACGAAATACCTCCGCATCAATGCCCGTAGAGACTTCAATCCCCTCAAAATCCATCGTATACTCCCGGTCCCCCTTCGTAAACGAAGCCGACGACTCGGAAGTATTGAAGTTTTCTCGAACCGTAACCTTTCCTTCTTTGCTGGAACAAGCCGCCAAAAGCCAAACCGCCAATACCGTAATTACTCCTGTTTTCATAATTTTTGTTTTTTTTCAAATTTATTTAAAATAAGTATCTTTAGCACTCAAAAAACATAACAATTTTGACATGAAAAATATTACATCCCTATTTTTTATTTCTTCGCTGGCCGCTTTGACCGCCTGCACTTCCACTATGAACACATCAAGAAACAACGCTCCGACAGCACAATCTCTGCCATCCCCCGAGGCCTCACTTGCCGGTAATCCTTTCATGGTTAAAAGTACCCTCCAGTACCAAGCACCCGAATTTGACAAAATAAAAGACGAGCACTATAAACCCGCTTTCGATTACGGGCTGAAAGTTCAGTCTGCCGAAATAGCAAATATAGCCAACAATCCGGCCGCTCCAACTTTTGAAAATACCGTACTCGCCTTGGAAAACAGCGGCGAGGTCCTGCAAAGAGCCCAAACGATTTTCTACAATCTATCAGGTTCCAACACCAACCCTACCCTCCAAAAAATACAAGAGGAATACGCGCCCATTTTCTCCGCCCAGTCGGACAAAATCTTTCTGAACGACAAACTATACGCCCGTTTCAAAGCCATTGACACGTCGCGTTTGGATGCCGAAAGCAAAAGACTGACAGAATACTACCTCAAACGTTTCGAAATTGCAGGAGCAAATCTTTCTGCCGACAAAAAAGAAGAACTAAAAAAAATCAACTCCGAACTGGCCACCCTTTCCACCCAGTTTTCCAATAAGTTACTGGAAGCTCGAAAAAAAGGAGGCGTAGTCATTACCGACGTTAAAGAATTAGACGGCCTTTCCGAAGACCAAATCGCTGCAGCTGCTGCCGACGCCAAAAACGCCGGACTGGAAGGAAAATACCTTCTGTCCCTTCTAAATACCACCCAACAGCCTCTGCTCCAAAATCTAAAAGACCGAAAAACAAGAGAAAAGCTCTTCAAAGCCTCTTGGTATAGAGCCGAAAAAGGAGATGCCAATGATACCCGAGAAACCATCGAAAGAATTGCCCGTCTGAGACTAAGAAAAGCCAAACTCCAAGGGAAAAACTCTTTTGCCGAATGGAAACTGCAAGACCAAATGGCCCAATCGCCAGACAAAGCCATGAAACTTCTGCACCAACTGGCAACACCGGCCGTTGAAACAGCCAAAAAAGAAAAAGAAGAAATCCAAGCCCTGATTGACGCCCAAAAAGGAGGCTTCGAATTGGCTCCTTGGGACTGGAATTTCTATGCCGAACAAGTGAGAAAAGCCAAATACGACCTCGACGAGAACGAAATAAAACCGTATTTTGAAGTTAATACCGTACTGGAAAAAGGGGTTTTTTACGCTGCAGAAAAATTTTACGGCATCACTTTCAAGAAAAGAACCGATTTACCGGTCTACCATCCTGATGTGACCGTCTACGAGGTTTTCGACCGCGACGGAAAATCCATGGCCCTATACTACCTCGACTTCTATACCCGAAGCAACAAAGGCGGAGGCGCATGGATGAGCAACTTCGTGGAACAGTCCCACTTATTGAAGCAAAAGCCGGTAATCGTAAATGTCTTCAATTATCAAAAACCCGCTCCGGGAAAACCCTCCCTCATTTCTTACGATGACGTCGAAACCATGTTTCACGAATTCGGACATACTCTTCACGGTCTTTTCGCCAACCAAAAGTACGTCACCCTTTCCGGAACGGCAACCCCAAGGGATTTCGTAGAGTTCCCTTCGCAAATCAACGAATTTTTCGCCTTGGAACCTGAAGTTCTGAAAAATTACGCTCTGCATTACCAAACCCAAAAACCAATGCCCCAAGCCTTGGTGGAAAAAATAAAGAAAGCCCGCTCGTTCAACCAAGGGTACGCCACAACAGAGTTAGTTTCGGCTGCAACCATCGACATGGCTTGGCATTCTGTTACCGACGAAAATCAGCTTCTCCCCACTTTGGAGTTTGAAAAAAAGGCATTGGATCGATTCGGATTTACCCTTAGCCAAGTCCCACCAAGATACCACTCGCCCTACTTCGCCCATATTTTCGGGGGCGGCTATTCGGCAGGGTACTATGCCTATATGTGGTCCGACGTTCTTAATTCCGCCGCTTGGGATTACATCAAAACCCATGGAGGAATGACCCGTGAAAACGGCGACCGCTTCCGTCAATACATCCTTTCCGTAGGAAACTCGGTGGACTTGAACCAAGCCTTCAGAGAGTTTACCGGAAAAGACCCCGAAATCACCCCTCTACTAAAAGACAAAGGGTTCCTAAAATAAACCAATAAAGAACGGCTCAGTGAAGCCGTTCTTTAGTTTTATAGGTTTTTCGTTTTAACTAAAAGGCAGATGTCTCCCGACTTCTCAATCTTTCTCTAATTCACCGGTAATGATGGCCGCCGCCTTATCACTTGCTCCCTTCCCTCCCAAAATCTGACGAAGTTCGTGGTAATCCCGCAAAATTCTTTCCCGATCCCCCTGCAAAACCTTACCCAATTCCGAAACCAGATTCTCACGATTCAAGTCCCCTTGAATCAACTCTTTCACCACTTCACGGTCCATAATGAGATTCACCAACGAAATATAACGGATATGTTTCACCAAACGTTTAGCAATGGCATAGGACAAACGGCTCCCCCGATAACAAACCACTTCGGGAACTCCAAGCAATGCCGTCTCCAAAGTAGCCGTCCCCGAAGTAACCAGTGCCGCCTCCGAACACCGAAGCAAATCGTACGTTCTGTTAGAGACAAAATGCACGTCGTCATCCACATACTTTCGATAAAAAGATTCAGGAAGGCTCGGCGCCCCCGCAATAACAAACTGATAACGACTAAAATAAGGCCGAACCGAAAGCATCACCTCCAACATCTTTTCCACCTCCTGCGTTCGAGAGCCCGGAAGCAAAGCAATAATTTCCCTCTCGTCCAAACCATTCTCAGCCTTAAAGCCTTCCCTATCCAACGGAGCTAATCCCGAAATCGCATCCAATAAAGGGTGACCAACAAAATGAGCCTCCACGCCATGCTTTTGATAAAAAGCCTTTTCAAAAGGTAAAATCACCAGCATCTCGTCCACATACTTTTTCACGATCTCTACCCGGCCTTCCTTCCACGCCCAAAGCTGAGGCGAAATATAATAAACCACCTTAATACCCAAAGTCTTCGCAAAACGGGCTACCCTAAGATTAAACCCCGGATAATCCACCAAAATCAAAACATCCGGACGGCAGGCTTCCAAATCCGCTTTGCAAAATTTTATGTTGGAAAGAATGGTCCTGAGGTTCATTAACACTTCTACAAATCCCATAAACGCCAAATCCCGATAATGTTTTACCGGTTTATGCCCCGCAACAGAAGCCATCAAATCGCCACCCCAAAATCTGAATTCCGCCTGCGAATCCCTTACCTGAAGACGCTTCATCAAGTTACTGGCATGCAAATCGCCCGAGGCTTCCCCCGCTATGATATAATATTTCAAAATCGACTTTTTTAAGGTTTATACGTTTCAAATATTGCGCCTTTATTCTCCGACGCCAAACAAAGGTACAACAATTCTGTAAGCCGCTATTCTCCCGATTCTCTAATCCGAATTAAAATTCAAAATAGAAATCAATAATTTCTCTTAATTTTGCCCGGTTCATAAAATCCCGTCATGTCAAACGAATTTGAAATCAAAAATAAAGTAGCCGAAAGTGGTCTTATCAATTTCGACCTCTCCGAGCTCCTACCCAAAGGCCCCCGAAAAGGCATTGACCTAAAAGATTTTCTTTGGGAGGGACTGATTCTAAAGGAAAAAGATTTTCGCGAAAAAGTCGACGCCCTGAATCCTGAGCACTACAAAGACTGCTTTGTTTACCTCTATAATTCGGCCGAGGCTATCGTTCCTCTTTGGTCCTATTTTCTTTTAACCGCAAAACTCACCGGCCATGCCAAAAAAATCGTTTTCGGGAACCAAGAGGATTTAGAAACCCTATTAATGCATCAAGCCATGCAAAACCACGATTTTAGTCCTTTAAAAGATAAAAGGGTTTTGGTCAAAGGATGCAGCGATCAATCAATCCCCGAAAACGCTTACGTGGAACTGGTTGAACATCTGAAGCCTTTGGTAAAGTCCTTAATGTTCGGCGAAGCCTGCAGTAACGTTCCCATTTTCAAAAAAAAATAACCCCTTAAAAGTCAGAAACATAAACCCGGAAACAAAATATTTCTCTCGAAAACAAACGAAAGGAATATTTTTTGATGTTTTATTCCCGATTAATCTTTATACCTTCAAATCATGAATCTTATCGATCTCATTACCGGCAATACCGGAAATCAAGTTGCCGAACAGGCCGAGAACAAATTCGGAGTAAGCCGAAACCAGATCATTGCGCTTTTAGCCGTTGCTGCCCCGCTGATTATCTCCTACCTGAGAAAAAAATCGCAGGATGCCAAAGAGGCCGAAGCCCTAAATAACGCTTTAGACAAAAACCACGACGGTAGCATCCTAAACAACCCATCCCAAGCCTTGGAAAGAGAATCTGAAGGAAGTTCGATTTTGGATCACATCTTCGGAAGTCAAAAAGCCCAAGTGGAAAATTCACTCTCCCAAGAAACCGGAATCTCCGCAGGAAAAATAGGTCCTATTCTAGCCATGCTGGCTCCCATCATCATGGGCTACATTGGCAAACAAAAACAACAAAACAATGTGAATGCCGGTGGAATTGGTGATCTTTTAGGCAACCTTTTGGGCGGATCAACAGACAACACTCAAGATAGTCCTTTGGGTAGCATTTTAGGTCAAGTCTTAGGCGGTGGCCAAAGCGATTCAAACTCAAGCAATCCGTTAAACGATATTTTAGGAAGCGTGTTAGGAGGAAGCTCATCGCAAGACAAACAACAAGGTGGTTTAGGAAGTCTTTTAGGAGGTCTATTCGGAAACAAGTAAACAAATTCTCCCACCCTAATTAACAAAACAACCGGAAAGCTAAACTTTCCGGTTGTTTTGTTGTTAAAAATAAAAACGTCTATCAGGCTTTTTTCTCCGCTCTAGCTGCAGCTACCTTTTTTCTAGGTCTGGTTTTACCGTAACTTCCTGCTTTACGCTTTCCTCTTGCTGTTTTCTGATCTCCTTTTCCCATAATTTTAACATTTTATTTTTAATTGAACAAAAATAAAAAAATCCTCTAAAAACTCCAAAAACCGCTCTCCTTAACCTCTTTCTCTCATAAAAAAGGAATTTAACAACCATTTCATTTGCGCAACTCTCGACGTTGCTTCCGCCAATCCCAAGGCGCTACAGGATTCTCTTGCCGCCACAACCCTACCCGCTTTGCCTTAGCAGCAGACTCCAACTCCGCATACCCCGAATCCGAAGAATATTTCTTAAAATGCCAAGCCATCCCTTTACGAACCATGGCTTTGTTAAGGTTTTGATTTCTATAAAAAATCTCGGCAATCCACCGCCCGTAACGATCCGGCCGCCCCGAAACCACCACCTCCACCACCTGCCCAAAACACTGCGACGAAAGGTATTGTTTCGCTTTTTTACCGTAGGGCTGATTTTTTTCGGGAGCATCAATATGCGCCAAACGAACCACTCTGGCTAGCCCATTGTACAAAATTTCAACCGTATCGCCATCCTTCACCCCAATCACTTTCGCCTGATAATGCTGAGCCGATAAAACAAACGAAAATAAAATAAAACAAACGCAAAACAAAAACTTTTTCATCCCCGCAAAACTACATAAAAAACCATCCGTTTCCATTAACACCCCCAAAGATATTCCCCGACATTTTCCATCCAAAAACCTTATCTTTGCCTCCCTGACCGATAGGAACCCAAACGCCTATCTTTCAAATTTAAACCTACATTCAACAGACTATAGAAAAATGTTCAGAACGCACACCAACGGCGAATTAACGCTAAAAAACCTAAACGAAAAAGTAACCCTTTCGGGCTGGGTACAGACCATCCGAGACAAAGGCTTTGTTCTATGGATTGACCTAAGGGACCGCTACGGCATCACCCAACTGGTCTTTGACGAAGAACGCTCATCCAAAGAACTTTTGGAAAATGCTAAAAAACTGGGACGAGAATTCGTGATTCAAGTAACGGGAACCGTCATTGAACGCTCATCCAAGAATCCTAAAATTTCTACCGGAGAAATCGAAATCTTGGTTTCCGAACTTCGTCTTCTCAACGAGTCGCTTCTGCCCCCCTTTACCATCGAAGACCAAACCGATGGTGGGGAAGAGTTAAGAATGAAATACCGCTATTTGGACATCCGAAGAAATCCAGTAAAAGACAAACTGATCTTCCGCCACCAAATGGCGCAAAAAATACGTAACTACCTCTCCGATAAAGGTTTTATCGAAGTCGAAACGCCCGTATTGATTAAATCGACCCCGGAAGGCGCAAGGGACTTTGTTGTTCCCAGCCGAATGAATCCTGGGCAGTTCTACGCTCTGCCGCAATCGCCTCAAACGTTCAAACAGCTTCTCATGGTCGGCGGTATGGACCGTTATTTCCAAATCGTAAAGTGTTTCCGAGATGAGGATTTGCGCGCCGACCGCCAGCCCGAATTCACACAAATCGACTGCGAAATGGCCTTTGTGGAACAAGAAGACGTTTTGGAAATCTTCGAAGGATTAGTTTCCAAACTCCTGAAAGATCTCACGGGGCAGACTTTTGAGCGTTTTCCAAGAATTACGTTTGATGAAGCTATGAAAACCTATGGTAACGACAAACCCGACATCCGTTTCGGAATGAAATTCGTCGAACTAAACGAGGTGGTCAAAGGCAAAGATTTCAAGATTTTCGATGAAGCCGAACTGGTAGTGGGAATCAACGTGGAAGGCTGTGCCGACTATACCCGAAAACAAATCGACGCTTGGACCGAATGGGTAAAACGCCCACAAATAGGAGCTACAGGAATGGTTTGGATTAAATATCAAAACGACGGTACCCTGACCTCTTCCGTCAATAAATTCTATAATGAAGACGATTTAAAACGTATCGCCGAGCGCTTCGGAGCCCAACCTGGAGACCTTCTGCTAATCCTAAGCGGAGAAACCACGAAGGTAAGAACCCAGCTTTCCGCCCTCCGAATGGAGTTAGGCAACCAATTGGGTCTCCGAAAAGGAGATGAATTCGCCCCACTTTGGGTCGTAGATTTCCCCCTATTAGAATGGGACGAAGAATCCGGACGTTACCATGCCATGCACCATCCGTTTACTTCACCAAAACCCGAAGATATCGAACTACTCACTAGCAATCCGGGCAAGGCCAGAGCCAACGCATACGACATGGTATTGAACGGCAACGAAATTGGCGGAGGATCCGTCCGAATTTTCGACAAAGAACTTCAAAGCAAAATGTTTGACCTTCTGGGCTTTTCCAAAGAAGAAGCCGAAGCCCAATTCGGATTCCTCCTACAAGCCTTCCGCTACGGCGCACCTCCTCACGCCGGACTAGCCTTTGGTTTCGACCGATTGGTAGCTATTTTGGACGGTAACGAAGTTATACGCGATTACATTGCTTTCCCAAAAAACAACAGCGGAAGAGACGTCATGATAGACGCCCCTAGCCCAATCGCCAAAGAACAATTGGACGAACTTTACCTAAAGACCGAGGCCAAAGATTAATCGTCCCGAATCTTAAAAAAAACAAGCGAAGTTCTATAAAAGAGCTTCGCTTGTTTTAGTTAAAACATACCCCGCTTTTTCTTTTATTCTTTTTATAAATAAGCATAAAAAAACCCGAGGCAAAAGCTTCGGGATTTTTTTATTCAAACGTATTAAAAAACTATGCGTTTGGTTCTACAGATACAAAAGATCTGTTGTTTGCTTTCTTAGTAAAAACTACTTTACCGTCAACAAGCGCAAACAAAGTGTGATCCTTACCCATTCCCACGTTTTCACCCGGATGATGAGTCGTTCCTCTTTGTCTCACGATGATATTACCCGCGATTGCTTCCTGACCTCCGAAAATCTTTACCCCAAGTCTTTTGGAGTGCGATTCTCTACCGTTTTTGGAGCTACCAACTCCTTTCTTGTGTGCCATTTCTTCTTAGGGTTTTATTTTATGATTTTTTTGCTGCGAATTTCTCGATATTCTTCTCAATCAAAGCATCCACTTCCTCGTGCAAAAGAACATCTTTACCAGACTCCTCTTTCAAAGCCGTTCCCAAAGACACTAGCAATTCTCTATTGTCTTTAGACTGAGAAAGGTTAAACTTCTTTAGTTTGTAGTTCAATTCGTGATCCTCTCCCAAATCAACCGTTGCTCTGTCAGAAGCCTCAGCCTTTGCTGCTGTTTCTTTCTTTGCCGATGATTTTTTAGAACCTTCAAATCCTGTAATTCCAGTAATCACGATCTGAGTCAATTGCTGTCTGTGACCGTTCTTTTTAGCGTATCCTTTTCTTCTTTTTTTCTTGAAAACGATAACTTTATCCGCCTGAAAGTGATCCAAAATTTCAGCATCAACAGTGATACCGCTTACAGCCGGGGCGCCAACCGTTGTAGCACCGTTTACAGTAAGAAGAACTTTATCAAAAGAAACTTTGTCTCCTTTTTCTCCTTTCAAACGGTTTACAAACAACTTCTGGTCTTGCTCAACTTTGTATTGAAGCCCTGCTATCTCTACAATTGCAAACATTGTTTATAAATTTTTAGTTGTTAATATTCTATTTTGAGTTTGCAAAAATAAGATTTTTTTTCATAACACAAACAATTCCGAAGAAAATTCTGTCGCTATTTCTCTTCGTTTCAGCACAAAGGCTTTTTTACCCGTTTTATTCTCTCAAAAAAACACCAACAAAAATCTCCTTTCGATATTCTGAGGCTTTCACTATCTTTGAATCTCAGATTATAATTTATTTTCCCCCATGAAAAGAGATCTATACATTGACTTTGCCAAAGGCATGGCCACCCTTTCCATTATTTTCATCCATACCGTTTTTTGGTCCGGACAGTTCTACGTCCCTACGGAATGGCGCGTCCTCTCATTGCTTTTCGACGTTCCTTTGTTCTTTGCCCTAAGCGGAATCACCTCCGGCGGAAACCTCGAAAAAACGTTTTACCGCCTATTGAAGCTCCAAATCACTTTCATGATTTTCGTGACCTTTCTCTTCTTTTTGGACTACCTCTTCAAAGTAATCGGACTGCATTGGTTCGGCCTGAAATGGATGCAGGAATTCTACGCCACTTTCGGCTCAAAATACGTCCCTCAAAACATTTCTGACATTCCTCAGTGGCAAAATCTAGGCAACTGGTATCTTCACTCTTACACCAATGCCGACACCTTCCCTGTGGTTATGGGCAGCTTTTGGTACCTTAAAGTTTATTTTATTTTAACGGTTTTCGGCGTTCTTATTTTGAGGTTCTTCCCCAAACATCTCAACGGATTTATCGCCCTCTGCTTGGGGCTTTTCGTTCTTTTTAATCTTTTCCCTCAGTATTATCCTTCCGGTCAGGTAGGATACGTCGCCTTATACCTCGCCCTGTTCCTCGGAGCAAACAAAATGAAAGGAAAACGAATCCCCACCCAATGGATTCCCGTACTTTATGGAGGCATCGCCCTTGCTCTTGCTTTAATGTTTTGGCATTACGGCAGTGAAATTTTCTACAAAATGAACAAACAAAAATTTCCTCCGAAAATCCCCTACGCCCTGTGGGCCTTATTCTCTTTAGCAACCCTTTTCGTTCTTTACAACCGTCTAAAAATAACCAAGGACAATTTCATCAACTACATCGGACGGAATGCTATTTTTTATTATTTCGCCCAAGGAATCAGTTCGTCGTTGGTTTACTTTATCGTCGTTCCTCTAAAAGACAACCTTCATTGGGGAGTGCTCATGGTTAGCGTATATGCCATCAACGTCTTGTTGGCAATAGTCATTGCCGAAGGCCTGAAATGGGTGGATGCTAAAGGCTGGCAGTTTTTAAGCTTTTTAAGAGCGAAAACCGCCGACCGTTGAGAATCAAAATAGAGTTTTTTCTCTTTTGCTTTTATTAAAATTCCCTTATTTTTACGAAAAATTTCGGGGCGAATAGCAAAGCACCCCCCGTAGTAAATCTTTAAAAACAAAAAATAATGTTTAAATTAAAACTTCCGACCGATCCACGTTGGGCCAATATAGCCGAAGAAAACATCAGTGAAATCCTTACCGATCACGCCTGGTGCGAACAAAAAGCCGCCAGCAACGCCATCATGCTAATCACCATGCTTCCCGAGTACCCCGAAATCGTAACCGAGCTATTAGCCATCGCTCAGGAAGAACTGGAGCATTTCGGGCAAGTCCACGAAATCATCAAAAAAAGAGGCTACCAACTGGGACGTCAACGCAAGGACGATTACGTGAACGATCTGTTCAAATTCATCGTTCAGGGCAGCAGGGAAGAATTCATCATTGACAGAATGCTCTTTGCCGCCATGATTGAAGCCCGCAGCTGCGAACGATTCAAAGTCCTGACCGAAACCATAAAAGACGAAGAACTAAAAACCTTCTATCGCGAATTAATGATTTCCGAAGCCAACCACTACACCACCTTCATTGGTTTTGCAAGAGAATTGGGCGACCCCGAAAAAGTAAACCAAAGATGGGAAGAATGGCTGGAGTACGAAGCCAAAATCATCGCCGGCTACGGCACCAAAGAAACCATCCATGGTTAAATCAATCACCCGACAAACCCAATGAAACAAATAAAAACCGAAAGCATCATCAATCTTTTCCTGAAATATTTTTTTCAGGGACTGATGATTATCGGACCTTTCGGACTAACGATTTTCGTCATTTGGTATGTGGTTTCGGCCATTGACAGCAGCATTCCTTTTCTTTCGGAAAATCTTTACCCCGGAATCACTTTCCTACTGGTAATCACTGCGATTGTCGCCATCGGATTTCTCGGCAACAAACTCGTTTTCGGAAGGCTAATCTTCGACCGTTTGGACCACTTCCTGGAGCGGACCCCCGGAATAAAGCACATCTACACCCCTACCAAAGACGTCATGTCTTCTTTTGTGGGCGACAAAAAAAAATTCAAGCACCCCGTATGGGTAAAAACCAACGAGTCTCCCGAAATATGGCGCATCGGCTTTCTAACCCAAAACGACATGGGCGCCGTAGATAAATCCGACTACGTGGCCGTTTACCTTCCTCACAGCTACGCCATATCAGGATGGGTTATCATCACTCAAATCCAAAACACCAAACCCGTGGTCGGCATGTCTGCTGCTACCGCCATGAAATTCGCGGTGAGTGGAGGAATTGCAGGCTTCCATTCCGACGACAACGTCTTCAAGGCACCGGAATGAGACTGTGAAATTATTTAAGTTTTGTTTTGAAAGCGTTTAAAACCAACCCGTCTTAAACGATGACGCCCGAAAATCTCCGAGGCTATTTCCTTTTACATTTTAATTTCACAAAAAATCCGTTATGAAACTTCCTTACGCCGAACCCTACCGCATCAAAATGGTTGAAGCTATCCGCCAATCCACCCCCGAACAAAGGGAAGAATGGATAGCCGCCGCGCATTATAACCTCTTTAATTTAGAAAGTGACAAAGTCTTTATCGACCTGTTAACCGACAGCGGAACAGGAGCCATGAGCGACCGACAATGGGCCGCCATGATGACCGGGGACGAAAGCTACGCCGGCTCCAAGTCCTTCCTCGAATTAAAAAAAACCGTCCAGCAAATTACCGGCTTCACCCACCTGCTCCCCACTCATCAAGGACGAGCCGCCGAAAATATTCTTTTTTCCACCCTAATTAAAGAAGGGCACGTCGTGCCTGGAAACTCGCATTTCGACACTACCAAAGGCCATATCGAATTCCGAAAGGCCAAAGCCATCGACTGCACCATTGACGAAGCCTTCGACACCGCTCTTGGCCACCCTTTTAAAGGCAATTTAGACCTGAAAAAACTGGAGCAAGTCTACCAAACCTACCCCAAAGCGCAAATTCCATTCTGCTTAATTACCGTTACCTGCAATACTTCCGGCGGCCAACCCGTATCCATGGAAAACATAAAAGCCGTAAAAGCACTCTCCGACCGCTACGGCATCCCCATTTACTTCGACGCCGCCCGTTTTGCAGAAAACGCCTACTTCATTAAAAAAAGAGAAGAAGGCTACCAAAACAAAAGTATCAAAGAAATTTGCAAGGAAATGTTTTCCTACGGAGAAGGCATGACCATGAGCTCAAAAAAAGACGGATTAGTCAACATCGGGGGATTTATCGCCTTGAATAACGAGCACGTCTACCAAACCGCCGCCAATTTCACCATCATCTACGAAGGTTTCATCACTTACGGAGGAATGAGCGGAAGAGACATGGCCGCCCTGGCTGTCGGGTTGGACGAAAGCACGGAAATGGAATACCTCACCAGCCGGATTTCCCAAGTGGAATACCTCGGCAAACAACTGATTGACTACGGTATTCCCGTCCAACAACCGATTGGAGGCCATGCCGTATTTATCGACGCTCTGAAATTCTTACCTCATGTTCCAAGAGAGGAATTTCCCGCTCAAACCCTCGCCATAGCATTGTACAAAGAAGCCGGAATCCGAGGCGTGGAAATCGGAGCCATACTGGCCGACAGAGACCCTCAAACCCGAGAAAACCGCTATCCCGCAACCGAATTCGTACGGCTAGCCATCCCAAGACGAACCTACACCCAAAACCACATGGACTACGTGGCCACAGCCTTGAAAAAAGTTTACGACCAAAGAAACGAAATCCGAAAAGGGTATCAAATCGTTTGGGAACCCGACATCCTGCGACACTTCACGGTAAAACTTAAACCTTTATAAAAAATGAGGCCTTGAGCCTCATTTTTTATTCGATTTCTTTAGTTTCTACAACTTCCACTTCAATAATCTTGGAAGACGGTTTACGGTTAAAACGTTTGAGCTTCGACATCATTTTACGCCCCAAAACCAACACCGAAATCACAAGCACTACCGCCATGATAACCGCTACCACAGGCGCCATCATAGCCAAAACCGACATCACTCCTGCACCCGCCGTTTCCGTAGTCGCTACAGTCGAGTTGCCCAATCCTCCAGTAGTCGCCGTCGAAGCCACCCGAGTCCCCGCAAATCCCGAACTGATAACCGCCGCCGTTCCCCCTCCCGCAATCAGAGCGAGTGCCCACTGGGAAAATCCCCCAAGATCCGCAAATTGGCTGGCAAACAAAACCGAACCCGCTACCGTAGCTAAAGGCACCGAGAGCATATCCAAAAACGAATCCACCACGGGAATATAATAAGCCAAAACCTCCACCACCATCGCAATTCCCGTCGTAATGAGAACCGGCAATCCCGAAAGCCATTCAAATTGAGCATTCATCGGAATCCATCCCATATAGGACGCCAAACTAACCAAAAACATCGGCAAAAAAACACGAAACCCCGTCGCCGCCGCCAAACCTATCCCCATGAACGCACTAAGGAAATAAGGTAAATAAGGCATATTTTCAAACATATCAACTTTTTTCAGTTCTGTCCAACAAAAAACATGCTAATCCGCCGTTTTTTTCATTAACAAATCGCACAACTTGACCAACTCGGCCTCAACCTCCTTGTAATGCTTTGGGAAATCCTTGGAAACCCAAAAAATCATCGCCACCCCCTGCGCACCAAACGCCGAAGCAAATAAAGATTTATTCAAACGATACGCTTCCCTCAACAGACGTTTGATGCGATTGCGATCTGTCGCCCGTTTAAAATTCCGTTTGGAAACCGAAACCCCAACCTTCATTGTCCCCAATCCCTCAACGGGACAAGAAATAACCCGAAGCCGGCCACTGCTTTTCCACTTTCCCTTTTCAAAAAGCAAAGCCACTTGTTTTTTTTGTTTAAGCTTCTCCGTTTTGGAATACCCCTGTGTTTTCATCAGCCGCTGTCTCAGTGTTTCTTATCGTTTTTCAAAAGATAATTAAGAACTTCTGCCGCCGCAAAAAGCCCAAACGCCGCCGGAATAAAACTAATCGTACCGTAAAACGACCGCTTAAAATTAGTCCCGTCCGTCATTTTAAGGCTTTCCTCGTTTTGAAGTTCCGAAGAAAAAACACACTTAAACCCTTTCTGAAGTAAACTTTCACGCTTCAATCGTTTACGCACCTGTTTGGCCAAATAACAATTATACGTCTTGCTAATATCCTTCACCATGATTTTGGAAGGATCGGTTTTCCCACCAGCTCCCATACTGGAAATCAGCTTAATCTTCCGCCGCCGAGCCTCTTTTATCAGTTCCAGCTTCGGCGTCACGCTATCAATGCAATCCAAAACGTAATCAAACCGAGCCGAATCCAACACCGCCCCCATGCTCTCTGGATTGAGAAACTCCGTAAGCACCGTCAGTTCCAAATCCGGATTAATATCCAAAAGCCTCGCCGCAACCACTTCCGACTTGGTCTTGCCAACCGTAGAATGCAAAGCCGGAAGTTGTCGGTTGATATTGGTCACATCCACCGTATCGCCATCGACGATCGTCATACGGCCCACACCCGCCCGAGCCAAAAACTCCGCCGCGAACGAACCCACACCACCAAGCCCCACCACCAGTAAATGAGCCGCCTTTAATCGTTCAATTCCTTTTTCCTTTATCAGAAGCTCCGTGCGCTCCAACCACTTTTCACTCATTTTTTTCATTTTTTCAGTTTCTCTACATTTGGAATCCCTATCCTAAAAAGATTCTCGGCAATCTGCTCCTGAAGGTGAGCCAAAGAAAGCCCTCTAATCTCTGCCACTTTTTCGTAAACCGCCTCAATGGCCACCGCCCTATCATCCGTTTCCAAAAAAAACCGCTCCAAAGGAATCCGCTGCAATGTCTGCTGCAAAGATACATTGCTTAGCACTGCGCTTCCAAACGAGAGATAAAACCCCGCCTTCAATAAAACCTCCGCAATAGCCGCTTTTCGATTAAAACCATGAATCACAAGAGGGGTTTCCGCTTCACCTAAAAACTTCGGCATCTCCCCATAACATCTAACACAATGGACAATCACCGGTTTGGCCAATTCGTTTGCCCAGGCAAGTTGCCTCAAAAAAGCCTCCCGCTGCACCTCCAAAGGCGTCTGCACCAAAGCATCCAAACCGCTCTCTCCCAAAGCCACACAAAAAGGAGATTCCGCCACCGTCCTAACCCAATCCAAAGCCTCGGATGAAGCCGACGACACTTCTCTAGGATGAAGCCCCACCGAAAAAAAACGCTCGGGAACCTCCTCCCAAAGCGATAAATTATAAATCCCTCCCTCACGTAAACGGTGATGATGGTGAAAATCAAAACAATACATTCTCCAAATTTAAACAAAAAAAGAAATAGCCCGAACCATTGGTTGGCTTGCCAAAAAAAATTAATTTTACTCGAACCTAAAGGTAAAACGATGAAAAAGAAATTTACGGAGAAACAAATCCACATTTTGGACGTTGCCGAAGAACTGATCGCCCAAAAAGGCTTCGACGGAACTTCCGTAAGAGATATTTCCCAAAAAGCAGGCATCAACGTGGCCATGATTTCGTACTATTTCGGCTCAAAAGAAAAAATGTTGGCCTATCTCTACCAATACCGCGTGCAGCGTACAAGAGAAAGCTTCTCGGAATTCGCCCACACCATCCGCGAAGGCAAACCCGAAATGCAGATGAAGGAAATCATACGCTTCATCATCAACCAAATGTTTCGTTTTCATTACTTTCACGCTTTTGTGAAACAAGAAATCCGACACACCGAACTGGTGAAAGACGATCTGGTGGAATTCTACAAAACCGCCACCGAAAAAATTGACGAAGTCATTAAAAAAGGGATTGCCTCAGGGGTTTTTCATTACGCTCCCAAACCCGAAGACATCCTTACCTATATCATTGGGTCGGCCGTATTCGCCATAAGAAACCGAACCTTCTTTGAAAATTACCTCCCCGGAAAACCCGAAGATTTCATAAAACAAGCCGAGCAAAAAATAAAAGCCAGCAACTACCAAACGATTTTTTCGCTCTTAGGCTACCAACCCGACCCGATCCAGCGTTAAAGTATCATAAAAAAAAATCTATTGCCAAAAAAATTATATTTTTGCAAACGCATAGGAAGGCAAATTCCTGAAACCGAAAACAATTTATGAAAAGAGTAATTGCCCTGTTTTTAGTGGGGATTTTAGCGGCATCTTGCAACAAAGCATTCGATGACGCCATGAAAAGTGCAGATAAAGATTTTATCCTTAAAACAGCCAACAGCTATTTTGAACAAAAAAAATGGACCCAAGCCATCAGCCTCTACGAGAGACTTCCCAAACTGGTCGCCGGAACCGATGACGCCAAAACCGTGATTTTCAATACGGCTTTTGCGAACTACTACGACAAACAATACCGGGTGGCCGGCCATCACTTCAAAAACTTTTCCGTAACGTTTCCCGATGACCCAAGAGCCGAGGAGGCCGCCTATATGTCCGCCCTTTGCTACTACGAGGGATCGTTGGATTACAATCTAGACCAATCCAATACCGAGCTGGCCATCAACGAGTTGCAAAACTTCCTCAACAAATACCCCAATTCGGAGCGTTCCAAAAACATCAATACCCTGATCGAAGAGCTCTCCTACAAACAGGAATTCAAAGCCTACGAAAACGCCAGACAGTATTTTAAAATGGCTGAATATAAAGCTGCTGACGTAGCTTTCGAGAACGTTTTGGAAGATTTCCCGAGCACCAAACTACGGTTTACCATCTACGAGTACATCCTCAAATCCAAATACGAATTGGCTATCAATTCTTTATACGATAAAAAAGAAGACCGCCTGGAAAGCGCATTGGCTTACGCCAAATTTATCGAGAAAGAAAGAGCGGGATCCTCGCAAGCCGAAACGGCGGCCGACCTTCGGAAAAAATTAGAAGCCGAAAAAGTAAAATTCGCTAAAACCAAAGAACACGTAGAGGCCGAAAGGGAAAGAATTGCTAAAAAACAAAAAGAACTGCAAGCCGAGGAACAAGAGCGCGAAAAAAAGCGCGAAGCCAGCAAAATTGTTCATTGGGAAAAAGACCAGCAAAAACAAATCAGCAGAGATAGTGCTACCGCAGCAAGCCCAGCGCCGGCAGCGACTTTCAAGATTAGAAGAAATTAATTATCTTTGCAACCCTAAAAACAAACAAATCACTGACAATGAGTGTAAAAGATACCAAAGCCGAAGTTACCACGGTAACGTATGACCGAAACAAAATCGAAGAAAAAGTAGGTTCCATCTATGAAGCAATCGTCATCATGGGTAAAAGAGCCGAACAAATCAATGCGGAAATCCGTACCGAGCTTCACAACAAACTGGACGAATTCGCTGTACACAATACCACTTTGGAGGAAGTTTTCGAGAATAGAGAACAAATTGAAATCTCCAAACACTACGAAAAACTCCCTAAGCCCACTTCCATTGCCATCGAAGAATGGCTTAACGAGGAGGTTTATTTCCGAAAAACCGACGAGAAAAAATAATCGGCTTTTACGCAAAAACAATACCCCACAAGCCGCATCAGGAAATCTTCCCGATGGGGCTTGTGTTGTTTTTTGAAACAATTTCAGTAAATTCGCTACCAGCTTTTTCAAAACCATCACCATGCCGCTACAAGGAAAGCACATCCTATTGATCATTACCGGAGGAATTGCCGCTTATAAAACCAACATGTTGGTTCGAGATTTTGTAAAGAAAGGAGCCCAGGTCCGCATTGTAGCGACACCTTCATCCGCTCAGTTTGTTTCGTTTGCCACACTGGCCACCCTCTCCGGGAACGAAGTACTGAGTGAGTTTTGGACCAACCACCAAACCTGGAATAACCATGTCGATTTAGCCTTATGGGCCGATTTAATCCTTATTGCGCCATGCACCGCCAACACGTTAGGAAAACTAACCCACGGGTTATGCGATAATTTGGCCACAACCGTCTATATGTCCGCCAAATGCCCCGTGTTTATCGCTCCTGCCATGGATTTGGATATGTATGCCCATCCGACAACCAAGCAGAACTTAGAAAAGGCTCAAGCCTTCGGTCATACCATCATTCCTGCCGAATTCGGCGCACTTGCCAGTGGCTTGGAAGGGCAAGGCAGAATGGCCGAACCTGAAACCATCGCCCGAATGGTCTCCGAGCATTTCCAAACCACCCAAGTTTCCCATTTTTGGAAAAATAAAAAAGTTCTCATCACCGCCGGTCCTACTTATGAAGCCATTGACCCTGTCCGATTTATCGGGAATCATTCTTCGGGAAAAATGGGCTACGCCATAGCCGAAGAAGCCGCAAAAAGAGGAGCCGAAGTGATCTTAATCAGCGGACCGAGTTCTCTTTCTGTCCGCCACTCTAACATTACGCTTCGTCGCGTCGTTTCCGCCAAAGAAATGCATGATGAAGTTTTCCAGCATTACGCCTCGGCTCAAATTGCCATCGCCAGTGCCGCCGTAGCCGATTATGCTCCGAAAACCATTGCAAAGGAAAAAATAAAGAAAAACGAAAACAATCTCGTCATCGAACTCGTTAAAAACCCCGACATCCTAAAAGCCATGGGGGATCAAAAAAAAGACCATTTCTTGGTCGGTTTTGCCTTAGAAACCCAAAACGAAGAAGAAAACGCAAAGGATAAATTAAAACGGAAGAATCTGGACCTTATCGTCCTCAATTCTTTGAAAGATCCCGGTGCGGGCTTCCAAAACAGCACCAATAAAATAAAAATCATTTCTCCCGACCAAACCCTTGATTTCCCCTTAAAATCGAAAACCGACGTGGCCAAAGATTTACTGGACACCATCGAAGCAAAAGCCTCAAAATAATCCCCCGAAAAAAACGTTTGATAGTAACATAACTTTCCGAGTGATGAAAAAACTACTTCTCCTACTCTCCTTTACTCTTCTTAGCTATACCATCCATGCTCAGGAGCTTTTGGCAGGCGTTTCCGTCAACCACCAGCAAATGGGAGGAAGCAACGTCCAAGTGTACCAAACTTTGGAAAAAAGCCTCAAAAACTTCATCAACAATACCAGCTGGACAGGAAAAAACCTCCAAAATTTCGAAAAAATAAAATGCAACTTTTCCATCATCATCAACTCGCGGGAAGGCAACAACCGCTTTAAATCCTCCATCGTGGTGCAGGCCGTACGTCCCGTATTCAACAGCACGTATGAGACCCCTCTTCTCAACATCAACGACACCAATTTTGAATTCGAATACAACGAAAACGAAAATCTCGTCTTCAACGAAAGACAGTTTTCCGGAAAAAATCTCATCGACGTCGTTAGTTTTTACATTTACATGATATTGGGCTATGACGCCGACAGTTTCAGCCAAAACGGAGGACAGCAATGGTTTCAAACCGCTCAAAAAATTGCTCAAAACTCCCAAAACCAACGCTTTGGAGGATGGGCAATAACCGAAGGCCCTAGAAGCCGAGCCAACCTCATCGACAACCTTCTGAAACAAGACAGCAAAATCTTAAGAAGCACTTTCTACGCCTACCACCGCAACGGATTAGACAACCTTCATAACGCGAACCAAAGTTCTGCCAAGCGGGTCATCGGGCAATCGCTTCTCAACTTAAAGTACTACGAAAACAATTTTCAACTGAACTATCCGTTCAACCTGTTCATCGAAACCAAACGAAACGAAATCTACGATATTTTTGCCAACGGAGCCAATACAGAAGTTAATATCAGCGAACTCCGAAACCTGATGAATATATTTTCACCCAAAGACGCCGAAACCAAATGGAATAAATGGAAGTAAAGTCTTCCACTCTCCCCTCCCGGTTTGATTATAGGCAAATAAAGTAGTATTTTTACGCTTTCATTAATTTTGAAAGCCGCTATGCTGAACCGTATTTTCATACAGAATTTTGCTCTGATCGACTCGTTGGACATCACATTGGAAAAAGGCCTTCAGGTCATCACAGGGGAAACCGGCACAGGAAAATCCATCATTTTGGGAGCCCTTCGGCTACTGATGGGTGAGAGAGCCGACACCAAAGTTCTAAACCACACCGAACAAAAATCCGTTGTAGAAGCCGAATTTACCATCGCCGAAAATCTACGCCCTTTCTTCGATGAAAACGATTTGGACTACGATTCTCAAACCCTTGTCCGTCGGGAAATTCTTCCCAGCGGAAAGTCGCGCGCTTTCGTAAACGATGTTCCTGTCACCTTGGACGTCTTAAAACAACTGGCCGCCAACCTTATCGACATCCACTCCCAATTCGAAACCTCCGACCTCTTTAGCGAGGCCTATCAATTCGGGATTATCGACGGATTGGCCGATAATTCGGAAACCCTTAAACGTTACCAAAACGAGTTTCGCCAACTGAAACAATGGCAAACCCAACTCGAAGCCCTAAAGCAAAAACAAGCCGAAGGATTGCGCGAAAACGACTACAAACAGTTCCTACTCCAAGAGCTGGAAGAAGCCCAACTGGACGCGACCGATTGGGAACACCTGCAAGCCCAATTGGCCACGTTGGAAAATGCAGGAGCCATCTCCGAAAATCTAAACCTCATCTTAGTCAGGATGGATCAGGAAGAAATCGGACTACTGGATCAACTCAACGATATCCGAAGCCGATTGAGCCGCACTACGGAACTCTCCCATCACTTCGAACCGCTGAAAGAACGATTCGAAAGCCTCTTCATCGACTTCAAAGACCTGCTTTTTGAACTTCAGGACGAAGCCGAAAAAATCGACCTCAATCCCGAAACCCGCGAGCAACTCGCCCAGGCTTCCAACCGCCTCAATACGCTATTTTTGAAGCACAACGTCCAAACCGTGGAAGAACTCGTTACCCTACGCGACAATTTAGCAGAGGAGCAACTGGGATTCTCCGACGCGGAACAACACATTGCCGATACCGAAGCAAAAATCGAAAATCAAAAAAAGCTTCTGACCACCCTCTCGGACGAACTTTCAAAAAAAAGACAAAAGCACCGCTCCGATTTCATTCAAAAAACCGAAACCCTGCTCGCCAGCTTAGGATTGGAAAAAGCCAAAATTGAAGTTGAACTTTCGCCTTCTCCAGACTTTACGCCTTTCGGAAAAGAACACATTGCCATTCTTTTCCGCGCCAATGCAGGATTTCCTTTAAAACCAATCCATACCGCCATCTCCGGAGGAGAACGCTCCAGAGTGATGCTCGCCGTAAAGAAAATCATGGCCGAAAACAACCAATTGCCAACCCTTATTTTGGATGAAATCGACACCGGCGTTTCAGGAAAAGTAGCCGACGAAATGGGTAAAGTAATGAAAGAAATGGCGCAAAATCTCCAACTCATCGTCATTTCCCACCTCGCCCAAGTCGCAGCCAAAGGCGACCGCAACTACAAAGTCGTAAAAAAAGAAGTGGACGGAAAAACCCAATCCAATATCCTGGTTCTATCCCCGGAAGAAAAGCTTCAGGAAATCGCCCAACTGCTTTCCGGAGCCAAAATCACAGAAGCCGCTCTCAAACAAGCAGAAGCCTTAATAGAAAGCCCCGAATAAAACGAACCTCCCTTCGGCCAAATAAAAAAGCAGTCCTCAGTGGACTGCTTTTCGTTTTTCTAAGCTTTATTCGATGCCGACAATAATATTTTTTCCAAAATTTTAAGGGTAATCATATAAGTCGGTTTCACCCCCGTCAGCCCAAGCCCTCCCGAGGACAAGGTGCTTCCCGTCTCCAAAGGATTATCGGAAGCATAGTAAGCATAACAAACAAACAAATCCGGGGAAATGTGATGGCGAATCTTAGAAGCCACCTGAATAGCCTTCTGATAATGAGCCCCTTCCATCTCTAATCCTACAGCCTTCCAAGTCGTATTCATAAAATAAGATAAAATATCCTTGTTCTGAAGCGATGTCCCCAACACCGTAATCATGGAACCTTCATAAGCCTTAAGTTCGTCGTCCTGAAAATCCTCTAATTTCAAAGCGTTTTCAAACACGTAATTATCGGCCGTCCCCTCAAAGATATGGGAAGTAGGAATCATAATATCCCCCTTACCTCCAGTCAAAATACCCGCCTTACCCATAATCGAAACGGATTTCACCTTCATCGTATGCAACTGCTGCTCGTACTGGTAAGGGCGAAGAAGCTCGTCCATAATCTCGAAAGCCTGCTCCCCGAAAGCATAATCGAAAACCAAAACCACATCGTCTCCCTTATAATCCAAACCGCCGAAAGGCGTATTTTTAAGGTGGGTTTTGCTCAAATCAATAATCTGTACGTCAATATTGCTTCCGCTATCGTCGTCAATGTAAATCAATCCCGATTGCTCCGAGTAATTCAAAATTTTCTCCTGCAACGGTTTCTTATTGCTGATTTCCTCGTAAAGCCCATAATCCACTTCCTTCTGAAACTTCACCCCCAATGCATCATTAGCATAAAGCATATTCTTCACCGAATGCATATTCGCCGAAATAATATGCAAAGGCCGCATATGCAACTGATTCTCCACCAACACCTGTTTCACCTTATTGGCCCAACGCTCCCCGAAAAGATGGTGACCAACCCTTTCGCGCAGTATCGCACTAAAGAAAATCTCACGCTCGCGAAGCCCCAAAAGATCGTCCAAACTCACTTTCCCCAAATGGTAAATAATCTTAAACAAACGATCCGGGTTCTTATCGTCCCCAAAGTTATTGTAAGCAAGCAAAACCTCGTCGAACGTCCGCCCCAAAAGAGAAGACAAATGAATCAATGCCACTTCTTTTTCCTTCCGGCTCATTTTTTTCTCTCCTTTCGCCACCGACTCAATAATCGACCAAGCCCGGGTAGGACGATAATCCTCGTCCTTAAGGTAAGCCAAAGCCCGAATCTTATCTGCCTCGATGTACAAAAACGTAAGGTGCGTAAGAATATCATAAATCTCCGAACGTCCCAGTAAAACCTCAATATTCATCTGATGCTCGTCGATACGGTAACAATTGCGACGGCGCTTCTTCGGTACAATCACCTCAAAACTCCCCTTCGCAAACCCCTCATCAGAAGTCAAATGGACAAAGGCCGTCTCTTCAATCCCCTCAGGAAGGCGATCCAAGACATAAAGCAGCCCGTCCAACTCAACCTTATTGGGAGTGCTCATCGAACCGTAAATCTCCGGAGAGATAACCATCAATAAATTTCGTATAGTTTCGCCGGAAACACCGCCCGGCTTAAAGAACCCTCTATAAAAAAGGTGGCGCATAGTAACATAAAGACGTTCGATCGCTTCTGTCGTTTCGCGCGCTCTGGAATTTGTTGCCATAAATTATTTTGTTTTTGTAAATTTATAATTAATGACGCACAAAAGTACAAAAATTATTATTAACGAAAGGTAAACCCGAAAACAAGACCACCAAAACCACAAAAATACAACCAAAACCGCCCCAAACAATCGCTCCTTTTTTGGTACATTTGCTTTGACAAATCGTTTTCCCTAATCCAAAAACAAACCCATGCCCCAATCCAAACCGTTCATCCACTGCCTTCTTGTCGCCATTTTCCTACTTATCCCCATTCTTTCCTCCCCCGATCTGGACGAAAACCTCTCCATGCTGCGCGTCCCCATGTTTCAGAGAGAAATGCTGCAAACGGTTTTGCTTATCGCCCTTTTTCTACTTCAACATGCTTGTACTCATTCCTCGGTTTTTCAATCCAAAACGATACACCGTTTTTGTCTTTTCGGTTATTTGCAGCTTCGTGCTCATCAGCCTTCTCCCCCAAACCCTCATTGCCCTACCAACGGCGGAGCCTCCAAGCCACGAGCTCCAACTTTCGTCTCCAAAGCACCTCCATGCCAATAACCGAAGTTTTTGGACCACAATCTTTCGCTCTTTCCTGCCTTTTTCCTTTTCTTTTTTATGTTCTTTCTTTTGGTTTAAATCCATCGAACAACAAACCCTGGAACGAGCCAAAGCCAAAGCCGAACTTCTAAACCTGAAATACCAACTGCAACCCCACTTCTTATTCAATACCCTTAACTCGCTCTATTCCTTAGCTTTGACGAAATCCGATGACGCCCCCGAAGCCATCCTGAAACTCTCCAACGTCATGCGCTACGTTGTGCAAGAAAGCAGCAAAGACACCGTGGAACTGAAAAAAGAGCTCCAATACCTTAAAGACTACATCGCCCTTCAACTCATCCGCACCGACCACTCTTTAGACTATTCCTACACCGAGATTGGGCACGCCGAAAATGCAAAAATTGCACCGCTCATTTTGGTCAACTTCATCGAAAATGCATTCAAATACGGATTCAATCCCGAAGAAACCTCCAAAATAGACCTTAAAATCATCATCAACGAAAATCGTCTCGATCTGGAAGTTTTCAACTACATCGTCAATCACGCGGTAAACGAAACCGACCGCTCCCGCATCGGCCTGAAAAATACAATAGAAAGACTCCGCCAAATCTACCCTCAAAGCCATCAAATCCATATCCACGAAACCCCGTCCGAATACCACCTAAAATTAACCCTCCATCTCTAACCTTTAAAAATTCAACCTCATGATAAAAGCCATCGCTTTGGACGATGAAATCCTCGCCCTGAAAGTCATCGAAGCCTACGCCGAAAGAATTGACTACTTATCCTTGGAAAAAACATTTAATGCCGTAGGCGAAGCCCAAAAATACCTCAAAAAATTCCCCGTAGACCTGATTTTTCTCGACATTCAAATGCCCGCCCAAAACGGCTTGGCATTCTACAAAACCATCGACCAAAATACCAAAGTCATCTTCACCACCGCCTATACCGATTATGCCGTGGACGCCTTTGAAGTCAATGCCGTGGATTATCTGGTTAAGCCCTTCGCCTTCGACCGCTTCAAAAACGCCGTGGAAAAAGTAAGAAATCAAACCCATGAACAAGAAAACCAAACCCTTACCGTACGAGCAGACTACAAACTTCTCCACATTCGTCTCGAAGAAATTCTACTCATCGAAGGACTGGACGATTACGTCCAAATCCATACCGTCGGAAAAGGAAAAATAACCACACGCTCCTCCATGAAAGCCTTGATCGAAAAACTCCCCCCGAAAGAATTCATAAGGGTGCATCGTTCGTACATCATCCCCGTTAAAAACATTAGGTCCGTCGTCAACAAAAGCATAAACCTCGGCGATTTCGTCATCCCCGTAGGCGATACCTATCGGGAGGAAATCGCCAAAATACTGAAAATCTAAAGTCTTCAAAAAAAACGAATTCCCATCCAAAAGCCTCCCATTTCGGAAGGCTTTTTTTGACGGCTAACGCCAAAATCCAAAATTCACCTGCACATTTAAGGGGTTTACCTCTTTTTATTTTGCCGCTAAAACCAACCCATTACCTTTGATCAAAAATAAACCTGCCTCCAAAGAGCAGGTCATTTAAACCCTTTAAAAAATCATTTAAATGATGAAACCCATCAACCGAAAAAACTTTCTAAAAACCATGGGGCTTGCCGGCGTAACATTAGCCGCCGCTCCCGTTTTAGCCCATTGCAGAAGCGATGAAAATACCGACAGTAGCTCTTCGGAAAGTAGCTCAGGCTCCTCTTCCGGAAGCAGCAGCACAAATACCTGCACGGTAACCAACAAAGAAACCGAAGGTCCTTTCCCTACCAAACAACCCAATACCCTGGTCAGAAGCAACATCGTAGGCGACCGTACCGGTATCGACCTTAGCATCGTCATCACCATCCAAAATACCAATAACGCCTGCGCCCCTTTGGAAGGAGCCCTTGTGGACATTTGGCATTGCGACAAAGACGGCAACTATTCCGAGTACGGAGGTACAGCCATGCAATCCACCAACTACACCAGCAACCACTTCCTTAGAGGAAGACAAACCACCAATAGCAATGGACGGGTGAATTTCACCTCCATATTCCCGGGATGGTACCAAGGTCGAGCCACCCACATCCACGTCCACGTTTATAAAGCCGACGGCACTTCTCTTCTGGTTACCCAAATCGCTTTTCCCGAAGGAAGCAACAGCGCCGTAGTGCAAGTCAATTCGGCAACGTCCAAAGGTTACACCAAAGGACTAAGCGGCTACACCTACAATGCCAATGACAATGTCTTCGGCGACGGAACATCGACCGAAATGAGTAACATCACCGGAAGCGTAGACGCCGGATTTGCCCTCACGCATACCATAAACGTTTCCGCCTAAACCCAAAAAAATTAACCCTTCATAAAAACGGAGAACATGCTGGTACAAACCCCTTCCAAAATACTGAAAACCGACTTCCGCATTTGGGAAAACTTCAACCAAACCGCTTCGACATCCGTCCTAAGCGACGAAGAAAAAACCGGACGGCTGCAATCGGTTAAGGAAATCGTATTGAGTGAAAATGCAGACTATCATTTATCTTGCAATAAAGAATGTACCGCGGTTCTCCTTCCCCTCTATGGCGAAATCATTATCAACGACTACTACGAATCGGTAAAAGCCGGCGAAAGCCTAACCCTCGCGCGCTCTCCTCAATCTCCGATACACGTTAAAAACCTTCTCAACAATGAGGTTTCGGATATTTTAGTCCTTTATTTTGAGGCTCAACCTCCAAATAAGTCCCCTCAAAAAAACGTTTTGGCTTTCGAAGAAAAAAACCGCTTTTTCCCCTTTTCGGAGACAATAATCCTACCCAATTTCATCGGGCTATACGACGGTCGTAAAGAAGGCAACTACACGCCCCAAAAAAAGAACGCCACCCTTTTCGGAATGGTGCTCCACGGAGCCTTTGAGTTTCAAAACCGATTGATGGAAAACCGAGATGCCATCGTCCTTTGGGACACCGACGAATTGGAATTCGAAGCGCTAAGCGAAGATGCCCTCCTTCTATTTATCGAAGTCTGAATCATGAACGCTATTCTCTTCCGAAAAGAAACCGTCATCCGCTTTCTTCTGTCCTCCTCCGCCTTAGTCAGCGTGGATTTGGAAGACTTACAAGGCCACCGTGTCGCCAAAATTCTGGAAAAACTAAACCTGAAAGCCGGCACCCACGCCCTTACGCTAAGCCTAAGTAAAATCCCCAAAGGCCCTTACCGAGCCATTATCACCAAAGAACACCCCCGAAGCACCCAAGTGGAATGCCTGTCGGTACACCTCGAATAAATTTCACCCAATGAAAGCAAAAATAAAACTAGCCTTCCGCATCGTCATCACCCAAGAATCCGAACTCCCCTGGGATCGTTACGTCTTTGAAGATTCTTATCTCGAATACAAAATCCAGCACCAAACGTTCGACACCAAAGACAATCCCGTAAAAAACTACTGGGAACTTCTTGCCAAAAATCCGAACGCTGCACAAATTCCGTACCTGCTCTGCACTTCCATCAGCAATTACGTCACCCAACTGGGAGGTGTAATCAAAAGCCTCCCCGACGTCTTGGGTAATACTTTTTTCCCTATCGAAACTTTCAATTTGGATTTAATCGGATCCCACATCCAAGATCCCACCAAGCACCGCATCGGCCTAACGTTCTACACGCCAACGCTGCTTCTCATCGACCTTATCGACGGAAAATACCTCCTAAGCAAAGATGTCGCCTCCGAAAACCAATGCCGAGAAACCTTTATGTTCGCCTTCCATCCCCAAGTCGCCATCAGCCATTACGAACCCCTCTAACGGTCTAAAAAATCAGGATAGACAACATGAAAAATAAGCTTCTCTTTTCCCGCATTCCGCTTCCAAGTGTCCGTCATACCGTAACGCCAAGGTTTGGAAGAACGTTGGTAAAGCGATAAATCCTTCTGCATAATCCCCGCTAAAACATACTGATCCCCCAAAGTCATGATCGTATAAGAGGCCGAATCTTTCGCCGTAGAACCATTTTTGATAACCGTCTCCACCAGCTTAGAAAACTGAAGCCCCCGAAGAGCATGATTTTTACTTTCAGGATCCTTCTGCGAATACGCATGAGTCAGCAACCCCAAAAGCTCCAAATCAGTAGGATTATCATACACCAATCGCTCGCCCTCTTCAATGGCTTTGTCATAAGCGCCTTTTCTCATCCATTCGATAAACTCAAACTTATCCGAAACCGCCGAAGAGCGAGAACCCGAAAAAGAACGCCCATAATACAAATGTTTGGCCTCCAAGGAATCTATTGCCGTCGGATTAAATTGGAAACGATAAAGCATCCGCTCATAAAAATAAGTGGAAGCCGAATCCGTTACCGCCTTTCTAATCCCATCAAAATCAATAGCTTTATGCGATTGCGCACCCAACCAAATCCCCAAAAGGATAAAAAACAAAACTGTCCCTCGTTTCATAATACCTAAAAATTTAGTCTTTAAGATAGCGGTCGAAATAATCCGTTACCTTCTGCATTAAATGCACCCGATCTTTCCCCAAAACATTATGAGCATGCCCCGGATAAACAAAATAGTCCACCTGCACCCCATGATCCACCGCCGACTTCAGAAAATTAATCGAATGCTGCCAAACCACCACATCATCCTGAGCCCCGTGAATCACCAATAAATTTCCTTTCAAATTAGCCGTTTTATCCAAAAGATTCGCCGTCTTATAACCTTCAGGGTTGTTTTGAGGCGCTCCCATATAACGTTCGGTATACATAATCTCATACATCCCCCAGTCCATCACCGGACCTCCGGCCACACCGACTTTGAAAACGTCCGGATGGCGCAACATAAGACTGGTCGTCATAAAGCCGCCAAAACTCCATCCGTGCACTCCCATCCGCTCGGAATCCACAAAAGGCAAGGATTTTAAATAAGCAACCCCTTTCAACTGATCGTCCATCTCCACTGTTCCAAGCCGGCCATAAACCGCCTGTTCAAACTTCAAACCTCGATTACTCGATCCCCTTCCGTCCATCGTGAAAACCACATAACCATTCTGAGCCAAGTACTCGTACCAAAGATTCCCCGAAGAAGGAAACCCATTGGTCACCAACTGCACGTGAGGACCATTGTAAAGGTACACAATAACAGGGTATTTCTTAGAAGCCTCAAATCGGGTCGGCAAAATCAACTTCCCATAAAGCGGTGTGCCGTCTTCTGCCTTCAGGGTTACGTTCTGCACCCGAGGCCGATCGTAATTTACCAACGGATCCTCCGCTTCCAAAATCGTACGCCCCTTAAGCGTTTGGGTGTTCAAAACCCGTCCCACTCTGGGGGTTTCCGCATTGCTGTAGGTATCGTACAGCCAGTTTCCGCTACGGCTCAAAACCCCGGTATGCATCCCCGGAGCCGCCGTAAGTTTTTGCATTTTCAGCGTACTCCAATTCACACTATACAAATGCCTCTCCAGCGGTGTTTCTTTAGTCGAAGCAAAGTAAACTTCTTTCTTTTTTTCGTTAAAGCCCAACACACTCGTCACCAACCAGTCTCCTTTGGTAAGCTGGGCCACCAATCCCTTATCCAAGTGGTAGTGAAACAAATGGTTATACCCCGTTCTCTGGCTCTGCCATATAAACTCTTTAGTCGAACCCGGCAAAAACAACAAAGAATGCTGCGGCTCCACATATTTTTCATCTTTTTCTTCAAAAAGCGTTTTCACAAAACCACCCGTAAACGCATCGTACTGATTCATCTTAAGGTGATTCTGAGCCCGATTAAGCACCCCCACAAAAATAAATTTGGAATCGGGACTCCACGTTACCGCCGTAAGGTACTGCTCCTTATCCCCCTCAATAGTCAAAAACCTTTTGGTTTTGGTACGAACGTCATAAATACCCAAGCTAACCTCATGGGACTTTGCACCAGCCATCGGGTATTTGATGGTATGATTTTGCGCCGGCGTAACCGACCAATCCACAATCGGATAATCAGCCACCATACGCTCATCCATTCGGTAAAATGCAATTTGAGAACGATCCGGAGACCAAAAAATTCCACCATCAATCCCAAATTCGTTGCGATGCACAGATTGACCGCTAATAATATGAGGCTCTTTCTCCTCAGTAATCGCCGTAGCCACCCCGTTTTCGTAATAGTACAAGTTATTATCCACGGTATACACCGCTGCATTTTTTTCAGGAGAAAGCTGGACGTTCGCTGCATTCTCCGGCAACGCCATCCACAAATGACAACGCCATCCCGAACGTTCCTTCACCAAACGGTAATACGTCCCCTTATCTTGGAAATAAGCACGATCGGTCGCCCAAAAAGTAACCGAAGGCAAACGTTTCAACGTCTTATCCGACGGCATCAAACGGTTCATTTGAGACAAAGATAAAAGAGTGTCTTGCTTCATCGTATGCAAATCGGTGCGAAGATACCCCTTCTCCGTCCGATGGATGGAAGATTTATCGTCCTGAGCAAACGAAAATTGAGCCACGGACTTCACCGCCAAATTACTCCTCAAGCCATTGACCGCCTCGGTCATGGTAAATTTTTGGCTCTGAGCTTGAATCACCGGTCCCAATGCCATAGCCAACATAAAAATACGGAATCCTTTCATCTCGTCGTATGTAAATGATTATAACCACCAAATTTAATAAAAATAATTCCACCATTAAAAAACACGACATCCCCAGCCTTTTCCCGCTTAAAATGCCCTCCAGCATAAGTTATCCACAAGGCTGAAGACTCTCACTTTTTTTACTAATTTTGACCCCTCAACCCCTTTGTACTCCGATGAATTTCGAACGCCTAAAAGAAAAACTGGAAATCCTTGCCGACGCCGCCAAGTACGACGTCTCCTGCTCTTCCAGCGGCGGAAAAAGAATCAACAAAGGAGGCTTAGGAAACAGTCACACTTCCGGCATCTGCCACAGTTATACGAAGACGGAAGATGCATCTCCCTGCTCAAAATACTCTTGACCAACCACTGCATCTACGACTGCGCCTACTGCGTGTCCCGAAAGTCCAATGACATCCAAAGAGCCGCCTTTACCGTAGAAGAAGTGGTGGAACTTACCCTAAATTTTTATCGGAGAAACTATATCGAGGGGCTCTTCCTTAGTTCGGGCATTTTCAAAGATCCCGACACCACAATGGAACGTTTAGTGCGAATTGCAAAAAAACTCCGAACCGAACACCGTTTTTTCGGTTACATCCACCTCAAATCCATCCCCGGTGCCAGCGACGAACTGAAGCCTGCCTCTATGCCGACCGCCTGTCCGTCAATTTGGAAATCCCCACCGAAAGTGGGCTGAAACTGCTCGCCCCCGAAAAATCTCATATAGAATTGGTAAAACCCATGGGGCTCATCAAAACCCAACTGCAGCGCTACCAAGAAGAAAAAAAACGCTTCCGACAAGCCCCCCGATTCGCTCCCGCAGGGCAAAGCACCCAAATGATTGTTGGCGCCACCAATGAAACCGATTTAAAAATCATTAAAGTCGCCGATCATTTTTACAAAAACTTCGGAATGAAAAGGGTTTATTACTCCGGCTACGTCCCCGTCATTGAAGATGCCAGACTGCCGTCGGTCTTCTCCCAAGTCCCGCTGCAAAGAGAAAACCGACTCTACCAAGCCGATTGGCCAATGCGCTTCTACGGCTTTAACGCCGAAGAAATTGTAGACCAAAGCCATCCTTTTCTGGACTTGGAACTTGACCCCAAACTGGCATGGGCAATAAGAAATCGCGAAAAATTCCCCATAGACCTCAACACCGCCCCCTTGGAAATGATACTGCGCATCCCGGGCATAGGCCATCGCTCCGCCTATAAAATCGTCCAAGCCCGACGCTTCCAAAAACTAGACCTCTCCCACCTAAAAAAAATGGGCGTTGCCACCAACCGAGCCAAATATTTCATGGAAATAGCCGGAACAAATCCTTTCAACCGTTTCATTGACGACGTCCATTTTCGGCAAATGATCGTCAATAGCGTTCAATCCAAATGGAAAAATCCTTTCAGCCAACAACTCTCCCTCTTCTAACCCTTCAAAACAAAAAAAATGAACACCCTCCTCTACGACGGCAGTTTTGAAGGCCTCTTAACCGCCGTTTTCAAAACCTTTGAATACCGCTACCAAGACGTCGAAATACTCCCCGAAGCCCGACACCATCAGAACCGTCTCTTCGCCGAAACCGAACCGATACAAACCGAACCCGCACTGGCCGAAAGAGTCATCAACCGTGTATTTCAACTCGCTGGAAAAGAAGGCTGTTCCTGTTTATTTTACGTTTACCTCTCCGAAAATCCCCAAGCGGAAAACCTCATCCTGCACGCCATAAAAACCCTAATTCAACACCCCAAAGCCAATGCCCTGCTCAACTTTGCAGACCCCCTCATCGCCCAAACCAACCAAATCGTAAAAAGCGTTCAAAGAGAGACCCATCGGATGAAAGCCTTTGTTCGGTTCGAAAAACTCAAAGACGAAATGTTTTTTGCCAAAATAGATCCCGACTTCAATGTCCTCCCCCTGCTAACCTCCCATTTCCAAAAAAGATACGCCGACCAAAAATGGATGATTTTTGATACCCGAAGGCATTACGGCCTGCTCTACGACCTGAACCAAACCGACTTCTTCCTCCCTCAAAGCCCCCTAACAAACCTCCACGAAAACCTCCACGAAGAAGAAAAAGCCTACCAAAAACTATGGCAGCGCTATTTCATAAAACAGGTATCGCCGCCAGAAAAAATCCGAAACTCCACCTTCAAAACCTCCCCAAACGCTACTGGAAATACCTCACCGAAAAACACTAATCCTCCATCTCCAAAGCAATCGACTCCCAAAGCTGCATCGCCTCGGAAAGTTCCTGCTTCAGCGCCTCGTATTTCGCCAATTCTTCCGCCGTAGGATTGGATTTGGCAAAAAACGCCTCCAACTGGGCAATTTCTTTTTCGTAATCGGCAATTTTCTCCTCCGTCTTTTTCAATTTGTTTTGCAACTGTTTCTGAGCCTTAGACAAAAACGGTTTCGCCCCCGCCGCAACATTCTCCTCCCGAGGCTCCTCTTTGGATTCAGCCAACGCCACCGGCAGTCCCTTTTTCTCCTCCAACTTGGATTTTTCCATCGAAATTTCCCTTATCGATTCCTTCTGACGGTATTCCAAATAATCATCAATCGTTCCCAAAAATTCCTTCATCCTGCCATCCCTGAACTCAAAAATCTTATCGCAAAGTCCCTGTAAAAACTCCCTGTCGTGAGAAATTACAATCAACGTCCCCTCAAACTTCTGCAACGCCAATTTGATGATTTCCTTCGACTGGATATCCAAGTGGTTGGTCGGCTCGTCCATAATCAACGTATTGAAAGGACGCAAAAGCAACTTACACAAAGCCAGACGATTACGTTCACCCCCAGAAAGCACCTGCGTCTTTTTCTGAACATCCTCACCCGAAAACAAAAAATTACCCAACAAATCGCGAACCCGAGGACGAGTCTCTTCCGTCGCCGCATCCTCAGCCTCCTCCAAAACCGTCTTGCCCGGCGTAAGAACCTCCTCCTGATTCTGAGCAAAATACCCAATATTCACATTATGCCCCAAATTCCAATTTCCCGAATAGTCCTTAATCGCACCGGTAAGAATCTTAGCCAATGTCGTTTTGCCCTGCCCATTCTGCCCCAGCAAAGCAATCCGATCCCCTCGCTCCACAAAAAAATCAACCTCATCAAATATCTTTTTCTCACCATACGATTTACCCAAACCTTCTGCCTCAAAAATCACTTTCCCAGGAACAACCGATTGAACAAAACGAATATTAAACTTCGACACATCCTCGTTATCGATCTCTATCCGCTCAATCTTCTCCAACTTCTTAATCAACGACTGCGCAAAAGAAGCCTTCGTCGCCGATGCCCGAAAACGATTGATATTATCCTCCATCTGCTTGATTTCCGCATCTTGGTTTTTCTTCGCCTGCTCCAATTTTTCGCGACGCTCCTTACGCAACTCCAAATACTTGGTATAGTTCGCCTTATAGTCGTCAATCTTCTTATTATTCACATCAAACGTCCGATTGCAAACCGACGTCATAAACTGCTTGTCGTGAGAAACCAAAACAATAGCCCCACGGTACTCCTTTAAAAAATTCTCCAACCAAATAATAGATTCCATATCCAAATGGTTGGTCGGCTCATCCAAAAGAAGCAAATCGTTATTCTGCAACAAAAGCTTCGCCAGCTCAATGCGCATCCGCCAACCGCCCGAAAACGTATCCGTCACACGGTCGAAATCCGCCGCCTTAAACCCCAACCCCAAAAGCACCTTCTCCATATCCCCCTCCAAATTGTACGCGTCATGATGATGCAGTAAATCATTAAGATCGGTCATCCGGTGAATCAATTGGTGATAATCTTCACTTTCATAATCCGTACGAGTCGCCAACTGGTGATTCACCTCCTCCAGCTCCTCTTTCCATGCGTTAATCTGCTCAAAAGCCTGCTTGGTTTCTTCCCAAACCGTACGCCCCTTCACAAACTCCAAATCCTGCTTCAAAAAACCAATCGTAATATTTCCTTCCGGAACAACCTGACCCTCATAAAAATTAATCTCCCCCGAAAGAATTTTCAAAAGCGTAGATTTTCCCGCCCCGTTTTTCCCCACCAAACCGATTTTATCATCCCGTTTAATAGTAAAATTAACGTCCCTGAAAAGATAGTTTCCCGCATGATGAAGGCCAAGCCCCTGAACTGATAACATATAGTATAATAGCGTTAGTAAATTAAATTAGATTCAACTTATAAAAGTAACTTTCCGTTGTTATTAATAGTTTTCAAATATACTTGTTTTGGACTTAAAAATCCAAATCTTTTGCGTGGTCTTGTATTCAAAATTTCTTGAACTTCCTTTAATCGTTCTTGTGTTATCAGGCTAAAATCATAACCTTTTGGAAAATAATATCTTAGTAATTTGTTATAGTTTTCATTTGAGCCTCTTTCCCAACTGTGATAAGGATGAGCAAAGTAATAATCAAAATTTAAACGCTCTGAAAGCTCCTTGTGCTTTGCAAACTCCTTCCCATTATCAGTAGTTAAAGTATGTATAGTCAATTGATTTTCAGTAATTATTCTTTCTATTTTCAACTGGACTTCTTCCGCAGATTTGCCTTGTAAAAGTTCTAAAAAAGTGTATCCTGTAGCTCGGTCATTCATCGTTA